>NZ_JACAPW010000018.1:0-143182 GCF_013385495.1 Pseudomonas sp. F8002 | reverse complement strand
GGAAGTGGGGCGAATTATAGACAGATATAAAACGCCGTCAACAGTTAATTTCAGGTTTATTCGGATTTAAGCGTAATACGCGCAAATGCCTTCTTGCCGGCCTGGCAAACGTGGGTCGCGCCCAGCTCGTATATAAAGGTGCGATCGACAACCTCACCATCTATACGTACACCGCCAGACCCCAGAAGGTCGCGCGCCACCGCCGAGTTCTTCACCAGGCCCGCCTTATTAAGGACGGCAGCGATCGGCATTGCCTCGCCAGCAGTCAATTCAATCTCAGGCAGATCATCCGGCAGCTCGCCATCCTTCATACGGTTACCCGCAGCACGGTGAGCACTGGCCGCAGCCTCTTCACCATGGAAGCGCGCAACAATCTCTTCAGCCAGCTTGATCTTCACATCCCGCGGGTTAGCCCCAGCTTCCACTTCAGCACGCAACGCATTGATCTCATCCATCGAGCGGAAACTCAACAGTTCGAAGTAACGCCACATCAGCGCATCCGGAATCGAAACCAGCTTGCCGTACATCACACCCGGCGCTTCCTGGATACCGACATAGTTACCCAGGGACTTGGACATCTTCTTGACGCCATCCAGCCCTTCCAGCAACGGCATCGTCAGAATGCACTGAGCCTCTTGCCCATACGCACGCTGCAGCTCACGCCCCATCAGCAGGTTGAACTTCTGATCAGTACCGCCCAGCTCGACATCGGCACGCAACGCCACCGAGTCATACCCTTGAACCAATGGGTACAGGAACTCATGGATAGCGATCGGCTGATTGGTGGAGTAGCGCTTATCGAAGTCATCGCGCTCGAGCATGCGAGCAACGGTGTACTGGGACGTAAGACGAATGAAATCCGCCGGCCCCATCTGATCCATCCAGGTGGAGTTGAAGGCCACCTCGGTCTTGGCCGGATCAAGAATCTTGAAGACCTGGGTCTTGTAGGTCTCGGCGTTATCGAGAACCTGCTCACGGGTCAGCGGCGGACGCGTAGCGCTCTTGCCGCTCGGATCGCCGATCATCCCGGTGAAGTCACCTATAAGGAAGATCACCTGATGCCCCAGTTCCTGGAACTGGCGCAGCTTATTAATAAGCACCGTATGCCCAAGGTGCAGATCCGGCGCCGTCGGATCAAAGCCAGCCTTAATACGCAGGGGCTGACCACGCTTGAGCTTTTCGATCAGCTCAGCTTCGACCAACAGTTCTTCCGCACCACGTTTGATCAGCGCTAGCTGCTCTTCAACCGACTTCATAACAGACCCGCAAGGCTCAGATTCAAAAGGGAACCAACCATACAAGATCAGGGACTAATTACAAGTTTTGCCCTGCGCACGGACACCGTTCAGCAAGCCCAGCGTTCGCAAGCTTGCACCACAGATGATTTGGTTATATTTTATACAGTTATTTCATCTTCATCATGTCATTCATCTTTTCCAATTCATCTTTTCAAAGTCAAAATTACTTATGACCACAGAACCGTCTAAAGCGCCGCCGCTTTACCCGAAGACCCACCTGCTCGCCGCAAGTGGGATCGCCGCCCTTCTGAGCCTGGCACTCCTGGTATTTCCTTCCAGCGACGTAGAAGCCAAACGAACGACCCTAAGCCTTGACCTTGAAAGTCCGGTTGAGCAACTGACACAAGATCAAGACGCTTCCGACGCACTTCAAGCCACAAATGGCGCAGCCGAATCGCCGTTTGCCCAGATCGAAAGCAGCGCCGAAGACACCAAGGAAACCGCGCAGGCCGAACCTGCGGTAGTAGAGGCACCCAAGAACCCGCTGCACCGGGAAGTCATTGTTGCCAAGGGCGACACCCTTTCGACCCTGTTCGAAAAGGTCGGCCTCCCCGCCGCGACGGTCAACGATGTACTGGCAAGCGACAAGCAGGCCAAGCAATTCACCCAACTCAAGCATGGCCAGAAGCTTGAATTCGAACTGGCGCCCGACGGCCAGTTGACCAACCTGCACAGCAACGTCAGCGACCTGGAAAGCATCACCCTGACCAAAGGCGCCAAGGGCTTTGCGTTCAACCGCATCACCACCAAGCCGGTCATGCGCTCCGCCTATGTACACGGCGTGATCAACAGCTCGCTGTCGCAGTCCGCCGCCCGCGCCGGCCTGTCCCACAGCATGACCATGGACATGGCCAGCGTGTTTGGCTACGACATCGACTTCGCCCAGGACATTCGCCAGGGTGACGAATTCGACGTGATCTACGAACAGAAGGTCGCCAACGGCAAGGTCGTCGGCACCGGCAACATCCTTTCTGCGCGGTTTACCAACCGTGGCAAGACCTACACCGCCGTGCGCTACACCAACAAACAAGGCAACAGCAGCTACTACACCGCCGACGGCAACAGCATGCGCAAGGCGTTCATCCGTACCCCGGTTGACTTCGCCCGTATTAGCTCGCGTTTCTCGATGGGTCGCAAGCATCCAATTCTGAACAAAATTCGCGCTCACAAAGGCGTCGACTACGCCGCCCCGCGTGGCACGCCGATCAAGGCTGCCGGTGACGGCAAGGTCTTGCTGGCTGGTCGCCGTGGCGGCTACGGCAACACCGTGATCATCCAGCACGGGGCCACCTACCGCACGCTGTATGGCCACATGCAAGGTTTCGCCAAGGGCATCCAGACCGGCGGCAACGTCAAGCAGGGCCAGGTGATCGGTTACATCGGCACTACCGGGCTGTCCACCGGCCCGCACTTGCACTACGAGTTCCAGGTCAACGGCGTGCACGTCGACCCACTGGGCCAGAAGCTGCCAATGGCCGACCCGATCGCCAAGGCCGAGCGCGCTCGCTTCCTGCAGCAGAGCCAGCCATTGATGGCCCGCATGGACCAGGAGCGCTCTACTCTCCTGGCTTCGGCGAAGCGCTAAGCCATGTCGCTCTATATAGGTGTGATGTCCGGGACCAGCCTTGATGGCCTGGACATTGCCCTGATCGAGCAAGGCCCGGCGATCAAGCTGATCGCCACCCACTACATCCCCATGCCTGAATCCCTGCGTTCCGAGCTGCTTGGCCTGTGCGCCAGCGGCCCGGACGAGATTGCCCGTTCGGCGCTCGCGCAGCAGAACTGGGTGACGCTTGCCGCCCAAGGTATTCACGCCCTACTCGATCAGCAGAACCTCAAGCCCCAGGACATTCGAGCGATTGGCAGCCACGGCCAAACCATTCGTCACGAACCTGCACGGGGTTTTACCGTGCAGATCGGCAACCCGGCGCTGCTCACCGAATTGACCGGAATCACCGTCGTCAGTGATTTCCGTAGCCGCGATGTCGCCGCCGGAGGCCAAGGCGCCCCGCTGGTGCCTGCATTTCATGAGGCACTGTTTGGCGAGCGCACGGGCAACCGCGCCGTGCTGAATGTGGGCGGCTTCAGCAACCTCAGCCTGATCGAGACCGGCAAACCGGTTGCGGGCTTCGACTGCGGCCCGGGGAATGTCCTGCTGGATGCCTGGATTCACCAGCAACGCGGCGAGAACTTCGACCGCGATGGCCAGTGGGCTGCCAGCGGGAAGGTTGAACCCCAGCTACTCAAGGCATTGCTCAGCGATCCGTTCTTTGTGACCAAGGGGCCAAAAAGCACCGGTCGCGAAGTCTTCAACCTGGGATGGCTTGAGCATCACCTGGGACGATTGCCGCCATTCGCAGCCCAGGACGTGCAAGCCACATTGCTCGAGCTGACTGCCCTGACCATCGTCGAATCCCTGCAAACCGCCCAACCACAGACCGAAACCCTGCTGGTCTGCGGCGGCGGCGCCCACAACGCAACCTTGATGAGCCGCCTGAGCGCCCTGCTGCCGGCGACCCAGGTCAGCAGCACCGCCACCTGCGGCGTAGACCCTGACTGGGTCGAAGCCATGGCGTTCGCCTGGCTGGCCCATTGCTGCCTGGAAGGCATCGCCGCCAACCGCCCCAGCGTCACCGGCGCCCGCGGCCTTCGTGTACTCGGCGCGATCTACCCCGCCTGAATCCCACACAGCAAAACGCCGCTTGGCCCTATCAAGGCCAAGCGGCGTTTTTATATCCGCTGTCGATCAGATCGAGAACGAAGACCCGCAACCACAAGTGGTGGTGGCATTCGGGTTCTTGATCACGAAGCGCGAACCTTCCAGACCTTCCTGATAGTCCACCTCGGCTCCTGCCAGGTACTGGAAGCTCATCGGATCGACAACCAGGCTGACGCCCTCGCGCTCAACGATGGTGTCGTCATCGGCCACGTCTTCATCGAAGGTAAAACCGTACTGAAACCCTGAACAACCGCCGCCCGTAACAAATACGCGCAGCTTCAAGCGATCATTACCCTCTTCATCGACCAGGCTCTTCACCTTGTGCGCAGCACCGTGGGTGAATTGCAAAGCCGTGGGGGTGAAGGATTCAACGCTCATGCTGATAATCTCCCGGCGTAGCGCCGCCATATGCGTGATGGCGGGCATTATCCGCTTCTCCTAGAAAAGCGGTCAACTATTGTTACGGTATATCAATCTGCGCAGTGGCCATTAAAAACACGAAAGGCCCGATCAACGGGCCTTTGCGCAACAGCAGAAAATTTACGGCAGCATGCCCGCGTGGGACAGGCCCAGCTTCTCATCCAGGCCAAACAGGATGTTCATGTTCTGCACAGCCTGGCCCGAAGCGCCCTTGACCAGGTTGTCGATGACCGACAATACCACCACCAGGTCACCATCCTGTGGACGGTGTACCGCGATACGGCACACGTTGGCACCGCGCACGCTACGGGTCTCCGGGTGGCTGCCCGCCGGCATCACATCGACGAACGGCTCATTGGCGTAGCGCTTTTCAAACAGCGCCTGCAGGTCTACCGAACGATCAACGACTGTCGCATACAGTGTGGAGTGGATCCCGCGGATCATCGGTGTCAGGTGCGGCACAAACGTCAGGCCAACATCCTTGCCCGCAGCACGACGCAGCCCCTGGCGAATTTCCGGCAAGTGACGATGGCCTTTGACTGCATAGGCTTTCATGCTTTCCGACGTCTCGGAGTAAAGCGAACCTACAGCGGCCCCACGACCAGCACCGCTGACGCCCGACTTGCAGTCAGCAATCAGCCGCGATGCATCCGCCAGCCCGGCTTCCAGCAATGGCAGGAACCCCAACTGCGTAGCCGTCGGATAGCAACCCGGCACCGCGATCAGGCGTGCTTGCTTGATCTGCTCACGATTGACTTCCGGCAGGCCGTACACCGCCTCTTCCAGCAACTGCGGTGCACCGTGAGGCTGGCCGTACCACTTGGCCCACTCATCGGCGTCCTGCAGGCGGAAGTCTGCCGACAAGTCGATCACCTTGGTACCGGCGGCCAGCAACTCGCCCGCCAGGGCATGGGCCACACCGTGAGGCGTGGCAAAGAAGACCACATCACACGCGCCCAGGGTCTTGATATCCGGAACGCTGAACGCCAGGCCGTCATAGTGGCCTCGCAGGTTCGGGTACATATCGGCCACAGCCAGGCCGGCCTCGGATCGGGAAGTGATCACCACCACCTCAGCTTGCGGATGCTGAGCCAACAGACGCAGCAATTCGACACCGGTGTAACCCGTGCCGCCGACGATACCGACCTTGACCATAAACCTGCCCTCAACGAACCCACTGGAAAGCCGTCGATAATAGGGTTCGTATCGTCCTGCGACAACCTTCAACATGACGTGTAGACGCAAGAGCCACTACTATCTTCAGCTACCGTGAACCTGGGAATAACTAAAAATGCTTTATCTATGGGTCAAAGCCTTTCATATCGTCAGCATCGTCTGCTGGTTTGCCGCGCTGTTCTACCTTCCGCGCCTGTTCGTCTACCACGCCCAAAGCGAGGACACCATCAGCAAGGAACGCTTCAGCGTGATGGAGCGCAAGCTGTACCGCGGCATCATGGGCCCGGCGATGATCGCCAGCCTGGTGTTCGGCGGCTGGCTGATCTACCTCAACCCGGCCATCTTTCAATCCGGCGGGTGGATCCACGCCAAGTTGACCCTGGTAGTACTGCTCATCGGCTACCACCATATGTGCGGCGCGCAGGTAAAACGTTTCGCCCGTGGCGAAAACACCCGCAGCCATGTCTTTTATCGCTGGTTCAATGAAGTGCCAGTTCTGATATTGCTGGCTATCGTAATTTTGGTCGTGGTCAAACCGTTCTAATCTCTATTACTCGGGGTACTTCCAATGTCGCTGCCCGCTTCGCTCGAACAAAATCTGCGCCTGCCCGTCGTGGCTGCGCCGATGTTTCTGATCTCCAACCCGCAACTGGTGCTGGCCTGCTGCCGCAACGGGATCGTCGGCAGCTTCCCTGCCCTCAACCAGCGGGAAAGCAGCGGCTTCAAGGCGTGGCTGGAAGAAATCGAAGCGGGCCTGGCGCTGCTGGAGAACCCGGCGCCTTATGCGGTCAACCTGATCGTGCACAACAGTAACCCGCGGGTGGAAGCTGACCTGGCAATCTGCGTCGAGCACAAGGTGCCGATCGTCATCACCAGCCTGGGCGCGGTGAAAGAATTGGTAGACGCGGTGCATAGCTACGGCGGCCTGGTATTCCACGATGTCACCACCCGGCGCCACGCCGAAAAAGCCGCTGAAGCCGGCGTCGATGGCCTGATCGCCGTTGCGGCGGGCGCCGGTGGCCATGCCGGCACCTGGAGCCCGTTCTCGCTGATCGCAGAAATCCGTCAGTTCTTCGACAAAACCCTGCTGCTCGCCGGTTGCCTGAACCACGGCCACGAAATCCTCGCCGCGCAACTGCTCGGCGCCGACCTGGCCTATTTCGGCACGCGTTTTATCGGCACCACCGAAAGCCATGCCCCGGATGCCTATAAAGAGATGCTGCTCACATCGCGCGCCGCCGACATCGTGCACACTCCAGCCGTCTCCGGTGTTCCCGCAAGCTTCATGCGCCAGAGCCTGGAAAATGCCGGTTTCGACCTCGCCGCGCTGCAAGGCAAGGGTGAAGTCAATTTTGGCTCCAAGCTCAAGCCCCTCAACGACGAAGCCAAAGCCTGGAAGACCGTATGGTCCGCCGGCCAGGGCGTCGGAGAGATTGATGATTTGCCCAGCGTCGATGAACTCGTGGCCCGCCTGGATGCCGAATACCGCAAGGCGCTCGAGCATGCGGCACAATTGCCAGAACGCTGGCCACGCTGATCCGCGATCCAGAGCCTGCTGATCAAGGCAGGCCTCCCCAATTCAAGTGACAAGGATGCCCGCATGAGCGACAACCGTTTCAAGATTGTGTTTGATGGCGCATTGCTCCCGGGTGTCGAAAGCACCACCGCCAAGCTGAACCTCGCCGAGTTGTTCAAAAGTGATGTCGAAGCGATCGAAAAGCTATTCACCGGCCGCCCGGTCGCGCTGAAACGCGACCTTTCCCGCGCCGATGCCGAGACCTATCTGCAAGCGCTGAAAAACGCCGGGGTGGATGCGCGGATAGAAGAAGAGCAGCCGGTCGCCTTCAGCCTTGCCGAAACCCATGAAACGGACTCCGGCAGCTCGACTGATTACACCCGCCCCGCCGCATCGCCTTACGCCCCGCCCCGGGCCGCGGTTGGCGAGAACCTGCCGGAGTTTTCCACCCTTAAGGTATTCACCGTCAACGGCCGGATCGGACGCCTGCGCTTCCTGGCGTGGACGCTGGTGCTGAGCGTGGTGATCCTCCTCGTCTCAAGCGTGTTCTTCACCGTCGGACTTGGTATCGCTGCGGTCTCTCCGACGATTGCCATGGTCATTGGCTTCCTGGTGGGGATTGCCATACTCGTGGCCGCTGTGTGGGTCAGCGTACAGATCACCGTGCAGCGCCTGCATGACCTGGGCTGGTCCGGCTGGCTGTGGTTCCTGCACCTGGTGCCCTTCGTTGGCAGCATCTTCCCGATCCTGCTGATGGTCCTCCCCGGTAACACGGGCGCAAACCAGTACGGCGCGCCACCACCGCGTAACTCCACTGCGGTGAAAATCCTCTCCGCATTGTGGCTCGCATTCATTCCGCTGGTATTTGCCGGCGCGGTGTTGGTTGGCATGAGCGGCTACCTGGATCAACTGGAAAGCGATGTAGGTGGCAGCTACGAAAGCAGCTCCATCAACTCCGATGACGACAGCGACCAGGCCACCACCGTCGATGAAGTCGATGTGCAAAGTGCTGACGACACAGCCGAACCTGTAGACTCTACGCAACAGTGAAAAACGCCCGACGCCTGTGACGCCTCTGTCACAGGCCCGGTAGCGTTGCGATGGAGAAACGCATGACCCGTTACGCTCTGATCACCGGTGCCTCCAGCGGCATCGGCCTGGCCTTGGCCGAAGCACTGGCCCGTCGCGGCCGCAGCTTGATTCTGGTGGCCCGCCAGCGTGATCAGTTGGAAAGCATTGCAATCGAATTGACTCAGCGCTTCGGCGTCGAGGTGCTGTTCCGAGCCTGTGACCTGGGCGAGCCCCTGCGGCTCTCCGGGTTCCTGCTGGAACTGGAAGAAGGCGAGCGGCAAATCGACCTGCTGGTCAACTGCGCCGGCATCGGTACCAGCGGTCCGTTCCTGGCGCAGGACTGGATGACCGAGCAGGACCTGATGGAGGTCAACATCCTCGCCCTGACCCGCATGTGCCACGCCCTCGGCAACGCCATGGCCCTGCACGGCGGCGGGCAGATTCTCAACGTCGCGTCGGTTGCCGCGTTCCAACCCGGCCCGTGGATGAGCACTTACTACGCCAGCAAGGCCTACGTGCTGCACTTTTCCGAAGGCTTGCGCGAGGAACTGAAGACCTGCGGCATCAAGGTTTCCGTACTTTGCCCCGGCCCGACCCGCACCGCATTCTTCGGCACCGCCCAAATGGACACCGCCAAGCTGGATCGCAGCCAACAGTTGATGAGCCCGGAAGAAGTCGCGCTCTACACCGTGCGTGCGCTGGCCAGGAACAAAGCCATCATCATTCCCGGCCGGCGTAATCGCTGGCTGGCGTTCAGCCCGCGCCTGAGCCCGCGCTGGCTGACCCGCAAGATCGCCGGCGCGATCAACAAGGCCTATTGCCCGCGCTGATCGCCTGAGTACACTCACCCTGCACTTTCACAATGGAGAAACAGCTGTGGATACTCTGTTCACCAAGATCATCAACAGAGAAATACCCGCGAAGATCATCTACGAGGATGACCAGGTCATGGCCTTCCACGACATCGCGCCAATGGCACCCGTGCATTTCCTGGTGATTCCGAAAAAGCCGATCCGCACCCTCAACGACCTCACCGAGGAAGACAAGGCGCTGGCCGGGCATATCCTGTTCACCGCCCAGCGCCTGGCGGTTGAGCAAGGCTGTGAGAAGGGCTTCCGTGTGGTGATGAACTGCAACGAAGATGGCGGACAGACCGTTTATCACATCCACATGCATGTTCTGGGTCAACGCCAGATGAACTGGCCGCCGGGCTGAGCACTACCTGTGGCGAGGCAGCTTGCTGTGGCGAGGGAGCTTGCTCCCGCTGGGCTGCGTAGCAGCCCCAAAAACGAGAGCGCTGCGCACTCCAGCGCGAGCAAGCTCCCTCGCCACACAAGCAATTTGACCCAGCGCAAACGCTTCCCCCTCTCTTGCGGTAAACTGGCCGCCGAGATTCTTCCCGGAGGTCAGCATGACTACCCAACGTCACTACTCGCCGATTGATCGTCTGTTGCTGCAAGCCGATACGGCCATGCGCACGCTGCTGCCATTCAGCGGCCAACCGCACCGCCCGTCGCCCGCCATCGTGCGGCCCGAAGCGCAGATGAGCGAGACCGACACCCGCCACGTCGCCGGCCTGATGCGTATCAACCATACCGGTGAGGTCTGTGCCCAGGCGCTGTACCAGGGCCAAGCCCTGACCGCCAAGCTGCCGCAAGTGCGCGCCGCGATGGAACATGCCGCCGAAGAAGAAATCGATCACCTGGCCTGGTGCGAACAACGCATTCGCCAGTTGAACAGCCATCCGAGCGTGCTGAACCCGCTGTTCTACGGCTTATCGTTTGGCATTGGTGCGGTGGCCGGGCTGATCAGCGACAAAGTCAGCCTGGGTTTTGTGGCCGCCACCGAGCATCAGGTGTGCAAACACCTCAATGAACACCTCGAGCAACTGCCGGCTGAAGACGAAAAGTCCCGGGCGATTCTTGAGCAGATGCGCATTGATGAAGAACATCACGCCGAAAGCGCGCTGGACGCGGGCGGCTTCCGCTTCCCGGCACCGGTGAAATTTGGCATGAGCCTGCTGGCCAAGGTCATGACCAAAAGCACGTACCGCATCTAGTTTCAGCAGAAAACAAAAAAGGGCGCTATCAAGCGCCCTTTCTTTTTGCCTGCCGATTGAAGAATCAGCCCAACTCAATGATCTCGTAATCATGAGTGATGGCAACGCCCGCAGCGCCCAGCATGATCGAGGCCGAGCAGTACTTCTCTGCCGACAACTCGATGGCCCGCTTGACCTGGGCTTCTTTAAGCGCCCGGCCCTTGACGACAAAGTGCATGTGGATCCTGGTAAACACCTTCGGGTCTTCGGTGGCACGCTCGGCTTCCAGGAATGCTTCGCAGCTTTCCACCGCCTGGCGGGACTTCTTCAGGATGCTCACCACATCGAAATTGCTGCAACCGCCTACACCGAGCAGGAGCATTTCCATCGGGCGTACGCCCAGGTTGCGGCCACCGGCTTCCGGCGGGCCGTCCATGACCACCACGTGGCCACTGCCCGACTCACCGAGGAACATGGCTTCGCCCGCCCATTGGATGCGTGCCTTCATCGCCCAGACTCCACTGCTAAAAAAGGGTCGCCAGCTTAGCACAGCACTTTGGGCCGGCAGCGTTTCCCATGAAAGCGATCAACAGCAGGGTTTGCTGGGTAAATTCCCTAATGAAGTCAGAATGTGTCTGTTAAGCTGGCGCCAAATCAATGGCGCATTGCCATCCATTGGATGATGTAGCTTAGCCGTTGATCGCGCTGGATAAAAAAACAAGCTCACCAACACCGTGCAGTCTTTTCGGGATACAACCATGGTTGCTATTACTCCCACACCCAAAATCAAGAACCTCGACAAACTGCTGATGCATTGTCAGCGCCGGCGTCATCCGGCCAAGCACAACATCATCTGCGCGGGCGAGCGCTCGGAATCCCTGTTCTTCATTATCAAAGGCTCGGTCACCATCCTGATCGAGGATGACGATGGTCGCGAAATGATCATCGCCTACCTCAATACCGGTGATTTCTTCGGTGAACTCGGGCTTTTCGAACAAGCCGGAAAGGAACAGCAACGCAGTGCCTGGGTGCGGGCCAAGGTCGAATGCGAAGTCGCCGAGATCAGCTATACGAAATTTCGCGAACTGGCCCAACAGGATCCCGACATTCTGTACGCCCTGAGCGGCCAGATCGCACAGCGCCTGAGAGACACCACGCGCAAAGTCGGCGACCTGGCGTTCTTCGACGTCACCGGCCGGGTTGCCCGCTGCCTGCTGGAGTTGTGCAAGCAACCGGACGCCATGACCCATCCCGACGGGATGCAGATCAAGATCACCCGCCAGGAAATCGGGCGGATCGTCGGTTGCTCAAGGGAAATGGTTGGCCGTGTGCTCAAGGACCTGGAGGAACGCAACCTGGTGCATGTCAAAGGCAAGACCATGGTGGTCTTCGGTACGCGTTAAACCGGCAGGAAACTCGCAAGCATCTGACGGTACAACGTATCAAGCCGGGCAATCGCATCTGGCGCCGCAAAGGCTTCGTGCAGGGCGATGTGGCTTTCGGCGCGCACCCGTTGTTCCAGGCCGCATGCTTCATTGAAGCGATTGACCGCGGCGATCAACTCGACGCGATCGTCATCCAGCAGCAACGCACCATGCACCAACCCCACCGGGCGCCCGCCACTCTGGCGCCAGCGCTGGGCGGTACCGACCATTTTGCGACCATCAAGGTTGACGTTGTAGCGACCGTCGCAAAACGCACCGTCGATCTCGCCCACCGACGCGTTGCCACCCAACTCGGTCAGCAGGTCGCAAATCGGCTGGCACAGACGCTGGTAGCCGGTTTCGATACGGCCCTGGTCACCTTCACTGCGCGGTGGCGCGTAGACCAGCGCGATATTGACCGTGGCTGCCGACTGTGGAACCGGCTCACCGCCCGTTTCCCGCAGCAGCACCGGCCAACCGGCGTCTGCCGACACCTGGCTGGCGGTCTCGAATGCCGGAAGGCGGCTCAAACGACGAGGCATCACCAACGCTTGATCGCTGGGCTGCCAGAACAGCAGGCCGAACGGTTGCTCGCCGGCACAGACCGCGGCGAGCAAATCCTGCTCGGCCTTAAGGCCTGCCTCGACCGTCATCGCCACCGGCTGGGTCATCATCAATCCAGGGTCGAGCCACTGACGGCAACGCCACGCTCCGGGAAGAACAGGCGCTGCAACTCAGCCCCCGGGTTCTCGGCACGCATGAAGGTTTCGCCGACGAGGAACGAGTACACGCCGCTGATTTCCATCAGCTCCACATCGGCGCGATTGACGATGCCGCTTTCGGTGATCACCAACCGGTCGCGCGGGATGCGCGGCAACAGGTCGAGGGTGTTTTCCAGGCTGACTTCGAAGGTGTGCAGGTTGCGGTTGTTGACGCCCACCAACGGTGTGTCGAGGGTTTTCAGCGCGCGTTCCAGTTCATCACCGTCGTGCACTTCCACCAGCACGTCGAGGCCGACGCTCTTGGCCACGGCCGCCAGTTCAGCCATTTTCACGTCATCCAGTGCGGAGACGATCAACAGCACGCAATCGGCGCCCAAGGCACGGGCTTCGACGATCTGGTAAGGGTCGACCATGAAGTCCTTGCGGATCACCGGCAGCGAACACGCCGCACGTGCTTGCTGCAGGTACAGGTCGGCACCCTGGAAATAGTCGATATCGGTCAACACCGAGAGGCACGTCGCGCCGCCCTTCTCGTAGCTTTTGGCGATGTCTTCAGGGATGAAGATCTCGCGAATCACGCCCTTGCTCGGCGAAGCCTTCTTGATTTCAGCGATAACGGCCGGCTGTTTTTCCTTGGCCTGCTTGATCAGCGCATTGGCGAACCCACGCGGTGCATCAGCGGTTTTCGCCAGGCCTTCCAGCTCAGCCAGGCTGACCCGGGCACGGCGCTCGGCGACTTCTTCTGCCTTGCGGGCCAGGATTTTTTCCAGAACGGTCGGAACACTCATCCTTCATTCTCCACTTTGAACACCGCAGTAAACGCACCCAGTTCTTCGAGCTTTTCGCGCGCCAGCCCGGTATGCAATGCATCATGAGCGAGGGCAACACCCTCTTTAAGACTGTAGGCGTGATCCGCGGCGTACAGCGCCGCACCGGCGTTGAGCACAATCATTTCTGCGGCTTTCTGTCCGTTTTCGGTCCTGCGGCGTCCCAGGGCATCGCGAATCAGTTCAAGGGAGGCTGCCGGGCTTTCTACCGCCAGGCCGTGCAGGCTCTGGCTTTTCATGCCGAGGTCTTCTGGCTCGACCCAATACTCGGTGACCTGGTCGTTCTTCAGCTCCGCCACGAAGGTCGGTGCCGCCAGGCTGAACTCGTCGAGGCCATCCTTGGAGTGCACCACCAGCACGTGCTTGCTGCCCAGGCGCTGCAGGACTTCAGCCAATGGCCGGCACAGCGCCTGGCTGAACACGCCCACTACCTGATGCTTCACACCGGCCGGATTCGTAAGCGGGCCGAGCATGTTGAACAGGGTACGCAAGCCCAAGTCCTTGCGCGGGCCGGCGGCGTGTTTCATCGCGCCGTGATGGGACTGGGCAAACATGAAGCCGATGCCGACATGATCGATGCAGCGCGCCACTTGTACCGGGGTCAGGTTCAGGTAGATGCCTGCTGCTTCCAGCAAATCGGCGCTGCCGCTTTTACCCGACACCGCGCGGTTACCGTGCTTGGCCACGGTGCAGCCGGCAGCGGCCACCACAAAGGAAGAAGCCGTCGACACGTTGAAAATGTTCGCACCGTCGCCGCCGGTGCCGACCACGTCGACCACGCCGTCGAGGGTCTTGAGTTCAACCTTGTCGGCCAGCTCACGCATGACCGACACAGCGCCGACGATTTCGTCGATGCTCTCGCTCTTCATGCGCATGGCCATCATGAACGCGCCGATCTGCGCGTCGGTGCATTGACCGGTCATGATCTCGCGCATCACATCGCTCATTTCAGCGGTGCTCAGGTCCAGATGGCCGACGATACGGCTCAGGGCAGTCTTGATATCCATGAAAAGTCCTTAGCGCGTGCCGCCGCTCTGCTTGAGAAAGTTAGCGAACAGCTCGAAGCCCTGCTCGGTCAAAATCGATTCCGGGTGAAATTGCACCCCTTCGACGTTCAGTGTCTTGTGACGCAGGCCCATGATCTCGTCGACCGAGCCGTCTTCCAGCTGGGTCCAGGCCGTCAGCTCAAGGCACTCGGGCAGGGTTTCACGCTTGACCACCAGCGAGTGGTAGCGGGTTACCGTTACCGGCAGGTTCAAACCCTGGAATACGCCCTGGTCCTTGTGAAATACCGGGCTGGTCTTGCCGTGCATTACCTGGCGGGCGCGGACGACGTCGCCACCAAAGGCCTGGCCGATGGACTGATGGCCCAGGCACACGCCCAGGATCGGCAGCTTGCCGGCAAAGTATTGGATGGCTTCGAGGGAGATGCCCGCTTCGGTCGGCGTACACGGGCCTGGGGAGACGACGATGCGTTCAGGGTTCAACACGGCGATCTGGGCCACGGTCAATTCGTCGTTGCGCACCACCTTGACCTCGGCGCCGAGCTCGCCCAAGTACTGCACAACGTTGTAGGTAAAGGAGTCGTAGTTATCAATCATCAGCAACATGTGGGTTAAAACCTCTTGAATTCACTGACTTCTAATGACGGCCTTCCAAGGGAGTGACCCGCTGCCAGACGCACTTTCCGGTTGCCGGGGTTGGTCGGCAAGGGGCGTTTAACAGAGGGTGAAGAAGGCAAATCGGTACAGGTCCGGCGGGGCCGGTAGAGAAAAGTTAGGCGCGCCAACGCCAACGGGCGTGTGCCTTGACTACTCGCATCAAGAGTTTGCTGATGATCAACACGGGGAGGGTCTCATTCATACGTTCAGGCACAGTAACGTAGCCTCGCCAACGGTGCAATATCGAGCCGCAAATACGGGGGAAACTGCCCGACTGATAATTGGCGTCAAACTTTTCAGAACCCTTCCAAGGGCGCTACAGTCACAGTGCTGACAAAAAACAAAATCATGGACGGACTCATGACCAAGATGCCCTATTTCACCCCCATCGTCGGCTGCCTCTTGGCGCTGGCATGCTCGCAAGCCTTCGCCGCACCCTCGCCTTATTCGACGATGGTCGTTTTCGGTGACAGCCTGGCCGACGCCGGTACATTTGCCGACCCTGGCGCACCGGGCTCAACCTATCGCTTCACCAACCGCACCGGCCCGCAATACTTCGACGGCAGCGGCGAAAGCACATCGCTGATCTCCTCGACGTTATTGGGCGGCAAGCTGGGTGTTGCCCCGGGCGACCTGAATGCCTCGACCTCGCCGGAGCGCGCCGCGCTGGGCCAGCCAGACGGCAATAACTGGGCCGTCGGCGGCTACACCACCCAACAGATCTACGATGCCATCACCGGTAACTCCACCGTCACCGACAGCGACACCGGGCAGGTGTTGCGTACACGTCCCGGATACCTGGCATCAACGGGGGGCCGAGCCGACCCCAACGCGTTGTACTTTCTCTCCGGCGGCGGCAATGACTTCCTCGACGGCCTGGTCCTCAGCCCCGACCAGGCCTCGGCCGCAGCCGGGCGCCTGGCCGACAGCGCCCAGGCGCTGCAACAGGCTGGCGCCCGTTATGTAATGGTATGGATGCTGCCGGACCTGGGCCTGACACCTGCCGTCAATGGCACCCCGCTCCAAGGGGCCGTCAGCACCCTGGCCGGCGCGTTCAACCAGACCCTGGTACAGCGCCTGTCGCAAATCGATGCGCAGATCATCCCGCTGAACATTCCGTTGCTGCTCAAGGAAACCTTTGCCGATCCCGGGCGTTTTGGTTTTGCCACCGACCAGAACCTCAACCAGACGTGCTTCAGTGGCACCACCTGCAGGAATCCGGTGTATGGCGTCGGCGGCACCAATCCGGACCCGACCAAGCTGATTTACAACGACACCGTGCACCCGACCGAGGCCGGCCAGGTACTGATCGCCGACTACGCGTATTCACTGCTGGCAGCGCCCTGGGAAATCACCCTGCTTCCGGAAATGGCCCAAGGCACCTTGCGCGCCCATCAGGATTCATTGCGCAACCAATGGCAAGCCGACTCCCGTAGCTGGCAGGCCGTGGGCCAATGGCGGGCGATCGTCGACGCTGGCGGCCAGCACCTGGACTTCGATGATCAGAACAGCTCGGCCAGCGGTGACGGCAGCGGCTATAACCTGAACATCGGTGGCAGCTACAGGCTCAATGACGAGTGGCGCGTGGGTGTGGCAGCAGGCTTCTATCGCCAGAGTCTTGAGGCCGGCGCCAGCGATTCGGACTACAAGCTCAACAGCTACCTGGGCACCGCGTTCGCCCAATATCAGGAAGATCACTGGTGGGCCGACGCCGCATTGACCGGCGGCAAACTGGACTTCGACAACCTCAAGCGCAAGTTCGCCCTGGGCATCAGCGAAGGCACCGAGAAAGGCGACACCGACGGCTGGCTATGGGCATTGAGCGCACGGGTTGGGTATGACATCGCCGAGCCAAACAGCGAATGGCACTTCTCACCCTTTATCAGCGCTGACTATTCGCGGGTCGAGGTGAATGGTTACTCGGAGAAAGATGCCCGTTCCACCGCGCTGACCTTTGATGACCAACAGCGCGACTCCAAGCGTTTGGGGATTGGCCTGCAAGCCAACTACCGCTTCACCCCGCAAACCCTGGTGTTTGGCGAAGTGGCCCACGAGCACGAGTTTGAAAACGATACGCAGCGAGTGGGCATGTCCCTCAACAGCGTGCCGGGGATTGATTTCAAACTGGACGGCTACACGCCACGCAGCAATTCGGATCGCTTGAACCTGGGGATTACCCACAAGGTGACCAAGGACCTGGCGCTGAACGCGGCCTATAACGTGAGAAAGGATGACAACTTTACCCAGCAAGGGCTGAGTGTCGGGGTGAGTCTGGATTTCTGAGGCGATCTTAAATCCCTCACAAAACAACTGTGGGAGCTGGCTTGCCTGCGATAGCGGTAGATCAGTCAACTAATCTGTCGACTGTCACACCGCCATCGCGGGCAAGCCCGGCTCCCACATTTGGATCGAGATCAGCAGTTAGCCCTGCGGGGTCTGCTCAGCCAACGCCACCGCACGGAACATCGCCCGGCGCTTGTTCAGCGTCTCTTCCCATTCCAGGGCCGGTACCGAGTCGGCCACGATCCCGCCGCCCGCCTGCACGTGCAGTTCGCCGTCCTTGATCACCGCCGTACGGATCGCGATCGCAGTGTCCATATTGCCGTTCCAGGCGAAATACCCCACCGCGCCGCCATACACACCCCGCTTCACCGGCTCCAGCTCGTCGATGATTTCCATCGCGCGAATCTTCGGTGCGCCCGACAAGGTGCCCGCCGGCAGGATCGCCCGCAGTGCATCCATCGCCGTCAACCCGGCCTTCAGCTCGCCGGTGACGTTGGACACGATGTGCATCACGTTGGAGTAACGCTCGATCACCATCTTCTCGGTGAGTTTCACCGAACCGATTTCCGAGACACGCCCGGTGTCGTTGCGGCCCAGGTCGATCAGCATCAAGTGCTCGGCGATTTCCTTGTCGTCGCTCAACAGGTCCTGTTCCAGCGCCAGATCCGCCTCTTCGGTCGCACCGCGAGGGCGCGTGCCGGCAATCGGGCGCACGGTGATCAGGTTGTCTTCGACCCGCACCAGCACTTCCGGCGAACTGCCCACGACGTGGAAGTCGCCAAAGTTGAAGAAGTACATGTACGGCGTCGGGTTGAAACAGCGCAGCGCCCGGTACAAATCAATCGGCGCGGCCTTGAAGTCGATGGACATGCGTTGCGACGGCACCACCTGCATGCAGTCACCGGCAAGGATGTATTCCTTGATGGTATCGACCGCACGCTCGTAGTCATCCTGGGTAAAGCTGGAGCGGAACACCGGGTCAGCCGCCGGTGGGCGGCTGAGGTCCAGGCCGCGACGCGGGGTGATCGGCTGGCGCAGTTTTTCCAGCAGCGCTTCCAGGCTCGCCTGGCCTTGCTCGAACGCATCGGCCTGGGAAGGATCCGCCAACACGATCGCGTGCATCTTGCCCGCGAGGTTGTCGAACACCACCACCGCGTCGGAAACCATCAGCAGAATGTCCGGCACACCCAACGGATCGGGGTTCGGGGATTTGCCCAGGCGTTTTTCCACGTAGCGCACGCAGTCGTAGCCGAAGTAACCCACCAGGCCGCCGTTGAAGCGCGGCAGGCCGGCGATGGTCGGCACGTTGTAGCGCGCCTTGAATTCCTCGACGAAGGCAAGCGGGTCTTCCACGTCATGGCTTTCGATCTCGACGCCGTCCAGGGTGATGCTCACATGGTGATCATGTACCCGCAGCACCGTGCGGCACGGCAGGCCGATGATCGAATAACGGCCCCACTTCTCGCCGCCCTGCACCGACTCCAGCAGATAGGAGTTGGGCTCGTCGGCCAGTTTCAGGTAGATCGACAGCGGGGTGTCGAAGTCGGCCAGGGTTTCGCAGGCCATGGGGATACGGTTGTAGCCGGCAGCGGCCAAACGCAGGAATTCTTCGCGGATCATAAGGTGCCTCGTGGCTTGAGGGTCTAACGGTCAGGTGTGCAAACGTGCCGCAGCGCGGCGAGGATCAGTCAGGCGCGCCAACGCCAGCGGGCCAGGGCCTTGATGACTTTCATCCAGAGTTTGCGAGTGACCACCACGATGGGATTTCCAGAAGGGGATGGAACAGCGTCGGGCAACGTTATCTCAGCGCCCGTTCCCAAGCAACCGGGGATTAACAGGCGCAGGTCATCAATCACCAGCGCCGGGGATTCTTCGGCAATCGGCCGGCCATGGTTGTAGCCGTAACTCAAGGCCACACACTTGACCCCCGCCGCTTTCGCCGCCAGCACATCACTGCGCGAATCGCCGACAAACAGCGATTGGGACGCCGGGATATTGGCCATTTTCATCACGAAGAACAGCGCGGCCGGGTCGGGCTTCTTCTGCGGCAAGGTATCGCCGCCGATGATCCAGCGGAAATACCGGCCTATCTTCATCTGGTCCAACAGCGGTGCGACGAAACGCTCCGGCTTGTTGGTGATCAGGGCCATTTCCACGCCCTGCTTGTGCAGCCATTTCAGGGTGTCGCGCACGCCGGGATAAACCACGGTCAGTTCGTGGCCGTTTTCGTAGGCCACGTTGAACAGCTCAAGCGCATGCTCGGCTTCCACATCATCGACACCCTCGGCCTCGATGTTGTTGGCCAGGGCCCGGCGCACCAGCATCTGCGCGCCATTGCCGACCCACTCGCGCACCGACTCGATACCCGCCGGCTTGCGCCCCAGCTTGACCAGCATCTGGTCCACCGCCGCGGCCAGGTCCGGCACTGAATCGATCAACGTACCGTCCAGATCGAACATCACCAGCCGTGGCAGTTTGCCGGGGAACAGTTGCTCAAAGCCACTCATGGACGCGCCAGCGCCAGTTCTGCACGCATCTTGGCGATCACTTCCTGATAGTCCGGGGCATTGAAGATGGCCGAACCGGCCACAAAGGTGTCGGCACCGGCCGCGGCGATTTCGCGGATGTTGTTGACGTTGACGCCACCGTCGATCTCCAGGCGGATATCACGGCCCGACGCATCGATCAGCGCCCGCGCTTCACGCAGCTTGTTAAGGGTGCCGGGGATGAACTTCTGCCCGCCGAAGCCCGGGTTGACGCTCATCAGCAACACCATGTCGACTTTGTCCATCACGTACTCAAGCACGCTCAGCGGCGTGGCCGGGTTGAACACCAGGCCCGCCTTGCAACCGCCCTCGCGGATCAGTTGCAGGGTGCGGTCCACGTGCAACGTGGCTTCCGGGTGGAAGGTGATGTAGGTCGCGCCGGCTTCGATGAAGTCACCGACGATGCGGTCCACCGGGCTGACCATCAAGTGCGCATCGATAGGCGCGGTCACGCCGTATTTACGCAGGGCGGCGCAGACCATCGGACCAATGGTCAGGTTCGGCACATAGTGGTTGTCCATGACATCGAAGTGAACGAAGTCGGCACCGGCGGCCAACACCTTGTCCACTTCCTCGCCCAGGCGGGCGAAGTCGGCGGAGAGAATCGATGGAGCAATGACGAAGGGCTGCATGACGCACCTTTTTGAGCTAAATCACGATGGCGCGCATTGTATACCTCATGCTTTGCCGCGCGCACCGTGACCTCGCTCAATGGTTAATAAGCTGCCCGGTAGATTTTCTCGATATCAGCGGCGCTGAGCTTGCGCGGATTGTTGCGCATCAGCCGCTCGATCCCCGCCGCTTCTACCGCCATGGCCGGGATCGCATCTTCAGGCACACCGAAGCTGCGCAGGCCGGACGGAATCTCGACTGCGGCACACAGTCGCGTCATCGCATCGACGGCCTGGTCGGCGGCATCCACCGCACTCAAACCCGTGATATTCACGCCCATGGCCTCGGCTATCTCCTGCATGCGCTCCACACACGCCAGCTTGTTCCAGTGCATCACGTAGGGCAGCAGCAAGGCATTGCTTACGCCGTGGGCGATGTTGAAACGCCCGCCCAACGGGTAGGCCAACGCATGCACCGCGCCCACGCCGGCATTCCCGAACGCCATCCCGGCCATCAGGCTGGCGGTGGCCATGTCGTCCCGGGCCTCAAGGTTGGCGGGGTTGGCGTAGGCCTTGGGCAACGCCTTGGCAATCAGTTTGATCGCCCCGATGGCCAGTGCATCGGTGATCGGCGAGGCATTCAGCGACAGGTAGGATTCGATGGCGTGCACCAATGCGTCCACCCCACTGGCGGCGGTGACGCTGCGGGGGCAAGTCAGGGTCATCTGCGGGCTGATCAGGGCCACGTCCGGCAGCAGGTAATCGCTGACGATGCCTTTTTTCAGTTGCGCGACCTTGTCCGACAGAATCGCCACGTTGGTCACCTCCGAACCGGTGCCGGCCGTGGTGGGAATCGCGATCAGCGGCGGGCCTTTGCGCGGCACCTGGTCCACGCCGAACAGGTCGGCCAGGGCGCCATGGTAACCGGCGTAGGCCGCCACGCTCTTGGCGATGTCGATGGCACTGCCGCCGCCGACGCCGATCAGGCCGTCATGCCCGCCTTCGCGGTAGACGCGCATGCAGTCCTCGACGATGGCGATTTCCGGGTCGGGCAGCACGCGGTCGAAAATCTCGTAGGTCCGTTCGCCCAGGTGTTCCAGCGCCAGCGCCACGGTGCCGGACTTGACCAGTGCCGCATCGGTGACAATCAGCGGGTTGTCGACATCCAGCCGCGTCAGCTCGGCGGCCAGTTGCTCGATGGCGCCTGGGCCGGTGAGCAGTTTGTGGGCGATCTTGAATGAGGAAGTACTCATGTGCGCGGCCTCTTATCAGTTATGGGCTGGCACAAGATTAGCTGACTTGGGCTGGTTGTCTTGCATTCAGCTACTGAATAGACACAAACCCAATGTGGGAGCGGGCTTGCTCGCGAAGGCGGTAGGCCAGTCGATATCTCTGTTGACTGACACACCGCCTTCGCGAGCAAGCCCGCTCCCACATTTTGATCTCTGTTTGGCTTTAGACCTGGGCCGTACGCAGTTTCTCGCTGCGCCCGCGCAGCCATTCCAGGGTCAGCAACAGCACCACCGAGAAGGCAATCAGCAAGGTGGCCGCGGCGGCAATGGTAGGGCTGAGGTTTTCACGGATGCCGCTGAACATCTGCCGTGGCAAGGTTGCCTGCTCGGGCCCGGCAAGGAACAGCGTCACCACCACTTCATCGAACGAGGTGGCAAAGGCGAACAGCGCCCCGGAGATCACCCCCGGGGCAATCAATGGCAAGGTCACCCGACGAAACGCCGTCAGCGGTGACGCGCCCAGGCTGGCCGCCGCCCGCACCAGGTTATGGTTGAACCCCTGCAAGGTCGCCGACACGGTGATGATCACAAACGGCACGCCCAGCACCGCGTGCACCACGATCAGCGAGAAGAAGCTGTTGCCCAGGCCCAGCGGCGCGAAGAACAGGTAACTGGCCACACCGATAATCACCACGGGCACTACCATCGGCGAAATCACCAGGGCCATCACCAGCGCCTTGCCGGGAAAGTGCCCCCGGGTCAGGCCAATCGCCGCCAGCGTGCCGAACACCATCGCCAGCACTGTAGCCGCCGGAGCCACGATGATGCTGTTCTTCAGGGCGCGCATCCATTCCGCCGAACCGAAGAAATCCTGGTACCAGTGCAGCGAGAAACCTTGCAGCGGGTAAACCAGGAAACTTCCACTGTTGAACGACAGCGGGATGATCACCAGCACCGGCAAGATCAGGAACAACAGGATCAGGCCGCAGAGGATCCGCAAGCTGTAGAACCAGACCCGTTCCACGGGCGACATATAAGGGCTCAGCATCGCAACGGTCTCCTTAGCTCAGGCGCAGGCGGCTGGCGCCCACCAGCCAGTTGTAGATCAGGTACAGCACCACGGTGGCCAGCAGCAACAAGCCGCCCAAGGCCGTGGCCATGCCCCAGTTGATGCTGGTGTTGGTGTAGAAGGCCACGAAGTAGCTGACCATCTGGTCGTTCGGGCTGCCCAGCAAGGCCGGGGTGATGTAGTAGCCAATCGCCAAAATGAACACCAACAGGCAGCCGGCACCAACGCCTGCGTAGGTCTGCGGGAAGTACACGCGCCAGAAGCTGGCGAATGGGTGGCAGCCCAGGGAGATTGCCGCCCGCATGTAGGTGGGCGAGATGCCTTTCATCACGCTGTAGATCGGCAAGATCATGAAGGGCAGCAGAATGTGCACCATGGAGATGTAGACCCCCAGCCGGTTGAACACCAACTCGACGGGTTTATCGATCAGCCCCATGCCCATCAGCGCGCTGTTGATCAAGCCGCCGGACTGCAGCAACACGATCCAGGCCGCCACGCGCACCAGCACCGAGGTCCAGAACGGCAGCAGCACCAGGATCATCAGCAAATTGCTTTGCCGCGCCGGCAAGTTGGCCAGCAGGTAAGCCAACGGATAGGCCAGCAGCAGGCAGCACACGGTGATGACCAGGCCCATCCAGAACGTACGGGCGAAGATATCGAGGTAGATCGCCTGGTCCGGGGTGGCCGGGGCGATTTCGCCGAGGTCGTCGATGCGGTGATCGACGGCGGCCAGCAAGTAGTATGGCGTGAGGCTGCTGGTGTTACGCCGGATCGCCTGCCAGTACGCCGGGTCGCCCCAGCGTTCGTCGAGGTTTTCCAGCGCTTCTTTATAGGAGGCAGGCGCTTCGGTGAACGGCAGCGCCCGCGCGGTTTTCGTCAGCAGGCTGCGATAGCCCGCCAGCTCCATGTTCAAGCGTTTGGAGAGGTCGCCCAGGGTCGAGTTTTTCCGGGCTTCGCCCAAGTCCTCGCTGATGGCCTGGTACACCGGCTCGCCAGGCAAGCCACGACCGTCCCAGGCCGTCACCGCCACCACCGTGCGCGGCAGGCCGCCCACCACTTCCGGGTTGCCGACGCTTTTGTAGAGCAGCGCCACAATCGGTACCAGGAACACCAGCAGCAAAAACACCACCAATGGCGCGATCAGGGCCTGGGCCTTCCAGCGGTTGAGCCGCTCGGCACGCGCCAGGCGCTGTTTCAGGGTGGGGCTGGGAATGGCGAGGGCCATGGCGAACTCCGGGTTCTTAAACATGAATGCAAAACGTGGGTGTGGCGCTTGTCCTATGGCGAGGGAGCTTGCTCCCGCTGGGGTGCGAAGCGGCCCCCAAAGATGGGACTGCTGCGCAGTCCAGCGGGAGCAAGCTCCCTCGCCACAAGGTGGGTGTCACATCAGCGACCGGGTTACTTGGCCGCCCACGCGTTAAAGCGCTGCTCCAATTGCTCACCGTTATCCGCCCAGAAGCTCACGTCGATCTGCACCTGATTGGCGATGTTTTCCGGGGTAGTCGGCATATCCTTCAGGATGTCCTTCGCCAGCAACGGTACCGCCTGGGTATTGGCCGGGCCGTAGGCGATGTTTTCCGAATAGGTCTTCTGCTGCTGCGGCTGCACCGAGAAGGCGATGAACTTCTTCGCCGCGTCAGCACGGTCCTTGGCCAGGCCTTTTGGAATGGCCCAGGCGTCGAAATCGTAGATCCCGCCGTTCCACACCACTTTCAAATTGCTTTCTTTCTGCACGGCAGCGATCCGGCCGTTGTAGGCAGAACTCATCACCACGTCGCCAGAAGCGAGGTACTGCGGCGGTTGGGCGCCCGCTTCCCACCACTGGATATACGGCTTGAGCTCATCGAGCTTCTTGAACGCACGGTCCTGGCCATCTTTGCCGGCCAGCACCTTGTACACATCCTTCGGCGCCACACCGTCAGCCATCAAGGCGAATTCCAGGGTGTACTTGGCGCCCTTGCGCAGGCCGCGTTTGCCCGGGAATTTCTTGGTGTCCCAGAAATCGGCCCAGCCGCCTGGCGGTGCTTTCAGTTTGTCGGCGTTGTAGGCCAGCACCGTGGACCACACGAAGAAACCCACGCCGCACGGCTGGATCGCGCCCTTCACGTAGTCGCCCGGGTTGCCGAACAGTTTCGGGTCCAGGGGCTCGAACATGTCTTCGTCACAGCCACGGGACAGTTCCGGCGACTCCACTTCCACCAGGTCCCAGGACACGCTCTTGGTGTCGACCATGGCCTTGACCTTGGCCATTTCACCGTTGTATTCGCCGGCGACGATCTTGCCGTTGCCCGCGCTTTCCCACGGTGCATAGAAGGCCTTGACCTGCGCCGCCTTGTTCGCGCCACCAAAGGACACCACCGTCAAATCAGGGCCTGCCATGGCCTGTGTCGCGCCCATCAAGCTCAGAGCCAGGGCGGAATATTTCAGGGATCTCAACATTGTTGTTCTCTCCACGTGCGAGGTTGGTGAAGCAAGGGGGCGATCAATTCGCCTCTAGAAGTGGGTCGAGTGCGCGAACGTGCTCGACTTGCCAGCCAATCGGTACCACGTCGCCGACCGCCAAGGCTGTGTCCAGCTCGGCGATCGGTTGTTTCACAAAAAAATCGGTCTTGCCACAGACTTCCAGGCGCACCCGCACGTGGTCGCCCAGGTAGATGAACTCGGCCACGCGCCCGGAGAAACGGTTGACGCAGCTTTCACTGGAGCCATTCAGGCTGACGCGCTCGGGGCGCACCGACAGGGTCACCGGGCCGCCGACCTGGCCGACGTTCACCGCCAGCGCCTCGACCTTTTCGCCGCGCGCCAGCTCGACCACGCAGCGGTCGCCGGTGTGGCTGTGCAGGCGGCCATTGAGGCGGTTGTTCTCGCCGATGAAGTTGGCGACGAAGGTGTTTTTCGGTTCTTCGTACAAGGTGCGCGGGGCAGCGATCTGCTGGATCTCGCCCTGGTGGAACACCGCCACCCGGTCGGACATGGTCAGTGCTTCGCCCTGGTCGTGGGTCACGTACACCACCGTCACGCCGAGGCGCTGGTGCAGGTGCTTGATCTCCATCTGCATGTGTTCGCGCAGTTGCTTGTCGAGGGCGCCGAGGGGTTCGTCCATCAGCACCAGCTGTGGCTCGAACACCAGCGCCCGGGCCAGGGCCACCCGCTGCTGCTGGCCACCGGAGAGTTGCGCCGGGTAGCGCTGGGCGAAGGCATCGAGCTGGACCATGCTCAGTACACGCTTGACCCGCTCGCTGATGTCGGTCTTGCTCAGGCCGCGTACAGAGAGCGGAAACGCCAGGTTCTCGGAGACGGTCATGTGCGGGAACAGCGCGTAGTTCTGGAACACCATGCCGATGTCGCGCTTGTGGGGCGGCACGTTGTTGATGGAGCGGCCGGCCAGCTGGATCTCGCCGGCGGTGGGGGTTTCGAAACCGGCGAGCATCATCAGGCTGGTGGTCTTGCCCGACCCGGACGGCCCGAGCAGGGTCAGGAACTCGCCCTTGCGAATCTCCAGGTTGAGGTCTTTGACGATCAGGTTCTCGCCGTCGTAGCTCTTCTGCACGCCACGAAAGCTGACCAGCACATCATTTGAATCCACCTCGCTCATACCCGCACCTTTTTGTTTTGGACTGCCATGGAGCAAGCGTAGTCCAGCCGCCAGCCCGCGGAAATCGGGGGGCCGGAGAGATTGGCATCAGCCGGATGGAAGGTTTGGGGTAGGGATCGCCCTACACGGATGGCGGGCACAGGACAGTGCGACAGCTACAGGTGGCAGGAACGGGTCTGCCGGGGCCTGGGAGTGGTCGCGAATAGATATGCGGTTATAGAAGCTTATGCTCCATGGCGTACTTCACCAGTTCCGCCAGGGAGGTGATATTGAGCTTTTGCATCAAGCGCGCCTTGTGGGTGCTGATGGTTTTGCTGCTCAAGGCCAACTGCTGGGCGATGTCATTGACGTTGGCGCCTTGGGCCAAACGCTCGAATACCGAGAACTCGCGCTCCGACAGCAATGAATGCAATGGGCGCGAATCGGTCAGGCCGACTTCGAAGACCATGCGGTCTGCCAGGTCCGGGTCGATATACCGCCCGCCCGCCGCGACCTTGCGGATCGCCGTCAGCAGCAGCGCCGGGTCACTGTCCTTGGTGGCGTAGCCTGCGGCACCGACCTTCAGCGCACGGGCGGCCATTTGCGCTTCGTCGTGCATCGACAGCACCAGGATCGCCGGGGGATTGTTCAGCGCACGGATCCGCGGGATGGCTTCCAGGCCGTTGACGCCGGGCATCGAGATGTCCAGCAACACCACCTCGCAGGGCACGTGGCGCAGGGTTTCCAGCAACTGCTCGCCATTGCTCGCCTCGCCCACCACCAGCAAGTCCTTGGCCAGGCCGATCAGTTGCTTGATGCCTTCGCGAACGATGGTGTGGTCTTCAGCTACCAGTACACGGATCACTGTGGATGTCCTCTTCTTTTGGTTATCAATCCAGCGGCACCGTCACACTCAGGGTGGTGCCTTCGCCCAATGCGCTGTCCAGGCTCAACTGCCCGCCCATGATCAGCACCCGCTCGCGCATGCCCACCAGGCCAAACGATACCGGGCGCCCGGGGGCCTGGACGAAACCTGCACCGTCGTCGCTGATGGTCAGGCGCAAGTGCGCGCCCTCCACCACCAGCGTCAGCTCGACAGTATGCGCCTGGGCATGGCGCATCACATTGGTCAGTGCCTCTTGCAGGATGCGGAACAGGCCGATGGCCTTGGCGTCGCTCAGCGCCGGCAGATTATCCGGCACCTGCACCAGGCACGGAATCTGCGTGCGGGCCTCGAAACGCCGGGCTTGCCATTCGATTGCCGAGGCAATCCCGGCGTCGAGAATCGGCGGGCGCAGGGCAGTAGCCACGTCGCGCACCAGTTGGAACAGTTGGGCGATCAGGCGCTTCATGCTGTTCAGCCGCTCGTGCAGGCCAGGATCCAGTTGCGCGTAGGTCAGCTCGCACATCGAGGTTTCCAGCTTGAGCACGGTGAGCATCTGTCCCAACTCGTCGTGCACTTCCCGGGCGATGCGGGCCTTCTCTTCCTCGCGCACGGTTTCCAGGTGGGCCGACAATTCCCGCAATTGCGCGCGGGAGGCGTCCAGCTCCAGCTCGATGCGCTTGCTCTCGCTGATGTCCCAGACAATTCCGTCCCAAACCACGGCGCCGTCTTCCAGGCGCCGGGTCACGGCCTTGATATCGGCCCAGCGCTGCTCGCCCAGGCGGGTCAGGATGCGGCCCTGCCAGGCCCAGTTGCTCTCGGTCTCGATGGCCTGGTCCTGGGTGCGGTGATAACTGGCGCGGTCGTCGGGATGCACCAGGCTGCGAATGCCCATGGCCGGATGGCTGAGCACTTCCGGCGCGTAACCCACCAGGCGCTCGCTGCCCTGACTGATGTAGGCGAACTCGATCGCCTCGCTGCGCGGCAAGCGCTCCAGGCGAAACACCAGCCCCGGCACATTGGCGGCGATCCCTTGCAGCCGCGCCTCACTTTCCTGCAACGCCGCGAGGGCCCGGCGACGCTCGGTGACATCGTTGAGGTAGACCACCAGGTACTCGCCGTCGGCAAAGCGCAGGAAACTCAGGGACACATCGGCTGGCAATACGCTGCCATCGGCGCGCAGGCAACTGGTGGCAAAACTCTGTGGCCCGTCTTCGCTGGCCCGGGCGCGCTTCCACAGGTTGAGCCAGCGGTCCATGGTCAGCGTCGGGTCGAACTCGATCAGCGGGCGTTCGATCAGGGCGCCGGGGGCGTAGCCGAGCATGGTTTCCGCCGCCTGATTGGCGTAGCGCACATGGCTGTCCCAATTGACCCAGAGGATACCGACGGTGCTTTGGTCGATGGAGAACTGGGTCAGGCGCAAGGCTTCGGCACCCGCGGCGCGGGCGGCGCTTTCTTCGCGGGCGGCCAGCAGATTGTGCTCCAGGCCGCGTTGCTGGCGGCGCTGCCAGAACACCACGGCCAGGCTGGCGAGCAATAGCAGGCCCAGCAGCAACGTGAGGTTTTGCCAGAAGCCGGGGGACTCGGTCACCCGTGGGTATTTGGGCTGCAGCCAGCGGCTGTGCAACTGGTCCAGATCACGAGCGGGAATCGCGCGCAAGCCGCTTTGCATGATATCGGCCAGCTCGGGCCAGTCGCGCCGTGTGGCCACCCGCAGCAATTGCGGCAGGCCGATATCGCCGACCACGGCAAGGCCGGCGAACTCGGTTTCGCCCGACAACCGGCTCAATTGCGCCTCATCCACCACTGCATACCGCGCCTGCTGACTCACCAGTAATTGCAGGGCCTGGCGCTCCATGGGCACGCCTTGCAGGTTGAGGCTCGGGTAGGTGCTGCGCAGGTAATCCGCCACTGCGCTGGGCATGCGCACGGCGACGCGGGATTGGTCGTCGAGTTTCTCCAGGTCGACTGCGGTGCTGCCATCACGAACCCCGACAATGTGCTGGGGCACGCGCATATACGGATCGGAGAACAACCACAGGCGCAGGCCGGCCGGGGTTTGCAGCAGGCCGGGGGCGAGGTCGACCTCGCCGTCACGCACCGCCGCCTCCAGTTGCTCCTGATTGGGAAAGTTGCGCCAGGTCAGTTCGATATTCAGCGCCTTGGCCAGCCACTGCATCAATTCGACATTGGCCCCGGACAGCCGCTGCAAGCGCCGATCGTATTGGGCATAAGGCGCCTGTAACACCAGCCCGACCCGCAGGTCGGGATGCTGTTCGAGCCATTCGCGCTGGGCGGCATCGAGCTGCGCCTGATGAGTGGAAGGCGCAGGCACGGCGCCCGCGATCAAGGGAAAGCATATACAGCCGATAACCAGCAGGTAGCGAAAACCCATGATCCACGTCTCATATCACTGACAAATACTGACCAACCCATTAGGCTGCCGGAATCACTTCTGGCCGGAAATCAACGATGCCACTTTCCCACCGCTCGGCACTGCCAGCATTGTGCCTGTCGCTGCTGTTTACCAGCGCCTTTTGTGTCGAGGCCGCCGACACTCCCGCTCCCGCCCCGGAAAAGCCAGTGGTGCGCCAGCCCTTGCCGGAGCGCAGCCAGGAAGAAGCCAACGCCCTGGAACGACAAATCCCGCAGCAGGAACAACAACAGTTGCAGGCGGGCAGCGATTCTTTCCTGGCTTTGTGGAAGCCGGCCAACAGCGGTGAGCCTGAAGGCGTGGTGATTATCGTCCCGGGCAACGGCGAAAGTGCTGACTGGCCTCAAGCAATCGCGCCGTTGCGCAAGAAATTGCCGGACGCCTCCTGGGGCACCCTGAGCTTGTCGCTGCCGGACCTGACCCTGGACACCTTGCCACCCCGCGTCATCGAATCGCCCAAGGCGACCGTGGAGACCAGCAGCAAAGACGCCAGCACCGTCGCCAAACCCGTGGAGCAAGCCGCCAGCGCCGAAGCGGAAGGCACTGACCCGGCCGTGGTTCCCGGCACCGATGAACAAGACAAGACCGACACCACGCGAATCTTCGCGCGCATTGACGCCGCCCTCGCCTTCGCCCAGACCCAGAATGCCCGCAGCGTCGTATTGCTCGGCCACGGCACCGGCGCCTGGTGGGCCGCGCGTTACCTGAGTGAAAAACAACCGGCGCAGGTGCAGAAATTTGTCATGGTGGCCGCGCAGACCCCGGCGGGCCGTGCCCCGGACCTGCAACAACTGGCACCGAAACTGAAGCTGGCCACGGCAGACTTTTTCTACCAGGACAACGCCCAGGCACGCAAAGCGGCCCAGGAACGTTCCCAGGCCAGCAAGCGTTTGAAGAATGACAGCTACAAGCAGGTGTCGTTGAAGGCCTTCCCCGATAACAGCCAGGCAGGGCAAGAGCAGCTGTACCGGCGGATTCGCGGGTGGCTGAGCCCGCAAAATCCCGGAGACTGATCGCCGCTGTTGAAACGGATAAAAATCAACTGTGGGAGCTGGCTTGCCTGCGATACAGGCAACTCGGTTTCACTGATGCACCGAGGTGATGCCATCGCAGGCAAGCCAGCTCTCACAGTCAGCGAAAATCTCGTCTTTCGCGAATCAGCGCGTAAGCGTTGTGCAGCTCGCGGGTGCGCTCGGTCGCCTCGCGCACTTGTGCGGGGCTGGCGCCACTGCCGGCAATCTTGTCCGGGTGGTGCCGGCTGAGCAGGCGCCGGTAGGCACGCTTGATCACCGCGGGCTCCGTCGTCGACGTCACCCCCAGAATCCGCAACGCCTCCTGATAAGCCCCGCCACGATTGGCCAACGGCTTGCGCTCCGGCTCATAGTCAGCCGCCAGCGCCTGGATCTGCTGGACCGTCCAACCCAGCCATTTGCCCCATTGTTCAATCAACTCGCGCTCGGCCGTACTGGCCTTGCCGTCCGCCCAGGCCATGCGCCAACAGGCACGCAGCACACCTTCCGCCGCATGGGGCTGGGCCTTGAGCACGCCCAGATAACTGCGTACCCGGTCCGAGCCGGACTTGCCGCGATTGAACGCGGCAATCGCACGGCGCTGGGCCGGCTCGGCCATGTCCAGCGAGCGCATTTCCTGGCGCGCCTGCTGGATATGCCCGTCCACCACCCGGCCGTTGCTCTTGGCCAGGCGGCCAAGCAACACGAACAGCAACTCGTCATTGCGCAGCGCCGCCCGACCGCCAAGGCGCTCGCGTAACTGGGCCCAACTTTGCAGTTCCAGGCGCCGGTCCAGCGCCTGGCCCAGCAGTGCGCCCAACATGGCCCCCGGAATGCTGGCAATGGCAAAGCCCGCCCCGGCTCCGATCAGAGTCCCTGGCCACAACATCCTAGTGCCCCGCTGTCAGCAGGGTTTCGACTTGCGCCAGACGCTCCAGCGTCCCGACATCGATCCAGCGTCCGTTCATGTGTTCCCCCGTCACCAACCCTTTCGCCATGGCGTCACGCAACAGCGGCGCCAGCTTGAAGGCACCCGCACTGCAACCCGCGAACAGCTGGGGGTGGAGTACGGAAATGCCACTGAAGGTCAGGTTATCGGCACCGGCGGCGGCATCATGAAGCGCGCCGTCCTTCAGGTAGAAATCACCACCGGACGGATGGTGCGGCGGGTTGTCGACCATCACCAGGTGGGCCAGCCCATCCAGTGGCTGGTGGAGGCTGGCGAAGTCGTAGTCGGTCCAGATGTCGCCATTGACCACCAGGAACGGTTCGTCCCCCAGCAGCGGCAAGGCCTTGAAGATCCCGCCGCCGGTTTCCAGCGGCTCGCCTTCGGCCGAGTACTGGATGCGTACGCCGTACTGCGAGCCATCGCCCAGATAGCCTTCGATCTGCTGGCCAAGCCACGCATGGTTGATGACGATCTCGGTAAAGCCCGCTTTCGCCAGCGCCTCGAGGTGGTACTCGATCAGGCGCTTGCCGCCGGCCTGGATCAGCGGCTTGGGCGTGTGCAAGGTCAGCGGGCGCATCCGCTCACCTTTGCCGGCGGCCAGGATCATGGCCTTCATACCACCGCCTCGACGCGCAGGCTCGCCAGCAATTCACCCAGTTCGCTCAACTCTGGCCGGTCCACGAGCACCGCTTCTATATACGCAAAGAAGCGCGACACGTCCGCCAGGTAGCGCGGCTTGCCATCGCGGTGGCAGATGCGCGCAAAGATGCCGATCACCTTGAGGTGACGCTGCACGCCCATCAGGTCGCTGGCCCGCAGGAACTCCTCGAAGTCCGCCTGCACCGGGATACCCAGCGCGCCGGCGCGCTGCCAGTAACCGCGCTGCCATTCCCGCACGCGGGCCTGCGGCCAACTGAGGAAGGCGTCCTTGAACAGGCACGTGATGTCGTAGGTCACCGGGCCGTAGACCGCATCCTGGAAGTCCAGCACGCCGGGATTCGGCTCGCTGATCATCAGGTTGCGCGGCATATAGTCGCGATGCACCAGGACCTTGGGCTGGGCCAGGGCGCTGTCGATCAGGTGTTCGCTGACGCGTTGCCACAGGCCAAGCTGCCGGGCGTCGAACTCGATGCCCAACTCCCGGCGAACGTACCATTCAGGAAACAATTCCAGCTCCCGACGCAACAGCGCGACGTCATAACTGGGAAATGGGGCGTCCATCGGCAATTGCTGGAAAGCCAACAATGCGTCTATGGCATCGGCGAACAATTGATCGGCATTTTCAGCCGTAATCACGTCCAGATAAGTTTTTTTCCCCAGGTCGTTAAGCAAAAGAAAGCCGCGAAGCAGATCTTGCGCATAAATTTTCGGAACATTTATTCCCGATTGACCGAGTAAATGAGCGATATCGACGAAAGGTTTGCAGTTTTCCTGGGGGGGTGGAGCGTCCATCACGACAAAACTGCGACCTCCTCCCTCCCACCGGAAGTAACGCCTGAAACTCGCGTCACTGCTGGCCGCAGTCAACGTGGCCGGGGGTACGACACCCCAGCCCTGGGTGGTAAAGAGGCCTGGCAATTGCTCATCAAGCCAGACTTTCAGCTGTTGCAAACGTAGATCTTGGTCGGGCATTACAAGGGTCTCCGACGGCGCTAGCCGTCAAGCGGGTCATGCTTTATTATCACGCATCTTTTTCAGACCATCGAGAGGCGTGCGGCCCACACCGCGGGCAGATGGCACGCAGGAAGCCCGGACTAATAAGATGGCATTGAAATCCCCCGCGTTTCGTAGAAAATTTCCGTTGCTGGTAACCGGCAGTCTGCTGGCCATGCAACCTTTCGCCACCTCATTCGTGGTCGCCGCGGAACAGTATGACTGCTCAGTCTCTGCTTCGGGTGCCTGGGATTGCGCGCCGAAAACGGCCGCAGCCCCGCTGCCACCGCGCCCGGTGCATGACGGCAGTGCCGTCAGCTCTGCCAGTGGCACGCCGCAAGGCGAGTCCGGCGGCACCGCCGAGGCCGTGCCGCAGACCGCTCTGGTCACCGAAGCCAAGGGCCGCGGCCTGCGTTCGCGCAGCGCCGACTACAGCCACCTGGACTGGGTCCCTCGCGAGAAGCTCACCGCCGCACAACTGGCCGAGACCGGCCCGTACTGCTCCGGCGCGTACATCGAGCCGATCCGTCCTGGCATGAACGACAAGACGAACAAGAGCGACGCGCCGACCTTCATCGGCGCCAAGGTCTCTCGTTACGAGCAGGAACAACAAGTTGCTTCCCTGGCCGGTGACGTCGTCATGCGCCAGGGCAGCATGCAGGTCGAGGCCGACGAGGCCAACCTGTACCAGGCCGAGAACCGTGGCGAGCTGAACGGCAACGTCCGTCTGCGCGACAACGGTGCCCTGCTGGTGGGCGACCACGCTGAAGTCCAACTGGACACCGGCGCCGCCAAGGTCGACAACGCCGAATACGTGATGCACAAATCGCGCATCCGCGGTAACGCGCTCTACGCCAAGCGTGCCGAGAACGCGATCATCCGTCTCAAGGACGGTACGTACACCACCTGCGAGCCGAACAGCAACGCCTGGCAGCTCAAGGGCAACAACATCACGCTCAACCCGGCCACCGGTTTCGGTACCGCGACCAACGTGACGTTGCGGGTCAAGGACATTCCGATCCTTTACACCCCGTATATCTATTTCCCGATCGACAACCGTCGTCAATCCGGCTTCCTGCCGCCGAGCTTCAGCACCGGTAGCGAGACTGGCTTTACCCTGGTTACGCCGTACTACTTCAACCTGGCGCCAAACTACGACGCCACGTTGTACCCGCAATACATGACCAAGCGCGGCCTGTTGATGGAAGGCGAATTCCGCTACCTCACCAAGTCCAGCGAAGGCCAGTTTGGCGGCGCGTACCTGAACGATGATAACGACGAGCGCAAAAACCAGACCGACTACGAAAAAACCCGCTACATGCTCAACTGGCAGCACAAGGGCGGTCTGGATTCACGCCTGCTGACACAGGTCGACTACACCAAGATCAGCGACCCGTATTACTTCCAGGACCTGAAGTCGTACCAGATTGGCGTTCAGAGCCAGGAATACGTCAACCAACAGGGTTCCGTAAGCTATCGCGGCGACAGCTATACGGCGCGATTGAACGTCCAGGCTTATCAGCTGGCGACTATCTCCAATATTACGCCTTACAACAGGCTGCCCCAGCTCACGTTCAACGGCACGCTGCCATATCATCCAGCCGGTCTGGAGTTTGCCTACGAGACTGAAGCAGTCAGGTTCGAACGAGACCTTGAGAACGGCACGTTTACCGACGAGGACGGCCTTACATCTGACCGACTCGATAAAAACGTAGCCGGCCTGAACCGTGCGAACGGTAACCGTCTGAACCTGGCACCTAGCGTCTCGCTGCCACTGAACTGGACCTACGGTTTCATCACGCCGAAATTGAAGTACGTTTACACCAAGTACGATCTGGACTTGGACAGCATCGGCAAGAATGACCTGGTCACCAATCGCCTTGGCTCCTCCTCGCTTGGCGAGAGCTTCAAAAGCTCTGAGGACCGTGCAGTACCGATTGCCAGTATCGATAGCGGCCTTTACTTTGACCGCAATACCCAATGGTTCGGCGACAACTATCGTCAAACCCTGGAACCACGCTTGTTCTACCTCTATGTACCTGAGAAAGATCAAACCGACATTCCGGTATTCGACACCAGCGAGACAACGTTTAACTACTCATCGCTGTTCCGCGACAACCGCTTTGTCGGAAGCGACCGTATCGGCGACGAGAACAAACTGTCCCTCGGCGTGACCAGCCGCTGGATTCAGGACAACGGTTTCGAGCGTCAACGCGTCTCCATCGGCCAGGCCCTGTACTTCAAGGATCGCGAAGTCCAGTTGCCAGGTATTGATGCCAAGACCCGCGACGATGCGCATTCGAACGTCTCGCCTATCGCACTGGATTACGAGTTCCGCTTCAACCGCGACTGGCGCGCTACTGCAGACTATAACTGGGACACCGACAGCCACAGCCCACGCTCCGGCAGCGCGATGTTCCACTATCAGCCGGAAGACAACCCGAACAAGGTTATCAACGTCGGCTACCGCTATCGCAATGACCAGGTCGTCTACAACCAGTCGACCGGCAAGTGGCAGTTCGGCGGCGACTATGGCACTCCGGGCACCGACAACTTCGTGAAGGATTACTACAAAATCCAGCAACACGACTTCTCGATGATGTGGCCGATCATTCCGCAGTGGAACCTGATCACCCGCTGGCAGTATGACTATGCCCGCAACCGCACCCTGGAAGCCTTTGGTGGTTTCGAGTACGACAACTGCTGTTGGAAACTGCGTGTGATCAACCGTTACTGGGTCTCCAACGACGAATACACCCAGGCTGCCCCGCTGAACGAAAAGGGTGACCACGGGCTCTTCTTCCAAGTTGTCCTCAAAGGACTCGGCGGCCTGACCGGCGCCAAGGTAGAGAGCTTCCTCGACAAAGGCATTGAAGGTTATCGTGAACGTGAAGACCAAGCTTTCTGATTGTCTGCGCCCGCTGATGCTGGGCGCGCTGTTCCTGGGTACCGCCGCAGCTCACGCTGCGGTTCAACCGCTGGATAAGGTAGTGGCCATCGTCGATAACGACGTGATCATGCAGAGCCAACTGGACCAACGGGTCAAGGAAGTTCAGCAAACCATCGCCAAGCGTGGCGGCGGCGTACCGCCGACCAGCGTGCTGGACCAGCAGGTGCTTGAACGCCTGATCGTTGAAAACCTGCAACTGCAGATCGGCGATCGCTCCGGTATCCGTATCAGCGACGAAGAATTGAACCAGGCTGTCGGCACCATCGCCCAGCGCAACAACATGAGTGTTGATCAGTTCCGCGCCGCCCTGGCTCACGACGGCCTGTCCTATGAGGACGCCCGTGACCAGATTCGCCGGGAAATGATCATCAGCCGTGTACGTCAGCGTCGCGTGGCCGAACGGATTCAGGTGTCCGAGCAGGAAGTGAAGAACTTCCTCGCCTCCGACCTTGGCAAGATGCAGCTTTCCGAAGAACTGCACCTGGCCAACATCCTGGTGCCTACGCCCGACAGCGCCAACGCTGAACAGCTCAATGCTGCTGCAGCGAAAACCCAGGCTATCTATGACCGTCTCAAGCAAGGTGCCGACTTTGCCCAGATGGCCATTGCCCAGTCCGGCAGCGACAACGCCCTCGAAGGCGGTGACATGGGCTGGCGTAAAGCCGCGCAACTGCCACCACCGTTCGACCGCGAGCTGAGCGCCATGGAAGTTGGTGGCATCACCCAGCCTGCCCGTACGCCTGGCGGTTTCATCATCCTCAAGTTGCTCGGCAAGCGCGGTGGCGAAGAAGCCCAGATGAAGGACGAAGTTCACGTTCGTCACATCCTGGTCAAGCCAAGCGAGATCCGTACCGAAGCCCAAACCAAGGAACTGGCCCAAAAGCTCTATGACCGCATCGAAGCGGGCGAAGACTTCGGCGAACTGGCGAAGAGCTATTCCGAAGACCCGGGTTCGGCGCTTAACGGCGGCGATCTGAACTGGATCGATCCGAAGGCACTGGTTCCAGAGTTCCAGGACGTCATGGCCAAGACCCCGCAAGGCGTGCTGTCCAAGCCGTTCAAGACCCAATACGGCTGGCATGTGCTGGAAGTCCTTGGCCGTCGCGCCACTGACAACACCACCCAGGCCCGCGAGCAGCAAGCCCTGACCGTACTGCGTAACCGCAAATACGACGAAGAGCTGCAAACCTGGCTGCGTCAGATCCGTGACGAAGCCTACGTAGAGAACAAGCTTCCTGGTGCCGACCAAACAGGCACCGACCAGGCAGCCCAGTGACACCCAAGCGTTTCGCACTGACACCCGGCGAGCCGGCCGGCATTGGTCCTGACCTGTGCCTGCTGCTCGCCTCGCACCCCCAGCCACACCCCCTGATTGCCATTACCAGCCGCGACCTGCTCATTGAGCGGGCCGCGCAGTTGGGTGTGGTTGTCGATCTGCTGCCGGTGGGCCCGGGCAACTGGCCTGATCTGCCGGCACCGGCCAACAGCCTGTACGTATGGGATACCCCGCTGGCGACCAAGGTCGTGACCGGGCAACTGGACAAGGCCAACGCTGCCTTCGTCCTGGAAACCCTGACCCGTGCCGGCCAAGGCTGCATCGACGGGGATTTTGCCGGGATGATCACCGCCCCGGTACACAAGGGTGTGATCAACGAATCAGGCATCGCCTTTTCCGGACATACCGAATTCCTCGCTGAGCTGACCCATACCGAACAAGTGGTGATGATGCTGGCAACGGGCGACCTGCGGGTGGCGCTGGTGACCACTCACCTGCCCCTGCGCGAGATTGCCGACGCCATTACCCCCGAGCGACTGGAGCGTGTCACACGCATTCTGCACGCCGACCTGCAACAGAAATTCGGCATCGCCCAACCACGCATCCTGGTCTGTGGGCTCAACCCCCACGCCGGTGAAGGTGGCCACCTGGGCCATGAAGAAATCGACATCATCGAACCAACCCTGGAGCGTCTGCGCCTTGAAGGCATGGACCTGCGCGGCCCATTGCCTGCCGACACTCTGTTTACCCCCAAATATCTGGAGCACTGCGACGCAGTGCTGGCGATGTACCATGACCAGGGCCTGCCCGTGCTGAAGTACAAAGGCTTCGGCGCCGCGGTCAACGTGACACTGGGCCTGCCGATCATCCGCACCTCCGTCGACCATGGCACCGCCCTGGACCTCGCAGGCAGCGGCAAGATCGATACCGGCAGCCTGCACGTGGCCCTGGAAACCGCCTATCAGATGGCCGAGACCCGTATATGACCGAGCATTACCAACACCGGGCGCGCAAGCGTTTCGGGCAAAACTTCCTGCACGACGCTGGCGTGATCGATCGCATCCTGCGTTCCATCCATGCCAAGCCCGAAGACCGCCTGCTGGAAATCGGCCCGGGCCAGGGCGCCCTGACCCAAGGCCTGCTGAAAAGCGGCGGCCAGTTGGACGTGGTTGAGTTGGACAAGGACCTGATCCCGATCCTCAACCAGCAGTTCGCCGGCATGCCCAATTTCAACCTGCACCAGGGCGACGCGCTGAAGTTCGACTTCACCAGCCTCAATGCAGCGCCCAACAGCCTGCGGGTGGTCGGCAACCTGCCGTACAACATCTCCACCCCGCTGATTTTTCACCTGCTGAACAACGCCGGCATCATCCGCGACATGCACTTCATGCTGCAAAAGGAAGTGGTCGAGCGCCTGGCAGCGGGTCCTGGAGGCGGTGACTGGGGTCGCCTGTCGATCATGGTTCAGTACCATTGCCGCGTAGAGCACCTGTTCAACGTCGGACCTGGCGCGTTCAACCCGCCGCCGAAAGTCGACTCCGCCATCGTGCGCCTGGTGCCTCACGCGGTGTTGCCACACCCGGCCAAAGATCACAAGTTGCTGGAGCGCGTGGTGCGCGAAGCCTTCAACCAGCGCCGCAAGACCTTGCGCAATACGCTGAAGGCCTTGCTCAGCAACGCTGAAATCGAGGCCGCCGGCGTCGACGGCAGCCTGCGCCCTGAGCAGCTGGACCTGGCCGCCTTCGTGCGCCTGGCTGACCAGCTCGCCATTCAGCCTATGCCAGTGGCTGAATAAATAGTAGGCGCCGGCTTGCCGGCGATGGCGCACTCACGATCGCCATCGCTGGCAAGCCAGCGCCTACGGGCCTAGACTGACCGGCATCCGCTGTTCCCCCGCTTTTGCTTTTAAGGCCTCTTGCATGTCCGATCCTCGTTATCAGATCGACGTCAGCGTCGTCACCCGCTTTCTGGCGGAACAATCGCAACCCGAGCAGAACCGCTTTGCGTTCGCCTACACCATTACCGTGCAAAACAACGGCGAGCTGCCTGCCAAGCTGCTGTCGCGCCACTGGGTCATCACCGACGGTGACGGCCAGGTCGAGGAAGTACGCGGCGCCGGCGTGGTCGGCCAACAACCGCTGATCGCCCCAGGCAAGAGCCACACCTACAGCAGCGGCACTGTCATGACCTCCCGTGTCGGCAACATGCAAGGCAGCTACCAGATGCTCGCCGACGACGGCAAACACTTCGACGCCATCATCGCCCCGTTCCGCCTCGCGGTGCCTGGAGCCCTGCACTGATGGCGACGTATGCCGTCGGCGACCTGCAAGGCTGCCTGGAACCGCTCAAGTGCCTGCTCGAGCGTGTGGCTTTCGACCCGGCCAAGGATCGCCTGTGGCTGGTGGGCGACCTGGTCAACCGTGGCCCGCAATCCCTGGAAACCCTGCGCTTCCTTTACGGCATGCGCGACTCCCTGGTGTGCGTACTGGGCAACCATGACCTGCACTTGCTGGCCGCCGGCAATAACATCGGGCGCCTGAAAAAGGGCGATACCCTGCGGGAAATCCTCGAAGCGCCGGATCGCACCGAGCTGCTTGACTGGCTGCGCCGGCAAAAACTCATGCACTACGACGAGAGCCGCGACACCGCCTTGGTGCATGCGGGCATTCCACCGCAGTGGACGCTGAAGAAAGCCCTCAAGTGCGCGAGTGAAGTCGAAGCAGCCCTGGCCGATGACAACCTGTACACCGCTTACCTGGATGGCATGTACGGCAACGAACCCGTTAAGTGGGACAACGAACTGACCGGCGTCGCGCGCCTGCGGGTGATCACCAACTACTTCACCCGCATGCGTTTTTGCACCGCCGAAGGCAAGCTGGACCTCAAGAGCAAGGAAGGCGCCGACACCGCCCTCCCCGGCTATAAGCCCTGGTTCGCCCACAAGGAGCGCAAGACCCGCGAAACGAAGATCATCTTCGGCCACTGGGCAGCCCTGGAAGGCAAGTGTGATGAACCTGGCGTGTTCGCCCTCGACACCGGCTGCGTATGGGGCGGCGCCATGACCCTGATGAACATCGACACCGGCGAGCGCTCAAGCTGCCAGTGCGACTCCCCCGTTCCCGAACAACTGCAGGCCACGGCAAAGCGCTGAGCCGCGCTTTCATACAGGCCAAAGGAGCCCGCCATGACTGAATTCAAACGTATCCCTCCCGAGCAAGCCCAGGCCCTGCGCGAGCAAGGCGCGGTGGTTGTCGACATCCGCGACCAGCCGACCTACATCGCCGGCCATATCAGTGGCGCCCAGCACCTGGACAACCACAACATCGCCGACTTCATCCGCGCCGCCGACCTCGACGCGCCGGTCATCGTGGCGTGCTACCACGGCAACTCCAGCCAAAGCGCCGCCGCCTACCTGGTGAGCCAGGGCTTCTCCGACGTCTATAGCCTCGACGGTGGCTTTGAGCTATGGCGTGCGACCTATCCTGCAGAAATTGCCGCAGGCGACGCGCAATAATTTTTTTCAAACCCCGCTATCCCGCGTGACGCTTGGCCTCGCGCCGTTTCTGACGAACGGCGCGGCCAAACTAATTTCGTATCGCGCCTTGACCTCCCGGATTCCGAACTATCCTTAAGCGCAGGCCATCCAAAACAGGGGAGAGCCGGTACACCGGCGTGCGGGTCATCGGTAGCGTTTCAGGGTGTTCTGGGGGGAAAACGGCCATTGGTGTCCACCAATGGCTGCCAGCATCGACTGATTGATCCGGCGTCGGCTCCACGTATCGAGCGAGGTGACGACGTCATGAGTATTTTTAGCCACTTCCAACAACGCTTCGAGTCCACCCGCCAGGAAGAGCTCTCGCTTCAGGAGTATCTCGAACTGTGCAAAAAGGACCGCAGCGCCTACGCGTCTGCCGCTGAACGCCTGCTGTTGGCGATCGGCGAGCCGGAACTGGTGGACACCGCAGCCAATTCGCGCTTGTCGCGGATTTTCTCGAACAAGGTGATCCGTCGCTACCCGGCCTTTGAAGACTTCCACGGTATGGAAGAATGCATTGACCAGATCGTCTCGTATTTCCGCCATGCCGCCCAAGGCCTGGAAGAGAAGAAACAGATCCTCTACCTGCTCGGCCCCGTCGGCGGCGGCAAGTCGTCCCTGGCCGAAAAACTCAAACAACTGATCGAGAAGGTGCCGTTCTACGCCATCAAGGGCTCGCCGGTGTTCGAGTCGCCCCTGGGGCTGTTCAACGCCACGGAAGATGGCGCGATCCTCGAAGAAGACTTCGGTATTCCACGGCGCTACCTCAATACCATCATGTCGCCCTGGGCGACCAAGCGCCTGGCCGAATTCGGCGGCGACATCAGCCAGTTCCGGGTGGTGAAGCTCTATCCCTCGATCCTCAACCAGATTGCCGTGGCCAAGACCGAACCGGGTGACGAGAACAACCAGGACATCTCGGCACTGGTGGGCAAGGTCGATATCCGCAAACTCGAAGAATTCCCGCAGAACGACGCCGATGCCTACAGCTACTCAGGCGCACTGTGCCGGGCCAACCAGGGCCTGATGGAGTTCGTGGAGATGTTCAAGGCACCGATCAAGGTGCTGCACCCACTGCTTACCGCCACCCAGGAAGGTAACTACAACAGCACCGAAGGCCTGGGGGCGATTCCATTCACCGGGATCCTGCTGGCCCACTCCAACGAATCGGAATGGCACACCTTCCGCAACAACAAGAACAACGAAGCCTTCATCGACCGGATCTATATCGTCAAGGTGCCGTACTGCCTGCGGGTCAGCGATGAAATCAAGATCTACGACAAGCTGCTGTTCAACAGCTCCCTGGCCAAGGCTCATTGCGCGCCTGACACCCTGAAGATGCTGGCCCAGTTCACCGTGTTGTCGCGCCTCAAGGAGCCGGAAAACTCCAACATCTACTCGAAGATGCGGGTGTATGACGGCGAAAACCTCAAGGACACCGATCCGAAGGCCAAGTCGATCCAGGAGTATCGCGACACCGCCGGCGTGGATGAGGGCATGAACGGCCTGTCGACACGTTTTGCGTTCAAGATCCTGTCCAAGGTCTTCAACTTCGACCCGCACGAAATCGCCGCCAACCCGGTGCACCTGCTCTACGTGCTGGAACAGCAGATCGAACAGGAACAATTCCAGGCCGAAACCCGAGAGCGCTACCTGCGATTCCTCAAGGAGTACCTGGCACCGCGCTACATCGAGTTCATCGGCAAGGAAATCCAGACCGCGTACCTGGAGTCCTACAGCGAATACGGCCAGAACATCTTCGACCGCTACGTGCTGTACGCAGACTTCTGGATCCAGGACCAGGAATACCGCGACCCGGAAACCGGCGAGATTCTCAACCGCGTAGCCCTCAACGAGGAACTGGAAAAGATCGAAAAACCCGCCGGCATCAGCAATCCGAAGGATTTCCGCAACGAAATCGTCAACTTCGTGCTGCGCGCCCGGGCCAACAACAACGGCAAGAACCCTACCTGGCTCAGCTACGAGAAGCTGCGGGTGGTCATCGAGAAGAAAATGTTCTCCAACACCGAGGATCTGCTGCCGGTCATCAGCTTCAACGCCAAGGCCAGCAAGGAGGATCAGCAAAAACACAACGACTTCGTCACTCGCATGGTCGAGCGTGGCTACACCGACAAACAGGTACGACTGCTCTCCGAGTGGTACTTGCGGGTCCGCAAATCGCAGTAAGGCAGCGACAAGCGTGCAATGCCAGGCTCCCGGTGCGCCGGTCAGCCTGGCAATCGACCGCTTGTCTTTAAGCTTCCAGCTTGCCGCTTGAAGCTTGTAACTTGAAGCTGCCCGGAGGGCTCCTGCATGAGCTATGTGATCGACCGACGTCTCAATGGCAAGAACAAGAGCACGGTAAACCGCCAGCGGTTCCTGCGGCGTTACCGTGACCACATCAAAAAGGCCGTCGAAGAGGCCGTCAGCCGCCGTTCCATCACCGATATGGAGCATGGCGAACAGATCAGCATCCCCGGACGCGACATCGATGAACCGGTGCTGCACCACGGCCGGGGCGGCAAACAGACTGTCGTGCATCCCGGCAACAAGGAATTCACCAGCGGCGAACATATCCAGCGGCCTCAAGGCGGTGCGGGCGGCAAAGGGCCGGGCAAGGCCGGCAACTCCGGCGAAGGCATGGATGAGTTCGTGTTCCAGATCACCCAGGAAGAATTCCTGGAATTCATGTTCGAAGACCTGGAACTGCCCAACCTGGTCAAACGCAACCTGACCGGTACCGACACTTTCAAGACCGTGCGCGCCGGGATCAGCAACGAAGGCAATCCGTCTCGGATCAACATCATCCGCACCCTGCGTTCAGCCCATGCGCGACGTATCGCCTTGTCTGGCAGCAGCCGCGCGAAGCTGCGGGATGCCAAGGCGGAACTGGAGCGCCTGAAACGCGAAGAGCCGGACAACTTCGGCGATATCCAGGAAATCGAAGCCGAAATCGCCAAACTCAGTGCGCGAATCCATCGCGTGCCGTTTCTCGACACCTTCGACCTGAAGTACAACCTGCTGGTCAAGCAACCCAATCCCAGTTCCAAGGCGGTGATGTTCTGCCTGATGGACGTGTCCGGCTCCATGACCCAGGCGACCAAGGACATCGCCAAGCGCTTCTTCATCCTGCTGTATCTGTTTCTCAAGCGTAACTACGACAAGATCGATGTGGTGTTCATCCGCCATCACACCAGCGCCAGGGAAGTCGACGAGGAGGAATTCTTCTACTCGCGGGAAACCGGCGGCACCATCGTCTCCAGCGCCTTGAAGCTGATGCAGGAAATCATGGCCGAACGCTATCCGGCCAACGAGTGGAACATCTACGCCGCCCAGGCTTCCGACGGCGACAACTGGAACGACGACTCGCCGATCTGCCGCGACATCCTGATCAACCAGATCATGCCGTTCGTGCAGTACTACACCTACGTCGAAATCACCCCGCGCGAGCATCAGGCCCTGTGGTTCGAATACGAGCGCATCAGCGAAGCCTTCGCTGACACCTTCGCCCAGCAACAATTGGTCTCGGCCGGCGATATCTATCCGGTCTTCCGTGAACTCTTCCAGCGCAGGTTAGTGACATGACCGCCAAAGAGCATAAGCGCCAACCCATATCCACGGGGTCCGAATGGACCTTCGAACTCATCCAGGCCTATGACCGGGAAATCAGCCGCATCGCGGCGGGTTATGCCCTGGATACCTACCCCAACCAGATCGAAGTGATCACCGCCGAACAGATGATGGATGCCTATGCGTCCGTGGGCATGCCCCTGGGCTATCACCACTGGTCCTACGGCAAACACTTCCTCAGCACTGAAAAGTCCTACACCCGCGGCCAGATGGGCCTGGCCTACGAAATCGTCATCAACTCCGACCCGTGCATCGCCTACCTGATGGAAGAAAACACCATCTGCATGCAGGCGCTGGTGGTGGCCCACGCGTGCTACGGGCATAACAGCTTCTTCAAGGGTAACTACCTGTTCCGCACCTGGACCGATGCCAGCTCGATCATCGATTACCTGGTATTCGCCAAGCAATACATCATGCAGTGCGAGGAGCGCCACGGCATCGATGCGGTGGAAGACCTGCTGGACTCCTGCCATGCCCTGATGAACTACGGCGTCGACCGCTATAAACGCCCGTATCCGATTTCCGCCGAAGAAGAACGGCTGCGCCAGAAGGACCGTGAAGAGCATCTGCAAAAGCAGATCAACGACCTGTGGCGCACCATTCCCAAACGCGCCGGCAAGAACAACGACAAGGACAATGCGCGCTTCCCCGCCGAACCTCAGGAAAACATCCTGTATTTCATCGAAAAGCACGCGCCATTGCTGGAGCCCTGGCAGCGGGAAATCGTGCGGATCGTGCGCAAGATTGCCCAGTACTTCTACCCACAACGCCAGACCCAGGTGATGAACGAAGGCTGGGCCACGTTCTGGCACTACACTCTGATGAACGACCTGTATGACGAAGGCCTGGTCACCGACGGTTTCATGATGGAGTTCCTGACGTCCCACACCAGTGTGGTCTTCCAGCCGGGCTTCGACAGCCCCTACTACAGCGGTATCAACCCGTATGCATTGGGCTTTGCGATGTACCGCGATATCCGGCGCATGTGCGAGCACCCCACCGAAGAAGACCGCCGCTGGTTCCCGGAGATTGCCGGCAGCGATTGGTTGTCGACCATCAAGTTCGCCATGAGCAGCTTCAAGGATGAGAGCTTCATCCTGCAGTACCTGTCCCCCCAGGTGATTCGAGACCTCAAGCTGTTCAGCATCATGGACGACGACCTCAAGGACGATCTGCTGGTGCCCGCCATTCATGACGAGCCGGGCTATCGCACCATCCGCGAAACCCTCGCGGCGCAGTACAACCTGGGCAACCGCGAACCCAATGTGCAGATCTACAGCATCGACGTACGCGGCGACCGCTCGCTGACCCTGCGCCACCAGCAGCACGACCGCAAACCGCTGGGAGAGTCCACTGAGGAGGTTCTCAAGCACCTGCACCGGCTGTGGGGGTTCGATATCCACCTGGAGACGCTGCAAGGCGACCAGGTGATGAAAACCCACCATGTTCCGCCCCGCAACGAACACGGCGACAACGATTACGGCCGCCTGGACCTGGCAGTCGTGCATCTGTGAAACGGCAAAGCCTCCATTGGCGGGCCGCAGGCGTTATCCTGTGCCGCTAATGGAGGCTTTTTCATGCAAATCTACAAAGTCGGTGGTGCGGTACGTGATCGCCTGCTGGGCATCCCCGTTACCGATATCGACCGTGTCGTAGTCGGCGCTACCACTGAAGAAATGCTCGCCCTGGGCTACAAGCCTGTGGGGTCGGACTTCCCGGTATTTCTTGACCCGAAAAATGGTGACGAGTACGCCCTCGCCCGCACGGAGCGCAAGAGCGGCCGGGGTTATGGCGGCTTTGTGTTTCACGCCAGCCCCGAAGTTACCCTGGAAGAAGACCTGATCCGCCGCGATCTGACCATCAACGCCATGGCCGAGGATGACGCGGGCAACCTGACCGACCCTTATCACGGCCAGCAGGATCTGGACGCACGCATTCTGCGTCACGTTTCCCCGGCGTTTGCCGAAGATCCACTGCGTGTCCTGCGCGTTGCCCGCTTTGCTGCGCGCTATGCCGGCCTCGGCTTTACGGTAGCGCCCGAAACCCTGGAACTGATGCGCGAACTCAGCGAGTCGGGCGAACTGGAAGCCTTGACGCCCGAACGCAGCTGGAAGGAGATTTCCCGCGCATTGATGGAAAACCAGCCACAGGTGTTTATCCAGGTGCTACGCGATTGCGGCGCCCTGAAAACCCTGATGCCGGAAATCGACGCACTGTTTGGCGTGCCGCAACCCGAGGCCCATCACCCCGAAATCGATACCGGCGTGCACACATTGAGCGTGCTGGAACAGGCGGCCATCCATGCCCAACCGTTGACCGTCCGCTGGGCCTGCCTGCTGCACGATCTGGGCAAGGGGCTCACGCCTGTGGATAAGTTGCCGCAGCATATCGCTCATGAGCAACGCGGCGTGAAGCTGATCAAGGCGATGAACGAACGCTTCAAGGTGCCAAGGGATTGCCAGGAGTTGGCGTTGCTGGTGGGCGAATATCACACCCACGGCCACCGCGCACTGGAGCTGAGGCCCTCGACATTGCTGGAGTTGCTGCAAAGCTTCGACGTTTACCGTCGCCCGCAACGCTTTGAAGAGTTTGTGGTGGCATGCGAGATGGACGCCCGCGGGCGCAAGGGCCTTGAGCAGAGAAGTTATCCACAAGCCGATTATTTGCGCGGTGCGGCGCTGGCGGCCAGAGGTGTGGCTGTCGCGCCGCTACTGGAACAAGGCTACAAAGGTCCCGAACTGGGCGAAGCGCTGAAACGCGAACGGCTCAAGGCGCTAAAAGCCTACAAGAGCGAGTCCGGCGTCAACGGCTGATCCCGCCATTCGAACGCGACCGGCGCCAGTACCTGGTCAATGTGTGCATCCTCCCACAGCGCGGCAAATGACTTGCCCACCTCAGGATGCACACGCTGCGGCGCCATCAACGACAGCGGCCACAGCACAAACGCGTTCTTCAGGATTTCGGCCCGGGGCAGGATCAGGCCATCGAAGTTACCCACCAGCTCGCCATACAGCAGCACGTCGATGTCCAGCGGCAAGCCCTTGCGATCCGGGGCGTAGCGGCCATTGTCGGCCTCGATGAATTTCAGCCGGCGGTCCAGCTCCATCAACGGCAGGTCGGTATACGCCGACACCACCAGATTGAAGAATGGCCCGCTCTTGATGCCCACAGGCTGGCTTTCAAACACCGGCGAACAGCGCATCTGCGTCAGGAAACCCGCCAGCGCATCAAGGCCAGCGTGCAAATGGGCCTCACGCTCGATGTTACTGCCAAGACCAAGGTAAACCTGAGTTAGCGACATCCGCGCTCGATCTCCACGCCCACACCCTTGGCGGCCGGTACGGCGCCGGGCTTGGTCAGTTTGAGGTGCAGCCAGGGAATCTGGAACTCACTCATCAACACTTCAGCCAGGCGCTCGGCGAAGGTTTCCACCAGCTGGAATTGCGCCTGCTCGGCAAAGGCCTGGATCCGCGCGGACACGCTGGCGTAATCCAGCGCCAGGGTCAGGTCATCACCGGCAGCGGCCGGGCGGTTATCCCAGGCGAAGCTCAGGTCCAGACGCAGGCATTGCCGGATACCGCGCTCCCAGTCGTAGGCCCCGATCACGGTGTCGACTTCCAGGCCTTCGATAAACACTCTGTCCAAGCACTCTTCTCCGCTGCACGACAAGGGCGCGATGCCCCGTTAGAATCAGGGCGTCCTCGCCCGGAATAGTTAGCATGTTTTGGTTACTGGCGACTCTCGCCTACCTGCTCGGCTCGCTGTCCTTCGCCATTTTGCTCAGCCGCCTGACGGGAAATCCCGACCCGCGAATGAGTGGCTCAGGCAATGCCGGCGCCACCAATATGTTGCGCCTGGCCGGCAAGAAACTCGCCGTACTCACGCTGTTCGGCGACGTCTGCAAGGGCCTGCTGCCGGTGCTGATCGCCGATCTCGCCGGGCTGTCGCTGCAACAGCAAGCCTGGATCGGCGTCTGCGCGGTGCTCGGCCACCTGTTCCCGCTGTACTTTCGCTTTCGCGGCGGCAAAGGCGTTGCGACGGCGGCCGGCATGCTGCTGGGGATCTACCCACCGGCGGCGCTGCTGGCCATCCTGGCCTGGCTGCTGACGTTCTACCTGACACGCACCAGCTCACTGGCCGCCCTCATCGCCACGCCCCTGACCCTGCCGTTGCTGGCGTGGCAGGAACCGGAGGCGCTGGTGCCGATGAGCGTGCTCACGCTGCTGATCGTCTGGCGCCACCGGGGCAATTTACGCGACCTGTTTGCCGGGCGCGAACGGCATTTTTAAATACGCCCGGTGAACCCGGCTCACGTTCGCCCGTTACAGCGGCGGCAACTGCTCCATCGGCCAGCGCGCCTGCACGCTGATTGCCAGGCTTTCATGCTGCCCGGCCTGCAAACGCTGGCAACCGGCATAGGCGATCATCGCACCGTTATCGGTGCAGAATTCGGGACGCGCATAAAACACGTCGCCCTTCATGTCGCCGAGCATTTTCTCCAGGGAGCTGCGCAGCGCCTTGTTCGCGCTGACGCCGCCCGCGATCACCAGGCGCTTCATGCCCGCCTGCTTCAGGGCCCGCTTGCACTTGATGGTCAAAGTCTCCACCACGGCCTGCTGGAACGCCAGCGAGATGTCGCAACGGGCTTGCTCACTGTCGTCTCCGGCGCTGACGCTCTGCTGCCAGGTGTTCAGGGCAGAGGTTTTCAGGCCGCTGAAACTGAACATCAGGCCAGGGCGATCGCACATCGGGCGCGGGAAGGTATAGCGCCCCGGAACGCCTTTTTCTGCCAAGCGGGCGATTTCCGGGCCGCCCGGATAATTAAGGCCCATCATCTTCGCGGTCTTGTCGAACGCTTCACCGGCAGCGTCGTCCAGGCTTTCGCCCAACAGCGTGTATTGACCGATCCCGTCGACCTGAACCAGCTGCGTATGGCCGCCTGAAACCAACAAAGCGACGAACGGGAACGCTGGCGGGTTTTCTTCCAGCATCGGTGCCAGTAAATGGCCTTCCATGTGGTGCACACCAAGGGCCGGAATGCCCCAGGCAAATGCCAGCGCCTGGGCGCAAGAGGCCCCAACCAGCAGGGCTCCGACCAATCCGGGGCCTGCGGTATAGGCAATGGCGTCGATCTCGGTCGGCACGCAGCCGGCCTCGTCCAGCACCTGGCGAATCAATGGCAGCATGCGTTTGACATGATCACGGCTGGCCAGCTCCGGCACCACGCCACCATAGGCGCGATGCAGGTCGATCTGACTGAACAGTGCGTCGGCCAAAAGCCCGCGTTCACTGTCGTAAAGTGCGACACCGGTTTCGTCGCACGAGGTTTCTAATCCCAGAACTAGCATGGGTTTGCGCCTTGTAGAGGCTGAATTCGAAGGCGCGCATAATAGTCGCCACTCCCCCTCCCGACTAGCGGTTTTCGATCAGAGGCTTTGCATTCCGGGCAATGAGGGGTTAACATCCGCAACCCTTAAAAACCGACGACCTCAGCCGCGAATTTTTTGCGACGAGAACGTTGATTCCCGGTAATGAAAGAAGGTAGCTCTGGATGCCAGCCGTCAAAGTAAAAGAGAACGAACCCTTCGACGTAGCTCTGCGTCGTTTCAAGCGCTCCTGCGAAAAAGCCGGTGTTCTGGCTGAAGTTCGTAGCCGCGAATTTTACGAGAAGCCAACTTCTGAGCGTAAGCGTAAAGCAGCAGCCGCTGTTAAGCGTCACGCCAAGAAAGTTCAGCGCGAGCAGCGCCGCGCCGTTCGTCTGTACTAATACACAGACGTTCGTAGCAAGCTTCTGCCAAGCCCGGCCCTCAGCCGGGCTGTTGGCATTTGCGGATATCGCTTGATGCTTCACCGTTGACGCCGCACACGCGACTGAAACGAACTGCTTCACACGTCAGGACTGGCTCTTTTGCCAGCGGTGCACGTCTCTTCTGACGAGCCTCACAAGGCTACTGACGAGCACACTTATTTTTTAACAGGCGATCAACAGGTCGGCTGCGCCCACCGATGAGCTTCCGAGGCCCCCACATGGCCAAGACCGGACTCCCGGGCAACATTTCTACGCCGGGCACTGATCGGAACTAACGTCAGTGAATGTTCGGCAGATACACTTCCTGACAGACCAAGCAGACGACAGTAGATCGAGCCGCACAACACGCGCGCCTTGAGCACTTTGCGGGCCCTCTTTTACACGCAGTGATGACGAGAACGCCATGGCCGGGCTAATTCCCCAGAGCTTTATTGACGACCTTCTGAACCGCACCGACATCGTCGATGTTGTCAGCTCGCGCCTGCAGATGAAAAAGGCCGGCAAGAACTACACCGCCTGCTGCCCGTTCCACAAGGAAAAGACTCCGTCGTTCAGCGTCAGCCCCGACAAGCAGTTCTACTACTGCTTCGGCTGCGGCGCTGGCGGCAACGCCCTCGGCTTCATCATGGACCACGACAACCTGGACTTCCCTCAGGCCGTCGAGGAACTGGCGAAAGCCGCCGGCATGGAAATCCCCCGCGAAGAGAGTGGCCGCCCGCACAAACCGCGGCAACCCACCGATTCGCCGCTGTACCCGCTGCTTACCGCTGCTGCCGACTTTTACCGCCAGGCACTGAAAAGCCACCCGCAGCGCAAAGCCGCCGTCGATTACCTCAAGGGCCGCGGCCTGACCGGTGAAATCGCCCGCGACTTCGGCCTCGGCTTCGCCCCGCCGGGCTGGGACAACCTGTACAAGCACCTGAGCAGCGACACCCTGCAGCAAAAAGCCATGATCGACGCCGGCCTGTTGGTGGAAAACGCCGAGACCGGCAAGCGTTATGACCGCTTCCGCGACCGCGTGATGTTCCCGATCCGCGACAGCCGCGGCCGCATCATCGCGTTCGGCGGCCGGGTGCTGGGGGACGACAAGCCCAAATACCTGAACTCACCGGAAACCCCGGTGTTTCATAAAGGCCAGGAACTCTACGGCCTGTTTGAGGCGCGCAAGAACAACCGCAACCTCGACGAAATCATCGTGGTTGAAGGCTATATGGACGTGATTGCCCTGGCCCAGCAAGGTTTGCGCAACGCCGTGGCGACCCTGGGCACCGCGACCAGCGAAGAGCACTTGAAGCGCCTGTTTCGCGTGGTGCCCAACGTACTGTTCTGCTTCGACGGCGACCAGGCCGGCCGCAACGCAGCGTGGCGTGCCCTTGAGTCGACCCTGTCGAGCCTGCAGGACGGGCGGCGCGCACGCTTCCTGTTCCTGCCCGAAGGCGAAGACCCGGACACCCTGGTCCGCTCCGAAGGCACCGACGCGTTCCGCGCGCGCATCAACCAACACGCACAACCGCTGGCCGATTACTTTTTCCAGCAACTGACCGAAGAGTCCGACCCGCGCTCCCTCGAAGGCAAGGCCCACATGGTCACCCTCGCGGCCCCGCTGATCGACAAGGTTCCGGGCGCCAACCTGCGCACCCTGATGCGCCAGCGCCTGCTGGAAATCACCGGCTTGAGTGGCGAGGCCGTCAGCCAGCTGGCGCGCAGCGCGCCGCAAGAGGCGCCGCCGGCCTACGACCCGGGCATGGATTACGACGCCATGCCGGACTATTCCGACTTCCACCAACCGCAGGAGGCCTACACGCCCCAGCAGGAGTGGACACCGAAGAAACCCGGCGCCGGCGGCAAGAAATGGGACAAGAAACCCTGGGACAAAAACGGCAAACGTGGCGGTGACCGTGACGAACCGCGCGGCCCACGCGTCCCAGCAGCAGTAGAGCCGCCCACCATGGCAGCCCTGCGTACACTTTTGCACCACCCGCAACTGGCACAAAAAGTCGAGGATGCGGGGCACTTTGCGGCCGAAGACCACACCAATACGCAACTGTTGGTGGCCCTGCTCGAAGCCGTACAGAAGAATCCTAAGCTAAACTCATTCCAGCTGATTGCACGCTGGCACGGCACCGAACAGGGCCGTTTGCTGAAGGCATTGGCAGAAAAGGAATGGCTGATTGATGGCGATAACCTTGAACAACAGTTTTTCGACACCATTACTAGCCTGGTAGCTCGTCAACGCGAGCGAAACCTGGAACAACTTCTTCGAAAAGCGCGTCAGAGTGAATTGACCGCCGAAGAGAAAAATCAACTGCGCGACCTTTTAAGTCGCAATGTTTCCGCATCAAACCCGACCTCAGCTGGCGTGTGAGGTCATAGCTCGGGTATAATCCTCGGCTTGTTTTTTGCCCGCCAAGACCTTCAGTGGATAGGGTGTTATGTCCGGAAAAGCGCAACAGCAGTCTCGTATCAAAGAGTTGATCACCCTTGGTCGTGAGCAGAAGTATCTGACTTACGCAGAGGTCAACGACCACCTGCCTGAGGATATTTCAGATCCAGAGCAGGTGGAAGACATCATCCGCATGATTAATGACATGGGGATCCCCGTACACGAGAGTGCTCCGGATGCGGACGCCCTTATGTTGGCCGACGCCGATACCGACGAGGCAGCCGCTGAAGAAGCAGCCGCCGCGTTGGCAGCGGTCGAGACCGACATCGGTCGCACGACTGACCCTGTGCGCATGTATATGCGCGAAATGGGTACGGTAGAGCTGCTGACACGTGAAGGCGAAATCGAAATCGCCAAGCGTATCGAAGAGGGCATCCGTGAAGTGATGGGCGCAATCGCGCACTTCCCAGGCACGGTTGACCACATTCTCTCCGAGTACACTCGCGTCACCACCGAAGGTGGCCGCCTGTCCGACGTCCTGAGCGGTTATATCGACCCGGACGACGGCATTGCGCCACCTGCGGCTGAAATTCCGCCACCGATCGATGCCAAGGCTGCGAAAGCAGACGACGACACCGACGACGACGAAGCTGAAGCCAGCACCGATGACGAAGAAGAAGTCGAAAGCGGTCCGGATCCGATCATCGCAGCCCAGCGCTTTGGCGCGGTCTCCGATCAGATGGAACTGGCTCGCAAGGCCCTGAAGAAGCACGGTCGCGGCAGCAAGCAGGCAACTGCTGAATTGCTGGCCCTGGCTGAACTCTTCATGCCGATCAAACTGGTACCGAAGCAATTCGAAGGCCTGGTTGAGCGGGTTCGTAGCGCCCTTGAGCGTCTGCGTGCACAAGAGCGTGCCATCATGCAGCTCTGTGTCCGTGATGCGCGCATGCCGCGTGCCGACTTCCTGCGCCAGTTCCCGGGCAACGAAGTCGACGAAAGCTGGACCGACGCACTGGCCAAAGGCAAAAGCAAATACGCTGAAGCCATTGGTCGCTTCCAGGCCGACATCGTTCGTTGCCAGCAGAAGCTGACTGCATTGCAGACCGAAACCGGTCTGACGATTGCCGAGATCAAGGACATCAACCGTCGCATGTCGATCGGTGAGGCCAAGGCCCGCCGCGCGAAGAAAGAGATGGTTGAAGCGAACTTGCGTCTGGTGATCTCCATCGCCAAGAAGTACACCAACCGTGGCCTGCAATTCCTCGATCTGATCCAGGAAGGCAACATCGGCTTGATGAAAGCGGTGGACAAGTTCGAATACCGTCGCGGCTACAAGTTCTCGACTTATGCCACCTGGTGGATCCGTCAGGCGATCACTCGCTCGATCGCCGACCAGGCCCGCACCATCCGTATTCCGGTGCACATGATCGAGACGATCAACAAGCTCAACCGTATTTCCCGGCAGATGTTGCAGGAAATGGGTCGCGAACCGACCCCGGAAGAGTTGGGCGAACGCATGGAAATGCCTGAGGATAAAATCCGCAAGGTATTGAAGATCGCTAAAGAGCCGATCTCCATGGAAACCCCGATCGGTGATGACGAAGACTCCCATCTGGGTGACTTCATCGAAGACTCGACCATGCAGTCGCCAATCGATGTTGCTACCGTTGAGAGCCTGAAAGAAGCGACTCGCGACGTACTGTCCGGCCTCACTGCCCGTGAAGCCAAGGTACTGCGCATGCGCTTCGGCATCGACATGAATACCGACCACACCCTTGAGGAGGTTGGTAAGCAGTTCGACGTTACCCGTGAGCGGATTCGTCAGATCGAAGCCAAGGCGCTGCGCAAGCTGCGCCACCCGACGAGAAGCGAGCATTTGCGCTCCTTCCTCGACGAGTGATCACAAAAACCCCGGCCCAGGCCGGGGTTTTTGCTTCTACAGATTAAATCCTCGCTGCCTCCCCTCCCCCGCAATGCCCGTCTACACTCGAAACATTCCCCGTGCCATAACGAGACCGTTATGCCCAGATTGCCGACCGTGTTACTGCTGTCGCTGCTGACCTGGACCGCAACGGCTGGCGCGTTGACTCTCACCGATGAAGAGCGTGGCTGGCTGGCGGACCACCAAGAGTTGCGCCTGGGCGTCGACGCCTCCTGGCCACCCTTTGAATACCGCGATGAAGACGGTCGCTACCAGGGCCTGGCCGCTGATTATGTGCGGCTGATGCAGGATCGCCTTGGCGTCAGGATCAAACTGATCGAGCCGGTGAACTGGAGCGCCGTGCTGGAACAGGCCCGCAACAACCAACTCGACCTGCTGCCGGGCATCATGTCCACACCGGAACGCCAGGGTTTCCTGTCGTTTACCCGGCCTTATCTCGACTTCCCCATCGTCATCCTCGCCCACGAAGGCGGCCCGCAACCACGCAGCCTCAAAGACCTGTACGGGTTGAAGGTGGCCGTGGTGGAAAACTACGCGCCCCATGAACTGCTGCGCACTCACCACCCGGACCTCAACCTGGTGGCCATGCCCAATGTCAGCGCTACGCTGCAGGCCCTGGCCACCGACAAGGTCGACGCCGTAGTGGGCGATCTGGCGTCCAGCGTGTGGAGCCTGCGTCAACTCAAGCTGGAAGGCCTGTACATCAGCGGCGAAACGCCTTACCGCTATCAGTTGGCCATGGGCGTACCCAAGGACGACAAGATGCTAGTGGGCATCCTCGATAAAGTCCTGGCCGACATCAGCCCGTCTGAGACCGAGGCCATCCAGCAGCGCTGGGTCGGCAACGTCATCGACCACCGCACGCTCTGGACGGATGTGCTGCTCTACGGGTTGCCGGCCGTGCTGTTGCTGAGCATCGTGCTGGCCGTGGTTATCCGGATCAATCGTCGGCTCAGCTCGGAAATTTCCCGCCGGGTCGCCCTCGAACAGGAACTGCGCAGCAGCGAATACCACTATCGCGGCCTGGTGGAGAGCCTTTCCGCGATCGCCTGGGAAGCCAGCATCAGCGATTTCACCTACAGCTACGTGTCGCCCCACGCCGAGGAACTGCTGGGTTACCCCCGTGCCCACTGGCTGATCCCGGGCTTCTGGCGCAACATCATCCACCCCGCGGACCTGACCCGCACCGAATCCTATTGCTACGCCGAAACCCGGGCCAACCGCGACCACAGTGTCGACTACCGGGTGATCACCGCCGATGGACGCTGCCTGTGGGTGCGGGACATCGTCAGCCTGATCGAACACGGCCACGAACCCGTGCTGCGCGGCCTGATGATCGACATCAGCGAGGCCAAGCGCACCGAGGAAGCGTTGCAACTTTCGGAACAGAAATTCGCCTCTGTGTTCCAGCAATGCCCGGACATCCTGGTCATCGCCCGGCTGTCGGACGGCTGCCTGATGGAGGTCAACAAGGCATTCGAAGACCAGATCGGCCTGAGCGCCGAAGCAGTCGTAGGAAAAACCGCCACTGAACTGAATATCTGGGGCATCCAGGGCGTAGGCCCCGGCCTGCTGCAACGGGTACAGACCACCAGCATCCGCAACCTGGAAATGCCCTTCCTGCGCAGCAACGGCCAGGCCTTCACCGGACTGATCTCCGCCGAACCCTTTCAACTGGATACCACCGAAGCCCTGGTCGTGGTGGTGCGTGACATCACCCAGCTGAAAGAAACCCAGCAGCGACTGCAGACCTCCGAAGAGAAATTCGCCAAGGCCTTTCATGCCTCTCCCGACGGCCTGCTGTTGTCCCGCCAAAGCGACGGTTTGCTGATTGAGGTCAACGAAGGATTCAGTCGAATTACCGGCTTCAACAGCGTGATGTCGCTGGACCAGTCAACCCTGGACCTCGGGATCTGGGTCGACCTGAACGAACGCAAAGACATGCTGGAGCGGCTGCAACGGGATGGATTTGTCCGCGACTTTGTCTGCCACATCCGCCGCAGCGACGGCGAAATTCGCCTGTGTGAAGTCTCCAGCCGCCCGCTGCCCATCGGCGACGACGACTGCATGCTGACCATCGCCCGGGACATCACCGAACGCCAACTGATGCAGGAAAAACTGCAACAGGCCGCCACCGTGTTCGAGAGCACGGCCGAAGGCGTACTGATCACCGACACCCGGCAAAATATCAGCGCCGTGAACCGCGCCTTCAGCGAGATCACCGGCTACAGCGAAGCCGAGGCCCTCGGCCAAACCCCGCGCCTGCTTGCCTCGGGCCTGCACGACAGCGCCTTCTACGCGGCCATGTGGCACCAACTGACGGCCAACGGCCACTGGCAAGGCGAGATCTCCAACCGGCGCAAGAGCGGCGAGCTGTACCCCAGCTGGCTGACCATCAGCGCCGTGCGCAACCGCGAGGAGTCGATCACTCACTTCGTCGCCGTGTTTGCCGACATCTCCAGCCTCAAGCACGCCCAGGCGCGCCTCGATTACCAGGCCCACCACGACCCGCTGACCGGCCTGCCCAACCGCACCCTGTTTGAAAGCCGCCTGCAAGCCGCCCTCAACAACCAACAGGAAACCGGCAGCCAGGGCGCCGTGCTGTTCCTCGACCTCGACCGTTTCAAACACATCAACGACAGCCTCGGCCACCCGATTGGCGACCTGCTGCTCAAGGACATCGCCGTTCGCCTCAAGGACCAACTGCGAGACGTCGACACCGTCGCCCGCCTGGGCGGTGACGAATTCATCATCCTGCTGCCCGGCCTGCAACAAGCCAGCGACGCCGAACACCTGGCCAATAAGCTGCTGGCCTGCTTCACCCCACCGTTCCAGGCGGGCGAGCATGAGTTCTTCATCAGCGCCAGCATCGGCACCAGCCTGTACCCACGGGACGGAAACGACGTCGCCACCCTGGTCAAAAACGCTGACGCCGCCATGTACCGCTCCAAGGCCAAAGGCCGCAACCGCGTCGAAAGCTACACCCAGGACCTCACCGCGCAAGCCAACGAGCGCGTGGCCCTGGAACACGAACTGCGCCGAGCGATCGAGCGCGACGAATTGTCTCTCTATTACCAGCCGAAACTCAGCCTCGACACCCAACAACTGATCGGCGCCGAAGCCCTGATTCGCTGGCGCCACCCCACCTTCGGCGAAGTGCCGCCCGAGCACTTCATTGCCCTGGCCGAAGAGAACGGCATGATCCTGCAGATTGGCGACTGGGTACTGGAGCAGGCCTGCCGACAGATGCACGACTGGCGAGAAATTTTTGATGACTTCGGCCCGCTGTCCGTCAACCTCGCCGGCGCGCAACTGCGCCACCCCAACCTGCTGGCGCGCATCGAGCAACTGCTGCGGGACAACCGCCTGGAGCCTGGCTGCCTGCAACTGGAGATCACCGAAAACTTCATCATGAGCCAGGCCGAAGAAGCGCTGGAGGTGCTGCACCAGCTCAAGCATCTGGGCGTGCAACTGGCCATTGATGACTTCGGCACCGGCTATTCGTCCCTCAGCTACCTGAAACGCCTGCCGCTGGACTTCCTGAAGATCGACCAATCCTTCGTCCGCGGCCTGCCCGATGACCCACACGATGCGGCGATCGTGCGCGCCATTATTGCCCTGGGGCACAGCATGCAATTCACCATCATTGCCGAAGGTGTGGAAACGCCGGCCCAGCAAGCGTTTCTGGCGGCTGAAGGTTGTGAGCAGATGCAAGGCTACATCGTCAGCCTGCCGCTGCCGCCGGACCTTTTCGCCGCTACTTTCCTTCGTATGAGCGTTTCGGACTTTTCGGATGGCACAGCGAAGAAACCATCGCTATAATCCGCGGCCTACTGAGGGCCTATAGCTCAGTTGGTTAGAGCAGGGGACTCATAATCCCTTGGTCGTAGGTTCGAGTCCTACTGGGCCCACCATCTTGAAAGCCGCGCACTGCGCGGCTTTCGTGTTTCTGGCGGAAGTTTCCTGACGACCTGCGGAAAGTTTCTGCTTATCAGCGGACTGGCAATGAACGCAGACACGTACATGGCATGGATAGTGGAATCACTTCACGGCCTAGAAACGGGGTTGCCTCTGCCTTCTCAGCAACTGGCGATTCAACCGCTTCAACCTCTGTGTTTCAGGTAGTGGACAAAGCCATGTCCGACGGCTGGGCGATAGATGCCGATATCCTGGCGAGGATGGGAACCCGCGCCTGGCACGAAGTGGGAATGATATTTTTTGATTTGTTGACCGCCATAATCGTCTACGCGGCAACACTCATTATCGCGGTACCTGCTGGAGCAATGATCATCGTTGCAAAGGGAATGCTGTCGATCATGCTGGGGATCGGGCCAATTTTTATCATGATGCTGTTGTTCGGTCAGTTCACATCCAAATGGTTCGATAGCTGGTTCGCCCAGGTCATCACCTACATCCTGCAAATAGCGTTGGTGGTCACTGTGCTCAGCTTCGGAATTAAGTTCTTCTCATCGCTAACCAGCGACATACTCGCGACACCCGCCGACTACCCCATTGCCACATTTCTGGAGCTTCTGGTGGTAACGGTTGTTGTGCTGTACATGTTGCAGCAAGCCAATGCCGTCGCTGGCAGCCTTGCAGGTGGACTATCAAGTGCAGGGCTTACCCTACGCGGAATCGCGAGCGGTGCCGCCTCACCGATTACCAAAGGGCTTAACCGACAGTCCACGCGGCGCGACATGCAGTCGGGCCAAATGGTCACCGCTGGACGCTTGAACCACCTTGCGGCCGGTAATACAGCCTGGAACCCAGCCTACCGACAGCACGTCATGCAGAACATGGGCAAAAACTGGGGGAACGCTACCGGCGGCAAAGTAAATCAGTAGCCCTGACTTATGACTCATCAGACCTCGCTTCGTCGGGGTCTTTTTCTGAGCACCGTCGACAAGCGTATGTCGGGTCAAGGGGTTGGTGCGGCCCGCAGGAGCGAAGCGACGAGGACTCGGCCCCTTGACGCGGCAGAAGCGACCAACGCTTACGGCATGGGTGTTGGGGATCAAGGCCGGAGGCCTCCCCCTGCACCCTTGACGACAGAGGGCGACTCGCTCCCTTTCCGATTGCGGGAAGGGCGGGGGGATGGGCAACTCTCAAACCCGTTAACCAATTGTAAATAAACGACTAATAACAAAAACAAGACAGTTTCAGCGCGCCTCTGATTCATGTTCAATCATAAGGCGTATTAAACCCACCCCGGACACACAACACGCGGAAGGCGAATGCAACACGACTACGAAAACTCCGCGCTTTGCTTGGGCAACCCCTTCGGTTGCATCCCGTGTCCGAACTTGCCGGACTGGCTGCGGGGGCAGGTACTGCGGGCAGAGCCCTTGACCTCCCCCTTGCTATAGCCTCAGTGCTTACTGTGGCATCAAGGGTACGGCTACGCCCGGCATCCTCACCCGTTCGGTGCTCGCCTTCGGCTCCGCTCCGCATGCGGCTTCCGGTGCCGCCCTTGACACCACATCCAGCTAAAACCTTGATACTTTGGTGCGCACCTTGAACATAGCGCTAATGCGGTCCTACGTTCAGCCAAACAGCGAGAAATCCACATGACCTCAAACAACCAAGAGCCGACGCAGCACCAAGGAAGCATCGAAATTGAAGCCGTTGATACGAAGGAACCGGAGCATCAGATTTCTGAGGCAGAGCAGAATGAGCGTAAAAAAGCTGTCGCCTTTGCCAATACAGCCATCGGCCTTTCTGGATTCGAAACTTCAGAAGAAATGAAACACCTTGGTCAACGCTACATCACCGGCGAAATTGACCTGAACGAATTTGTGATTCTCTCTCATAAGATGCTTCCTGACAGCGACGATTCTCAGCCATCAGGAACGCAGTGAGCGTTGCAAAAAGCTTGTTCATGAACAAGGAATGGAATGCGTGGGGGTCTAATGCAGGATAGGCAAAGCGCCGGGTAAGCGTATGACAAAGTGCTCCCGTGGCAGCAAATCTCTTGTTCATGAACAAGTACTAAGTCCCATAGATATCTAGTGCAGGATAGGCTTTCACCGAAAAGCTGTATTACACAACGCCACCTCCACCACGTTATTTCCTTGGTCATGAACAAATTTGAAGAAAGGTGGCGCACTACTGCTGGATAAGCAGACCACCGGTCAAATGCGCACGCACCCGCTTTTGCCGAAACTCGAATGAAGAGGCCAACGTGACATCATTCACCAGCCCCGGTGGCCCGGTTCCATTCTCTGCCGCGCCGTGGGGGAGCAGATGCTGGTGCAAAGGTTGGTACAGCATCGCTGTCGATTCCGCTTGCCGTGAGGGCTTGCAGTCTGCAGACTCTGTGGGTTATCCACCCAAGTGAAGCATATGATGAACGGCGAAATCCCCCTCTCCTCCTTTGCCACCGCTCTGATGACGGCAGGCGACCTGGATGAAGGGACGTTGTGCCCTGAGAAGCTTGTAAGCGACCTCATGAATGGGCACGCAACCGATTTCGTCTACAACACATTGTCATTGTCTGACCGGCGCAGCCACGGAGTTTTCTTCTCAGGTGCCTCGTGGGCGAAGAAAATTTTGGCAGGGCGTGATCTAACTGGATGGCAACGTTTCGTCGATCCAAGTGTTGGTGTTGGTGACCTACTTCTTGAGGTATGCCGCTCTTTGCCGTTGAATAAAACAGCTAACGACACGATTAAGGACTGGGCGGATAGGCTAGTTGCCGTCGATTTAAGAAAATCATTTCTAGATATAGCTTGGATGAGAGTTCAAGCTCTTGCCTTTCACCGCCATGCTGCTGAAAAGGGACAATCCAATAAAATTATTTTCAAAGAGCTTCCAGATAATTTCCTAGTCGGAGACGCACTTGAAATTGATCTGCAACTTACGCCGAACGATTGTGTAGTCATGAATCCACCTTACCAGCGGATTCAGGCGCCTGAAAATAGCTTTGCCGGAAAAGGAAAGCGATCTGCTGCTGCGCTTCACCTTGAACATATTATACGGACAGCTCCGCCCGGAGTAGGCATCTTCGCATTGATCCCGGACGTACTGAGAAGTGGCAGCTCCTACGCCAAGTTCAGAATGGAGTTAACAAATCTAATTAATCTTATCTCGTTCGAGCCATTTGGCGCTTTTGGCACACAAGCTGACATTGACGTAGCCATACTTGTCGCCACATCGAAGGCTCCCGAAGAAGTCTTTATAGAACCTGATCCGGAAGTATGTAATGAGCTATGCGTCGAGGAGTTCTTCTCAGTATCTGTTGGACCGGTAGTACCTCACCGAACGCCTACTAATGGTAAGCTTTGTGGGTATCTAACTGCCAAGAACGCAGCTGTTGGCGAGGAAATAAAAGCAGCGTCAGAATTTGCCACATATAACTGTCGAATAGAACGCGGGCCATTTGTGATAGTGCGTCGAACCTCTAGCCCTTCCGACAAAAAAAGGGCACGAAGCACATTATTCTCCTCACGAGAAGAAACTTTGGTAGAAAATCATCTTTTGATTCTCAAGCCGAAGGACAGAAAAATATCAACATGTCGCTTATTGTTGAATGTGCTAGATCATGAACGTACCGACGCATGGCTGAACCACCGCATCAGGTGTCGCCACTTGACGGTTGGTGCAATTAAGAGCCTACCCTGGATCGCAGATTGAAAACGGAGCAAACCATATGGAGTCGCCAGCGCTTGGATTTAGATTTGCCCCCTCTATCTTAGTAAGACTAGGCGAGGAGTTAGTTCCTAACCTCGACCAGGCAATCATTGAGCTGATTCGTAATTCTTACGATGCCGATGCTAAAGAATGCACAGTCGAGATTAAATTAGACAAAGGTGATGGCGGCACCATAGTTATTTCCGACAATGGTTCAGGGATGACGTCTGAACAAATACTCAACAACTGGTTAGTGCTGGGTGGCTCATCTAAAGAAAGTACTAAACTTACACCTAAAGGCCGTCGCACTGTTGGTGATAAAGGGTTGGGAAGGCTAGCCGCCTTGAGAGCAGGGTCTTCTGTTGAGATGGTAACGAGGCATGAAGATTCGCCTGCGGATGAAGCACATTCAATAACTATCGAATGGAGCAAGTACGACAAAGCTAAAGTTGTAGAGGAAGTCGGGCTTCCTTTAGAGAAAAGCAGACGTATCGATCCAGGCACCACGACGACTTTAAAGGGTATAAAACGCACCCTTGGGAAAAGTGAAACAGATCGACTGGGCCGAAGCATAGTTCTGCTTACTAGCCCCTTCAGCGGACAAAGCGACTTTAAAGTAAATTTGATAGCCCCTGACTTTCCTGAATTGGAGGCGCGAGTCAGAAATGGATATCTCGACGACGCAGAGTATGTTTTAAGGGCAAACCTGCATGCTGATGGTTCGGGCCATGCAGAAGTTTTAGACTTTAAGGGCGATTTGCTATACAGCGCAAACTCTGATGAATGGCCCATAAAAAAACCTAAAACCCCAATAAAATACAATGCTCCATCGGCGACGTTTGAACTTTACAGCTTTGTCTTCAATAAAAACGCCTTTGCTGGTCGCGGCTCTACTATTGGTGAGATAAAAAACTGGCTTAAGGTTATCGGAGGCGTGCATTTTTATCACCGTCAATTCAGAGTCCCACCATATGGCGACCCTGGACACGATTGGTTGGATATGAACCTTTCGCGAGCCCGAAGCCCAGAGGAACGTCCCTCCACTAATACCAGTGTTGGTCGTGTGATCGTTGATGATCCCGAAGGCGTGCTTAAACAAAAAACTGATCGATTCGGCTTTATTGAGAGTGACGAATTCTTTGAAATTCGCCGCTTTGCTAAAGACGCATTAGATTGGCTAGCTCGCCGTCGCTTGCGCGATGCTGAAACGCGCCGAGACTTGCAAAAGCAACAGTCCGGCGAAGAGCCAGCTAAAGCCCGCTCCGACTTACTAGACACCATTGCCCAGTCTTTGCCAGCGACAGAGCAAGAGAAAGCAATCAAAGCTCTTGATCGACTTGAGCAGAACTTTCAGAAAGAACTCCGTGCAACGCGAGAAGATTTGGTCCTCTATCGCTCTCTCGCCACCGCAGGCACTACGGCAGCAGTGTTCGCGCATGAGATTGGGAAACCTATAAGGACCATCGCCGGAAACGAAAAAACAATACGCCGAAGAGTAAAAAAATACTGCGCCGCCGAAATACTATCACAAATAGAACCTTCTCTAGATCTCATCGTGAGCGGCTCCGAGCGCCTTACTCGATTCGCTTCCATGCAAATTGATTTTCTGAAGCGCGAAAAAAGACGCCATGGTGCGGTTAATATCAACAAGGTGATCCAAACTCTTCATAATCTGTGGCGACCAATACTTGAAGACGCAAAGATCGAGCTGTTACTTACGCCTTATAAAACTGACGATGCGCTCATTTACGGCGCCGAGGCTCTTGTAGAGACCATTATCACAAATTGCCTGACGAATTCGGTTAGCGCTTTCGAACGCTCAGGGGCGCGTACAAAAGATAGGTTGATCAAAATCATGGTTAGCATCGAAGGCAATACTGTGGCAATTGAGGTCGAGGACAATGGCCCAGGCATAAATATGGACATTAACGAAATCTGGCTTCCTGGCAGAACAACTCGCCAAGAAGGAACCGGCTTTGGACTTACGATCGTAAAAGATTCTGTTCTAGATCTAGGCGGGAAATATAGTGCATCAACTGTAGATACGTCCGGTGCGATCTTCAAATTCGTTTTCCCATTATTAACAAACCAAGCCAATATATGAATATCATGAGACCAATTAGGACGGTAGCTGTTGTAGATGATGATGATCAAGCTGCTCAGACCCTCATTCACGCCCTGGAAGACGGCCGATTCAACCCTTATCGTCAAGAAGCTGCTGAGAGCTTAGCCGCTTTAGCCGACCTCATAGTGGAGAATTCCGATGCCGCTGTCTGTGATCATCGTTTGAGGTATGGCGCATTCGCCGATATATCAGGCGCGGAGCTCGCGGCAGCATTAATTGAGCGGAAGCATCCTACGATTTTAGTGACTCAATATCTCGACCAGTACGCAGACATTGCTATCCGAAGCCATCGAAATAATTTGCCAGTAGTTCTGCGGCGTGAAGATGCCGATGAACCTGATGAGCTTCGTGCGGCATTCGCAAGGTGCAAAAATGAGCTAAGACGTGGAAAAGTGGATGACCGCAAACTACATAGAACCTTGCTGCAGGTTATGGATATCTCGGATGTTGGTGGCATTGCAGTTATCGATGCCATAGTGAATGGTTGGAATGCCAAGGATACTGTACGATTTCCACTTTCATTAGTAGCCCCCGAGCACCAGAATAAAGTCTCACGCTTCAGCATACTCAGCGCTCTGACTAATGTTAGTACTCCTGAAAAGGTCGACCTATACTTTGAAAATGTAGAGCTTGCACCAGAGCCGGAGAGTGATGATGGCTTGTAGTGAACTAATAATACTCGACGTAGGGCATGGAAACTGCACGATCATTAAGCATGGCGATGAAGCAATCATAATCGACGCCCCTGGACGCCCCATCGTCGCCAAGGTGTTAGATGAGCTAAAGATTAAGTCAGTCCACGCGCTACTTATATCACACGCTGATAGTGACCATCTCTCCGGCGCCATCCCTATTTTGATGAATTCTGACCGCCCAGTCAAACAGGTTTATGTTAACCCGGACCTTAGAAAAACTGAATCGTGGACTCAGTTTCGAATTGCAGTAGGCGATGCAAGAAAAAAACAAGGCACTGCAGTTTACCCATCACTACATGTGGACCAACCGCAGGGTCTAACGCTATACGACACAACTCTCAGAGTTCTTCACCCAACCCCAGAAATGTGTTTGGCGACTATTGATGGTCAGCACACTGATGGAGTTAGGCTTAATGCAAATAGCATGTCTGCTGTTGTGTTAATTGAACACAATGGAGAACAGGTCTGCCTACTTGCGGCAGACTCCGGCCGACACAGCCTCGATATCATGCTTAGTGAGCATAGAGACTTACGTGCCCAAATATTGGTATTCCCGCATCATGGAGGCCACACAGGCGTTGCAGCCGACAATAGGTCCTTTGCCAAAGACTTGGTTTCTGCGGTGCAACCCAAGCTTGTGCTGTTTTCGCTGGGCAGGGGTTCCCATGGTACCCCTAGACCGGAAATTATAGCGGGTACTCGGGAGGCAATTTCAGCTCAACAACCGTACATAGCGTGTACTCAGCTTTCTAAAAACTGCGCAGATTCACTGCCCAGCCAGGCTGATAGAAAGCTAGTAAACCACTCAGAAGGTTTCTCAAAGAATCAATGCTGCGCGGGAACCATTGTTCTTCCTTTAAGTGATGATGGGGTGGAAATCATGATGGGAGAGCTCAATGAGCATCACGGAAAATTTGTGGTATCCGAATTGCCCAAAGCTCTTTGCCGACGCCAGCTTGCGCAAGCAGTACCGCAATTGATTGCAGCAGTCAGTTAACTGCGAATGGGTGCCCGTTTCCATTGCCACTCGTGGCCTAGCGGCTGGTTCAGATTTTTGCCCGCTTTCGCGGTCGACTCCACTTTTAGAAAGCGTCTACATCATCCAAAGCGACGCGTTCTGAAGTAGGTCTCACACAAGCGTGAGTTCCAACGAGAAACGCAAAATCAGTACAATCACGGTACAGTACCCAGCTTGAGCAACCTTCTCAAAATTACGCTCAACACCAATAACCACGGGCCCTCCAGCTATGCCAACCTACGTTCACCTACGAACGCTTTCTCTAGGCATACTAGCTCGCCCAGCAACTCATAATCCCTTGGTCGTAGGTTCGAGTCCTACTGGGCCCACCATACTCAAAGCCGCGCATTGCGCGGCTTTGTCGTTTCTGGCGCGTGAGTCGTGCAGCAATGAAACATTGGTTAGTTGTCCCGAACGGCTACGGCGCTGACCATGATTCCCAGTCAACGCCAATTCAGCACGAGAGAAACTTGTTCCATGCATCAGCAAAAACGCTCGCCGCGCAACGCAATCCACAGCCTGGGCATGCGTGCCGCAGCCACCGTCGCAATCACCCTCGCCACCTTGAGCGGTGCACAAGCTGCCCCCGCCGCCACTGACTCCATCAAGGCATTCAAGCTCTGCACCGGCGCCGACAACAATTCGCACGTACTGGAAGGCACCATCGACCAGAGCATGCGCAATGACGTGACCGCCGTTCACTTCAAGCAAACGGCGGCGCATTCCTCGTATAGCTGGCATAACGACCCGGAGCCACAGTACGTCATGACGCTGTCCGGCACCCTGGCGTTCGTGACACGCGGCGGTGAGAAGTTCACGTTGCATCCGGGTGAAGTACTGATCGCCGAAGACAACACCGGCACAGGGCATCGCTGGAATCTGGTGGACGATCAACCGTGGCGGCGAGGATACGTGGTGCTGAAGCCGGGTGCGCCGGATTCATTTATCCCGAACGATGCTGCCGCTGCGAAGGTGTGCAAGGGGTCGTAGTCTCGCTGATCACACCTCCTCGAATAAAAGAAAGACTTACGCTTTGCGGCGTAAGCCTTTTTTGTACTGCGTGCTCTACCGGCCCGTTATCAAACGGAAAGTTCGCGCAAAGCCGCCGTCGCCAGGAACCCAGAGCGCGAGGCATAGCGATGGTCTTTTTGCACTCGCTCATCGATACGATTCAAAAGTTGCTCAGGCAGTGAGGTGAGGCGTTGAACCTGACTGACTTGCCCAGGTAAGGAGTGAGATCAAAGTCGATCACCGCCCACACGCCACCCGCAAAGTCCGGATTCTCCAAATGGACGTCGACCTCTCTAGCCTGAGGAAGCCGCTCCTCATCAGCAACCAATCCCTCGAGGTGCAGCGCTAAAGCTTCGCGGACATTATCCAGAGCTTCGGAAAAGGTTGTGCCCGCAGAAAAGCAACCTGGCACGTCCGGGACAGTCACGCTGTAATCTGAATCAGCGCCTTTATGCATCACCACAGGGAATTTCATTTTTCACCCTCTGAATGAACCGCCTGGGGCTCACTCAACAGATCAGCAACGTGTTCCCCCATAGTGCCTTTCAGCTTACCAACGCATCAACAATGACTTGCGCCGTACCCAGCAACGGCGCATCCCCTCTGAACGCCCCAATTACCTGCAACCCCACCGGCAACTCCCCTTCCCCACGCATCACCGGCACATTTACCTGCGGCAAGCCAAAAGCGCCCCAGAACTTGATGAAGTCCGACGGGCCCGTGGTCGCCAACCCCACCGGCGCCAGCATCCCGCAGGAAACACTCAACATCGCATCAAACGGCTGGCAGATCTGCGCGAGCTGCGGGGCGAGTTGCGCGAGGCGTGACTTCGCAGCCGACTCCTGTTCCCAGCTTGTAGCCTTCGCACGCTCAATCATGGCCAATGTCGAATCACTGAGTAACTCAGGATGAGACTGAAACTCCTTGGCCAATGAACGGGCACCTTCGCAATCGTTGATCAACTGGTGATCGTCGAATACTCCGTCGAACGCTTCAGGCAACACGACCTCACTGACAAGAGGCCCCAACCTGGCTATCGCTAGCTCAATCGCCTGGGCCACCACCGGCTGCACATCCGACCAGCGAGAAGTACGGCAGAAACCAAGCCGCAAAGGCCGACGACCGACCTCAACAGCCGGAAACCCTCGAATCAACACCTGCGCCACCCGCTCAAGATCACGCACCGAACGGCCATACCAACCCACCGTATCAAAGCTCGGCGCCAGGGGTTTCACGCCTTCCAGCGAGACCAGTCCAAACGACGGCTTGAAGGCAAACAACCCGCAATAAGCCGCAGGCTTGAGCAACGACCCCGCCGTTTGGGTACCCAACGCCAACGGGAAAAACCCGGCCGCCATCCCCGCAGCAGAACCCGCGCTGGAGCTACCCGGAGTGCAGGACAAATCCAGCGGATTACGCGTCGGCCCGGTGTTCATGTAGGCAAATTCGGTGGTGTGGGTCTTGCCCATGATGATCGCGCCCGCCTGGCGTAGCAACGTCACCACATGGGCATCCCGCGATGGACGATTACCCTGGTAAATCGGCGAATAGAATTCCGTTGGGTGGTCGGCGGTATCAAAGATGTCCTTGACCCCTACGGGCACGCCGGCGAGCAGACCGGCGCAGCCCTCAAGCCCACGGGCTTGCTTGCTCACCGCCTCAGCGTCGAAGGATGCAAACGCCTGGATATCTGGCTCGTCGACGCTTATGCGCGCAAGAAAGTGTTCAGCAACCAAAGCCGGCGTAATCGCCCCCGAACCCACCGCCTCGGCGATGCCCGTTGCATCCAGGCCATTCATCAACGAGCCCTCACTTGGCAAACAACTGCCCAATGTCCTTGAACGCCTTGAACTCCAACGCGTTGCCGCACGGGTCAAACAGGAACAACGTCGCCTGCTCACCCACCTGGCCTTTGAAACGAATATGCGGTTCCAACACAAACTGGGTATTGCGCGCCTGCAAACGCTCCGCCAACGCATGCCAATCATCCCAACTCAACACCACGCCAAAATGCGGCACCGGCACGTCGTGGCCGTCCACTGCATTGGTGTGCGCCGCCTCTTGAGAAGCGGTTTTCGGATGTTCATGAATCACCAATTGATGTCCGAAGAAGTCGAAGTCGACCCAGTGATCACTGGCTCGTCCCTCCTCCAACCCAAACACCTCGCCATAAAACTGCCGCGCTGCCGCCAGGTCGAATACCGGAATTGCCAGGTGAAAAGGAGCCAGTGCCATCAGGTTTAACCTCTACGGGTATTAAGTCCTTGCGAGTCTAGCCTTGCCGTAACCGATGGAAAGACGATAGTTTTCGCATCGAGCTCAAATTATTTCGATCAATCGAGACGCCCATGCTGCGGGAACTGAAAACCTTTATCGCCGTTACCCGCCATGGCACGTTCGCCGCAGCGGGCATGCATATCGGGCTGACACAATCGGCGGTGAGTGCGCAGATCCGTCAGTTGGAGCAGGTGCTCGGCGTGCAGTTGTTCGACCGAACCGGGCGCCAGGCCACGCTGAACGCGGCGGGGATCCGCGCGCTGCCGCTGGCCAGGGAGATTCTCGAGACGTTCAACCGCATGGCTGTGCCGGTGGATGCCAATGAGTACAGGGGCGAGTTGAAGGTCGGCGCCATCACCACCGCCCAGACCGGCCTGCTGCCCCAGGCCCTGGTGCGTTTGCGCCAGGCGGCGCCGACGGTGGAGTGCAAGTTGGTGCCGGGAGTTTCCCTGGAGCTGCTCAGCCAGGTGGATGCAGGCGAACTCGACTCTGCAATCATCATTCGCCCACCCTTTGACTTGCCCAAGGAACTGCACGTGCAACTGCTGCGCAGGGAGCCGTTTGTGTTGATCGCGCCGCTGAAGGTCGAGGGGGATGACCCGCTGCAACTGCTCGCCGCTCATCCTCACGTGCGCTACGACCGGGCTTCGTTTGGCGGGCGGCTGGTCAGTCGCTTCCTGCGGGATCAGCGGCTGGACGTGCAAGTGGCGCTGGAACTGGACGAGATTGAGGCGCTGGTCAAAATGGTCGAATGCGGCCTGGGCGTTTCACTGGTTCCCCACGCCGGACTATGGCTGGACCGATCCCCGCAGGTGCGTGTCATCCCGCTGGGCGAGCTGACCTTTAACCGGGAAATCATCTTGCTGAGCCGCTACAGCCAGCGCAACCTTCCGGTGCCACAACTCTTTGCCCGATGCCTGCTGGCAGACACGATCTAAGACGCAAAAAAAAGCCGCACATCCATGCGGCTTTTTCATGCCCTATTTCTTGGGCAACGCGTAGGCAATCACATAATCCCCACGGTCCGGCGACTGTCGCGCGCCGCCAGCGGTGAGCACGATGTACTGCGTGCCGGTCTTGGGCGACACGTAGGTCATCGGCCCCGACTGGCTACCCACCGGCAGCCGTGATTTCCAGATCTCGTTGCCGTTGCCGGTATCGAAGGCGCGCAGGTAGAAGTCCTGGGTGCCGGCGAAGAACAACAGACCAGACTGGGTCGCCAGCGATGCGCCAAGGGTCGGCATGCCAATCGGAATCGGCATGTGCATGCGGATACCCAGCGGCCCGGTGTCTTCAACCGTGCCCACCGGCACTTGCCACATCAGCTTGTGGGTTTTCAGATCGATGGCCGACATAGTGCCAAACGGCGGTTTCTGACACGGAATGCCCGCCGCCGAGAGGAAGCGCTCGCGCATCGCGCCGAATGGCGTACCGTCTTGCGGCACTACGCCCATTTCGATGCCACTGGCACCGGCGGCGATCTTGTCGCGCGGAATCATGTAGTTGGCCAAACCCAGGCGCATGTCGTTGACGAACATATAGTGGGTGTTCGGGTCCACCGACACGCTGCCCCAGTTCATACCCCCAAGCGAACCCGGGAATTGCAGCGCACGGTCCAGGCCTGGCGGCGTATAGACGCCCTGGTGACGCATGCCCTTGAACTGGATGCGGCACATCAGTTGGTCAAACGGCGTGGCGCCCCACATGTCGGATTCGGTCAGCTGCTGATTGCCGATCGAAGGCATGTCCACCGAGAACGGCTGAGTCGGCGAATAACGCTCGCCGGGCACGTTGCCCTGGGGCACCGGGCGCTCTTCAACCCTGGCGATGGGCACGCCGGTTTCGCGGTTGAGCAGGAAGATTTCACCTTGCTTGGTGACTTGGGCCAGTGCCGGTTGCACGCCGCCGTTGCCATCCGGAATGTCGTAGAGCAGCGGCTGTGCCGGCAGGTCGAAGTCCCACAGGTCGTGGTGAGTGGTCTGGAAGTGCCAGCGCACCTGGCCGGTCTTCACGTCGATGGCGACGATGGAGGAGCTCCACTTGTCGTCATAGGCGGTACGTTCACCGGCGAAGAAATCCGGGGTGGCGTTACCGGTAGGCAGGTAGACCAGGCCGAGCTTGGCGTCGTAGGACATGGCCGACCATACGTTCGGCGTGCCACGGGTGTAGGTCTCTCCTGCAGGTGGGCGTTTGGTGGTGTTCGGGTTGCCCGGATCCCAGGCCCACACCAGTTCGCCGCTGTGCACGTCAAAGGCGCGCACCACGCCTGGCGGTTCACCGGTGGAGAAGTTGTCCGCCACGCGTCCACCCACGATCACAACATTTCCCGCCACCAGTGGCGTCGAGGTTTGCTGGTAATAACCGGGCTTCACTTCGCCCATGTCGGTCTTCAGGTCGACAGTGCCGTGGTCGCCGAAGTCTTCGCAAGGCGCGCCGCTTTCAGCATTGATCGCAATCAACCGGGCATCGCCGGTCGGCAGAAACAGACGTTTCACACAGGCTTTGGCGCCGGCGGGTTGCTCGCTGGCACTGCTGTCGAAATAACCCAGGCCACGGCAACGTTGCCAGTTGGGGCCGCTGCCCTGGGGGTCGAATTTCCAGCGTTGGGCACCGGTATCGGCATCCAGGGAAAACACTTTGCCGTAGGCGGTGCACACGTAAACGCTGTCACCGATCTGCAGCGGGGTGTTCTGGTCTTCGGCACCGGCGCCATTGCTCTCGGGGATGTCGCCGGTGTGGAAGGTCCAGGCCACCTGCAACTTGTCGATGTTGCCTTTGTTGATCTGGTCCAGCGCGGCAAACCGATTGCCGGCGGTGGTGTTGCCCCAGTGGGCCCAGTCTTTTTGCTCGGTGCCCGGCGTTACCGCAGTCACCGCAGGCTCACTGCTGGCCTTGACCACGTGGGTCGGTACAAACATGTACGCCAGGGTGGCGACCACGCCCAGGCCCAGCAGCCCGGCAACGCCATAGGCGCCGCGCCCGGGTGTCGATCCGGAAGCGCGGGCGAGCTGTGGATAAATCAGCGCGACTACCAGGCCGATGACGGCGAAGGTCAGGACTCGCGAAACCAACGGCCAGTATTCCAGGCCGGTATCCCACACCGCCCAGATCGCAGTCAGCACCAATGCCACGGCGTACAGCCATGCGCCCTGAGGCCGGCGCTTGGCGATCAGCACACCAGAAACCAGCATCGCCAGGCCCATCAGCAGGAAATACCAACTGCCGCCCAGCACTACGAGGTAACCGCCACCGCCTGCCAAACCCAGGCCGATCAAGGCGATCAGCAGGCCCAGCCCAACCAGCAACCATCTGCTGCCGGTGGCAGCCCCAAAGTTATTCATCGCGCAAACGTCCTTCCTGTATACCTAACGCAAAATAATGTACCAAACAGTTACTTTTCACAATCTGGCACAAAATAATGTGTTCGATCAGCGGCGAAAATAAATTCCCGGCCGGGCGGGCAGTATCGCCAGGACCGAGCCTGTAACATGCTCGCCCATTGATGCCCGCGCCGGAGAACACCTTGTCCGCCTCTCACCCTCCCGTCCTCGATGAAATCGATCGCCAGTTGATCGCCGCCTTGCAGATCAACGCGCGTGAAAGTGTGGCCATGCTTGCCCGGCAACTGGGCATCGCGCGCACCACCGTCACCTCACGCCTGGCGCGCCTGGAAAAAACCCAGGTGATTACCGGCTATGGCGTGCGCCTCAGCCAGCGGGTGGTGGACGGTGGTTTGCAGGCCTACGTGGGGATCACCGTGCAACCGCGCTCCGGCAAGGAAGTGCTGCGCCGGATCAGTGCCATGGCGCAGGTTCAGCAGTTATGTGCGGTAAGCGGCGAGTTCGATTACGTGGCCTGGCTGCGCACCGATTCGCCGGAACAGCTGGATCAACTGCTGGACCAGATCGGCAGCGTCGACGGCGTGGAGAAGACCACCACCTCGATCATCCTCAGTAACAAACTGGATCGCGGACAACCAATCTGACCAGCAAGCTCGTCATTCTGACTAAAAACAATTCAATCCGACGACACATTGCGTCTTATTAACGAACGCTACGCTCCCTAGAATGGCTGCCATCTTTTCCTATACTCAGCGGGTCGCGCCCCGCCGAGCCGCCAGCAAGGTCAGCCATGAGCATTCCTTCCAGCACCATCAGCAAGACCAATCGCCACCCCGCCAACGGTAAAAAGCCAATCACCATCTTTGGCCCGGACTTTCCGTTCGCCTTTGATGACTGGATCGAACATCCGGCGGGCCTGGGCAGCATTCCGGCGGCCAACCACGGCGCCGAAGTGGCGATCGTCGGCGCCGGGATTGCCGGGTTGGTGGCCGCCTACGAGCTGATGAAGCTGGGACTTAAACCCGTGGTGTATGAAGCCTCGAAAATGGGTGGCCGCCTGCGCTCCCAGGCGTTTGAAGGCGCCGAAGGCATCATTGCGGAACTGGGTGGCATGCGTTTCCCGGTGTCCTCCACCGCGTTCTACCACTACGTCGACAAACTCGGGCTGGAGACCAAACCCTTCCCCAACCCGCTGACGCCGGCTTCCGGCAGCACGGTCATCGACCTCGAAGGCCAGACGCACTACGCACAGAAACTCGCTGACCTTCCTGCACTGTTCCAGGAAGTGGCTGACGCCTGGGCCGACGCCCTGGAAGCCGGCTCGCAGTTCGCCGATATCCAGCAAGCCATCCGCGACCGTGACGTACCGCGCCTGAAAGAGCTGTGGAATACGCTGGTTCCGTTGTGGGACGACCGCACCTTCTACGACTTCGTGGCGACCTCCAAAGCGTTCGCCAAGTTGTCCTTTCATCACCGCGAAGTGTTCGGCCAGGTCGGTTTCGGCACCGGCGGCTGGGACTCGGACTTCCCCAACTCGATGCTGGAAATCTTCCGCGTGGTGATGACCAACTGCGACGATCACCAGCATCTGGTGGTCGGCGGCGTCGCCCAAGTGCCCATGGGCATCTGGCGCCATGTGCCGGAGCGTTGCGCCCACTGGCCCGAAGGCACCAGCCTCAGTTCCCTGCACAACGGTGCGCCACGGGCCGGGGTCAAGCGCATTGCCCACGCGCCGGACGGCCGTTTCGCCGTCACCGACAACTACGGTGACACCCGCGAATACGCCGCCGTGCTGACCACCTGCCAGAGCTGGCTGCTGACCACCCAGATCGAGTGCGACGAAACCCTGTTCTCGCAAAAGATGTGGATGGCCCTGGACCGCACCCGCTACATGCAGTCGTCGAAGACTTTCGTGATGGTCGACCGGCCGTTCTGGAAGGACAAGGATCCGGAAACCGGCCGCGACCTGATGAGCATGACGCTGACGGATCGCCTGACCCGCGGCACCTATCTGTTCGACAACGGTGACGACAAGCCGGGGGTGATCTGCCTGTCCTACTCCTGGATGAGCGATGCGCTGAAAATGCTTCCGCAACCCATCGAGAAACGCGTGAAACTGGCTCTGGATGCACTGAAGAAGATCTACCCGAAAGTCGACATCGCCGCGCGGATCATCGGCGATCCGATCACCGTGTCATGGGAAGCAGACCCGCATTTCCTCGGTGCTTTCAAAGGCGCACTTCCCGGCCACTATCGCTACAACCAGCGGATGTACGCGCACTTCATGCAGAAGGACATGCCGGCGGAGCAACGCGGTATTTTCATTGCCGGTGACGACGTGTCCTGGACCCCGGCGTGGGTTGAAGGCGCCGTGCAAACCTCGCTGAACGCGGTGTGGGGCATCATGACTCACTTCGGTGGCAGCACTCACCCGCAGAACCCGGGGCCGGGGGATGTGTTCGACGAGATCGGGCCGATCGCACTGCCCGAGTAAGGAGTTGCCCATGCGTGTTGCCCTGTATCAATGTCCGCCTTTGCCGCTGGACGTGGCCGGTAATCTCAAGCGCCTGCATCAGTTGGCGCAAGAGGCCACCGACGCCGACCTGCTGGTACTGCCGGAGATGTTTCTCACCGGCTATAACATCGGCGTGGAAGCGGTCGGCGCCCTGGCTGAAACCCAGGACGGTCCCGCTGCCCAGTCCATCGCCGCGCTGGCGAAAAACTCGGGCGTGGCGATTCTGTATGGCTATCCGGAGCGCGGTGCAGACGGGCAGATCTACAACGCCGTGCAGTTGATAGACGCCAACGGCCAACGCCAGTGCAACTACCGCAAGACCCACCTGTTTGGCGATCTCGACAACTCGATGTTCAGCGCCGGGGACGATGATTTTCCGCTGGTGGAATTGAACGGCTGGAAGCTGGGTTTCCTGATTTGCTATGACCTGGAATTCCCGGAGAACACCCGGCGCCTGGCGCTGGCCGGGGCGGAGTTGATCCTGGTGCCGACGGCCAATATGGTGCCCTTCGATTTCGTCGCCGATGTGACCGTGCGGGCGCGGGCGTTTGAAAACCAGTGTTATGTGGCCTACGCCAATTACTGCGGGCAGGAAGGCGAGATCCAGTATTGCGGGCAAAGCAGCATCGCCGCGCCGGATGGCCAGCGGATTGCCCAGGCCGGTCTGGATGAAGCGCTGATCGTGGGCACACTCGATCGGCAGTTGATGGTCGACTCACGCGCGGCCAATCGCTACCTGCTGGACCGTCGTCCCGAGCTTTATGGGGCGTTGCACAAGCACTGATCCCGCAGGTTTGCGCTAGCATAGGCACTTCCTACGTTTCGGAAGTGCTCATGCCTGCGCCGGCCCACCCTCATCACCTTCAATTGACCCTGGCCAGCGGCCTGCGGGTTTCCTTGCATCATGCGCCGCGCTTGAAGCGCGCCGCGGCTGCCTTGCGCGTTGCAGCGGGCAGCCACGATGTACCCCTGGCGTGGCCGGGACTGGCGCATTTTCTTGAGCATTTATTGTTCCTGGGCACCGAGCGTTTTCCCGCAAGCGACGGGCTGATGGCCTACGTCCAGCGTCAGGGCGGGCAGGTGAATGCCGGCACCCGCGAGCGCACTACCGACTTTTTCTTTGAGGTGCCTGTTTCGGCATTTGAAGCCGCACTGGAGCGCCTGGGGGACATGCTCGCCCATCCGCGCCTGGCCCTGGAAGACCAGTTGCGTGAGCGCGAAGTATTGCAGGCGGAGTTTATTGCCTGGTCGCAAGATGCCACGGCGCAACAGCAACAAGCGTTGCTGGAAGGTGTTGCGGCGGATCATCCGTTGCGCGCGTTTCATGCGGGCAACCGGGATAGCTTGGCGGTAGAGCGTGAGGATTTTCAGCAGGCGTTGCGGGATTTTTATGAAGGTTTCTATCATACCGGGCAGATGACCTTGAGCCTTGCGGGCCCTCAGTCGCTGGTGGAGCTGGAGGCATTGGCGCATCAGTTTGGCGCTGCGCTGAAGACTGCACCTCTGCGGCGACAGACGCCGGCGCCAGCGTTGCTGGCCGGCAATCAACGTACTTATCAACACACCGATGAACACCACTGGCATCAGGTGGTGGCAAGCGAGGCTTCCCCTGAGGCGCTGGATTTCCTCTGCCTGTGGCTGAACACTTCGGCGCCCGGCGGGTTGCTCGCCGAGTTGCAGTCGCGGCAGTTAGTCAGCGCCATTAACGCAACGGCGCTGTATCAATTTGCCGGACAGGCGTTGTTGGATATCAAGTTCACCCTGGACACTCAGGGTGCGCAGCAGACGACACTGATCGAAGAACTGCTGCACGACTGGCTGAGCTTTTTCGCACACAGTGACTGGGCGCCCCTGCGGGAAGAGTACGCCTTGCTGCTTGCTCGCAAACAACAGGTCAGTGGTGCCCTGGCATTGGCCCGGCAGGCCAACGAACTGGTCCTGTCCGAGCAAAGCGCCAGCTCCCTCAAGACCCTGCTGGACTCGCTGCAATTGCCGCCGTCCCGGCACGCCTGGCAACTGCCGCCCACCAATCCGTTCCTGCAGCCGGCAGCCAGGGAAGAGCGCCCGGGGCTGATTCGCGGGCAAACCAGCGCCCATCGCGGCCTGCGCACGTTCGCCCAGGATCGCTCCCGTGGGCGAAAGGACCTTTCGGCGCTGACCTTCAGCCAGGCCTTGCCAGGCGACACAGATGAAGGCGCGCTCTACCTGCGCTGGCATCTGGATTCGCCGCTGGATGCAGAGCTTTTCCCACGGCTGCGTGAGAACGCCAGCCAGGCTGGCGTCCAGTTGTCTTTCGAGACAATCGGCGGTCACTGGCAGCTGAAGATGCTAGGGCTGCACGAACCCATGCCCGCGATATTGGAGGAAGTGGCCCGTGAGCTGACCCGCCTCGACGAAAATGCCGGAGCGTCATCGTTCCCGGCACCGGCAATGGCGATCCGACAGTTGCTCAAGGCATTACCCGAGTATTGCGCCGACATCCCAGCTGCACAGCAGGTTGCTGGGCAAGACCGATGGTCAACCGCTCGCTGGCAAGGGCTTGCCGTGGGACTGCCCGCCGCCTGCGAGACGGCGATAAAAAGTGCAGCCGGGAAACTGCCCGGCCAACCCCAAGCGGCTATCAGCGAACTGCCGTCAATCAGCAGCCAGCATCGTTGGCACGAAGTCAGGACCGATTCCAGCGACGCCGCGTTGCTGCTGTTCTGCCCGACACCCACACGCTCCCTGGCGGACGAGGCTTGCTGGCGCCTCCTCGCACATCTGGTGCAAGCGCCGTTCTACCAGCAACTGCGTGTTGAGCTTCAATTGGGCTACGCGGTGTTCAGCGGCATCCGACAGTACAACGGGCAAACCGGCCTGCTGTTTGGGGTGCAATCCCCAAGCGCGTCTCTTGCGCAAATACTTGATCACCTGCAGGCGTTCCTGAAGCAACTGCCCGCGCTGATTAACGCCCGCGAACTGCCGAACGATCTGGCCCGGCAATTTTCCCTCGACGCCCTACCCACTTCCCAAGCCGCTGAACTGCTCTGGCACGCGCACTTGGCAGGCCACCCGTCGGATTACATCCAGCAGCTGCAAGATTTCATCCAGACCCGCACCCGCGAGGATTTAATGGTAGCTGCACAGCATCTCAATGCTGCTGCAGGCGGATGGCGCTGTGTGGCCAATGGCGCTTGTGCCGCCGGCTCCTGGCAACGATCTGGCTGATCATTGCCGCTTCGGTAAAAGGCTTTTTCCCGCAGGACAGCGCTATCTTCAAAAGAAGTACGTAACATTCACATGCACACATCTGAACATCTCCGCTTGGAGGTGGACTATATGTATTACTTGGTAGTAAACGTCCCTTCCCTTCGTAGGAGTAAGAACATGACCTGGTCCAAACCTGCTTACACTGATCTGCGTATCGGCTTTGAAGTCACCATGTACTTTGCCAGCCGCTGATTGGCTTTGTATCGCAATGCAACGCCTCGGCTCGCCCGGGGCGTTTTTATTTTTGAGTTGTGTGTAATGGAGCGGCCATGTTTGTCCAGATTCTAGGTTCCGCCGCGGGCGGTGGTTTCCCGCAATGGAACTGCAACTGCGTGAACTGTGCAGGTTTTCGCGACGGCAGCCTGCGGGCCGAGGCGCGTACCCAGTCGTCCATCGCGATTTCCGATGACGGCGTGAACTGGGTGCTGTGCAACGCCTCGCCAGATATCCGCGCCCAGCTTCAAGGCTTCGCCCCGATGCAACCGGGCCGCGCGCTGCGGGATACCGGCATCAGCGCGATCATCCTGATGGACAGCCAGATCGACCACACCACCGGTCTGCTCAGCCTGCGCGAAGGCTGCCCGCACCAGGTGTGGTGCACCGACATGGTCCATGAAGACCTGAGCACCGGCTTCCCGCTGTTCACCATGCTGACCCACTGGAACGGCGGCCTGGCCTGGAACCGCATCGAGCTGGACGCCAGCTTCACGATCCCCGCCTGCCCCAACCTGCGCTTCACACCATTGCCCCTGCGCAGCGCGGCACCGCCCTACTCACCTCACCGATTCGACCCACACCCGGGCGACAACATCGGCCTGATCGTCGAAGACCTGCGCACCGGCGGCAAGCTGTTCTATGCGCCGGGCCTGGGCAAGGTTGACGCACCGTTGCTGGAAATAATGGCCGGCAGCGATTGCCTGCTGGTGGACGGCACGATGTGGGACGACGACGAAATGCAGCGCCGTGGCGTCGGCACCCGCACCGGTCGCGAGATGGGCCACCTGGCACAAAACGGCCCCGGCGGCATGCTGGAAGTGCTGGAGCAGTTGCCCAAGCAGCGCAAGGTGCTTATCCACATCAACAACACCAACCCGATCCTGGATGAAGACTCGCCCGAGCGAGCCGAGCTGCTGCGACGCAATGTGGAAGTGGCGTACGACGGCATGAGCATTGAATTGTAGGAGCGAGCCAAATGACTGACACACCGCTGACCACCGCCGAGTTCGAACAGGCCCTGCGCGCCAAGGGCGCCTTCTACCATATCCATCACCCGTATCACGTGGCGATGTACGAAGGCCGCGCCACCCGCAAGCAGATCCAGGGCTGGGTCGCCAACCGTTTTTATTACCAGGTGAACATTCCCCTCAAGGACGCCGCGATCCTGGCCAACTGCCCGGACCGGGAGATTCGTCGTGAGTGGATCCAGCGCCTGCTGGATCACGACGGCGCTCCCGGCGAAGACGGCGGCATTGAAGCCTGGTTGCGCCTGGGACAGGCCGTCGGCCTCGACCCGGATCAACTGCGCTCCCAGGAGTTGGTACTGCCGGGCGTACGATTTGCGGTAGACGCCTACGTCAACTTCGCCCGCAGGGCCAGCTGGCAGGAAGCCGCCAGCAGTTCCCTGACCGAGTTGTTCGCCCCGCAGATCCACCAGTCGCGCCTCGACAGCTGGCCCCAGCATTACCCATGGATCGACCCCGCCGGCTACGAGTATTTCCGCACCCGCCTGGGCCAGGCTCGCCGGGATGTGGAGCACGGTCTGGCCATCACCCTGCAGCACTACACCACCCGCGAAGGCCAGGAGCGCATGCTGGAAATTCTCCAGTTCAAACTGGACATTCTTTGGAGCATGCTCGATGCAATGAGCATGGCTTATGAACTGAAACGCCCGCCGTATCACAGCGTGACCGACCAGCGTGTATGGCATAAGGGGATCACCCTATGAGCTTCGATCGCAGCAAAAAACCGACCTGGCGCCAGGGCTATCGTTTCCAGTACGAACCGGCGCAAAAAGGCCATGTGCTGCTGTACCCGGAAGGCATGATCAAGCTCAACGACAGCGCCGCGTTGATCGGTGGCTTGATCGACGGCGAGCGCGATGTCAGCGCAATCATCGCCGAGTTGGACAAGCAGTTCCCTGGCGTGCCCGAGCTCGGTGAAGACATCGAGCAATTCATGGAGGTTGCCCGTGCTCAGCACTGGATCGAACTTGCCTGACCTGCCACCCAAGCCGGAAATCGGCCTGCCGCTCTGGTTGCTGGCCGAGCTGACCTACCGCTGCCCGCTGCAATGCCCGTACTGCTCCAATCCGCTGGATTTCGCCGAGCAGGGCAAGGAACTGAGCACGGAACAGTGGATCAAGGTATTTCGTGAAGCCCGGGAAATGGGCGCTGCGCAACTGGGGTTTTCCGGCGGTGAGCCGCTGGTGCGCCAGGACCTCGCCGAACTGATCGCCGAGGCGCGCAAGCTGGGTTTCTATACCAACCTGATCACCTCCGGCATCGGCCTCACCGAGCAGAAGATCAGCGACTTCAAGAAGGCCGGCCTGGACCATATCCAGATCAGTTTCCAGGCCAGTGACGAGCAAGTGAACAACTTGCTGGCCGGCTCGAAAAAAGCCTTCGCGCAAAAACTCGAAATGGCCCGGGCAGTGAAAGCCCATGGCTACCCGATGGTGCTGAACTTCGTCACCCATCGGCACAATATCGACAAGATCGACCGCATCATTGAGCTGTGCATTGCCCTGGAAGCGGACTTTGTCGAGCTTGCCACCTGCCAGTTCTACGGCTGGGCCCAGCTCAATCGTGTCGGCCTGTTGCCGACCCAGGAACAGCTGGTGCGCGCCGAACGCATCACCAACGAATACCGCGCCAAGCTCGAAGCCGAAGGCCACCCGTGCAAGCTGATATTCGTCACGCCGGATTACTACGAGGAACGCCCGAAAGCCTGCATGAATGGCTGGGGCAGCATCTTTCTGACAGTAACGCCGGACGGTACTGCCCTGCCGTGCCACGGCGCCCGACAGATGCCGGTGCAATTTCCCAATGTGCGCGACCACAGCATGCAACACATCTGGTACGACTCGTTTGGCTTCAACCGCTTTCGCGGCTACGACTGGATGCCCGAGCCGTGCCGTTCATGTGACGAGAAGGAAAAGGACTTCGGTGGGTGCCGCTGCCAGGCGTTCATGCTGACCGGGGATGCCAGCAATGCTGACCCGGTGTGCAGCAAATCGGAGCACCACGGCATGATCCTCCAGGCCCGCGAAGAAGCGGAGCACGCCACCCAGACCATTGAGCAACTGGCCTTTCGCAATGAGCGCAACTCACGGCTGATCGCGAAAGGCTGAGGTCTTTTAGCGTTTGGCGATGATGTACACCGCGTGCACGATGCCGGGAATGTAACCGCACAAGGTCAGCAGGATGTTCAGCCAGAACGCGCCAGCGAAACCCACTTGCAGGAACACACCCAGTGGCGGCAGCAGAATAGCGATGATGATGCGAATGATATCCATGGGTTCAGCTCCAGAAAATCGGCTCGTGTGAGCCGTACAAGCTAATCGACCTTGGCCGTTGGTAAGGGTTCAGTGGGATCTGGCACTCAGCCATCGTCCAATTCGCGGACAAAAAAACGCCCCCAGCCAAAAGAATCAGGCTGGAGGCGCCGCGTATACCGCGAGACGGTTCAGGAAATATGGGGCTTAAACGGCAATGCCCTTGCGGCATTGCAGCTGTGCAGTGCGCACCCGGGAGAAGGCACGGGCCAGACGCAGGAGCATTTCGTCGACGTTGCTTTTGCTCAATGTGAGCGCCGGGGTGAAGCGCAGGCAATCGGGTTGCGGCGCGCTCAGGATCAGGCCTTCACTGAGCGCGGCGTTTACCACCGCATCTGCCGAATCCTCCGACAGAGTCAGTCCCCACAGCAGGCCTTGGCCGCGCAGTTCACCCTGGTCATAGCGATGCGCCAGGCGGGCAAGCCCTTCGCCCAGATAAGTGCCGACCTCGCAGACGTGTGCAAGAAATCCGTGGTTCAGCACCGTATCAAGCACCGCCACACCGGCGGAAGCCATCAGCGCGTTGCCGTGGTGGGTGCCTTCCAGCTCACCCAGCTCAAAACAACACGCTTTGCCCCGTGCCAGCAACGCCGCCAGCGGCACACCACCCCCCAAGCCCTTGCCCAGGGTGATGATGTCGGCGCGAACGCCATAGTGCTGTTCGGCGAGCAACGTGCCACAACGGCCGGTGCCGGTTTGCACTTCATCGAGGATCAACAGGATTCCCAGCTCACGGCACAGGCGTTCGACACCCTTGAGGTAATGCTCGGTCGCGGGAATGACGCCGGCATCGTTCTGGATCGGTTCCAGCATGATTGCCACGGTTTGCGCATCCACCGCCGCGTGCAGCGCCGGCAGGTCGTTGAACGGCACGTGGCTGAAGCCTGGCAACTGGGGCTCAAAACGGTTTTCACTGGCGGCTGCCGAGGCCGACATCGCGGCAAAGCTGCGGCCATGGCAACCGTTGCTCGCGGTGATGATGCGATAGGCGCCGCCACGGTGCAGTTGGCCCCATTTGCGCGCCAGCTTGATAGCCGCTTCGCAGGCTTCGGCGCCGCTGTTGAGCAGGTAGGCCTGGTCGCTGCCGGTGCGATGGCACAGGCGGTCGGCGAGGTTCAGTTGAACGCGGTTGTGCAGGCTGTTACCGGGATTGATCAGCGATTGGGCCTGATCGGCCAGCGCCTTGGTCACTGCCTGTGGGCTATGGCCCAGGCTGTTGGCGCCGCCACCCTGGCTGAAGTCGAGATAGGCGCGGTCTTCGCTGTCCCACAGCCAGGAGCCCTGGCCGCGTACAAACACCTGTTGCGGGCGGGCCACACTGGGCATCAGGCAATCGCTGGAAAGATCGTCTCGCAGAGCCGGGGTCTTCGCCTCGAGGATCAGATCATCCAGGCTGGGGGCGGGGCGACGCAGGTTGAACAGGTTCATGGATGAACCCCTTTGGCAATCGCACCTTGGTCGGTATTACCGATAAACCCATGGCGGAGGTTTTTTGCCTTGCCTATGCAAACACCGTCAACATAAACACTACTCATCGTGCTTTCCGGCCCTGTAAGCCCTGTGAATAGGCGCTAGACTAGGCGCCTTGGGAGCACTCGGCCATTTCGATTTTCCAGCATTTTCGATAAGCATTACTTATGGATTTCAAGCAACTGCGTTATTTCGTCGCGGTGTACGAAGAAGGCCATGTGGGGCGGGCAGCGGAGCGCCTGTCGATCTCCCAGCCAGCTTTATCGCAGCAGATTCGCCAGCTCGAGCAAAACCTTGATGTGAGCCTGTTCGAACGCAGCAGCAAGCGCCTGCTGCCGACCCTCGCCGCCCACACTTTGTATAACCACGCCCTGCCCTTGCTCGACGGTATGCAGCATGCGGTGGAAGCGCTGCGCAACTTCAAGGGCCAGGCACTGCGCACCTTGGCGATCGGCGTGCTGCAAACCGTGCACACCAGCCTGGTGCCGCAGATGCTCGAACGGGTGCGCAAGGCCCAGCCGCACCTGGTCGTACAGATCTACGAGCTGACCGGGATGGAAATCGAACGCCGGCTGCTCAACGGCTCGCTGGATATCGGCATCAGCTACCTGCCGCCACGCCAGCCGGGGCTGCACGGCGTGCTGCTGTATGAAGATGAACTGAAGGTGGTCATCCCGGCTGATCACCCGCTGCGAGAATTCAAGAAAGTCTCCCTGAAGCAAGCCGCCGAGTTACCCATGTTGCTGCTGGGGGAGGAGTTTCAGGTGCGCCAGATATGGCAAGGTCAATTGGCCAACCTGGGCCGACGCCCGCAAGTGCAGGCCGAGTTGAATACGATGGCGGGGATTCTCGACAGCCTGCCCCACACCAAGCTGGCGACGGTGCTTCCCGGACGCTCCCAGGACGAACACAACAGCAAGGCGTTGCTGTGGAAACCCTTGAGCGAACCACGGGTGCCGTTGAAAGTGGGGTTGGTGTGCCGGGATGTGCAGCGCCAGCAGGCGACGCTGGAATTGTTGCGCACGCTGCTGGAAGACGTGATGAACGCGCCCGCCTGACTTTTTCGCAGGCAAAAGAAAACCCCGCCGAAGCGGGGCTTTGCAGACTGTTTCCCTGACATCCATTTCACTCCGCCTTCCTGGCAGAATCCTACGTGTCCGTGTTGTTGCTTTGCGCTTCCTGCGCGACGTCCATGTGAAGTAGATTATCCGTGGATCCAATTTGGCGATAGAGGACGAATAGCAGCACGTCATGTAAGAGAATGCTTACACGCCCTCCAAGCCCTTAGAACAGTGCTTCATCCAGCAAAAACAGCGATTCGCTACCGGCTTTTACCGAGGCGCTGAGGGACGCGATCCGCGGCAGCAAGCGCGCAAAGTAGAAACGCGCGGTGCCCAGCTTGCTCGCGTAGAAGTCTTCCTGAGCCTCTTTACCCAGAGCCGCCTTGGCCATCAGGGCCCACATGTAGGCATAAGCCATGTAGCCGAACGCGTGCAGGTATTCCACGGATGCCGCGCCGATTTCATTCGGGTTGGATTTGGCGCGGTCCAGCAGCCAGGCGGTCAGTTCGTCCAGGTCATCCACGGCCGCGTTCAGCGGTTTGGTGAATTCGGCCAGTTCGGCGCCGGCAGTGGCGGTGAAATGGCGGATCTCATCAGCGAACAGCGTGTAGAACGCCCCGCCGCTGCCGACGATCTTGCGTCCCACCAGGTCCAGGGCCTGAATGCCGTTGGTGCCTTCGTAGATCTGGGTGATGCGCACATCACGCACCAGTTGCTCCTGGCCCCATTCGCGAATGTAGCCGTGGCCGCCGAAAACCTGCTGGCCGTGCACGGTGGTTTCCAGGCCCAGGTCGGTCAGGAACGCCTTGGCAACCGGGGTCAGCAGAGCAACCAGATCGTCCGCGCGTTTGCGGGCGGTGGCGTCTTCGCTGAACTTGGCGGTGTCGAGTTGCATCGCCACGTAGGTGGAGAATGCGCGGCCACCTTCGTTGGAGGCTTTCATGGTCAGCAGCATGCGCCGCACGTCCGGGTGGACGATGATTGGGTCAGCGACCTTGTCCTTGGCTTTCGGACCGGTTGGCGAACGGCTTTGCAGGCGGTCGCGCGCATATTCGATAGCGTTCTGATAAGAGCGCTCACCGGAGGCCAGGCCCTGGATGCCCACACCCAGGCGCTCGTAGTTCATCATGGTGAACATCGCGGCCAGGCCACGGTTCGGCTCGCCCACCAGGTAGCCCACGGCTTCGTCGAAGTTCATCACGCAGGTCGCAGACGCCTGGATGCCCATCTTGTGTTCGATGGAGCCACAGGTCACCGGATTACGCGCCCCCAGGCTGCCGTCGGCATTGACCATGAACTTGGGCACCAGGAACAGCGAAATACCCTTTGGACCCGCCGGTGCGTCCGGCAGCTTGGCCAGCACCAGGTGGATGATGTTCTCGGTGAGGTCGTGCTCGCCACCGGTGATGAAGATCTTGGTGCCGCTGACCTTGTAGGAACCGTCTGCCTGAGGCTCGGCCTTGGTCCGAATTATCCCCAGGTCAGTGCCGGCATGAGGTTCGGTCAGGCACATGGAACCGGCCCACACGCCGGAGTACATATTCGGCAGGTAAGTGGCCTTGAGCTCTTCACTGGCGTGGGTGTTGATCGACACGCAGGCGCCGGAGGTCAGCATCGGGTACAGGCCGAAGGCCAGGCCCGAGGAGTTGATCATCTCTTCCACCTGAGCCGACACCGCCTTGGGCATGCCCATGCCGCCGTACGCCGGGTCGCCGCCAACACCTACCCAACCGCCTTCAGCGTAGGTTTTGTAGGCGTCCTTGAAGCCAGCCGGGGTGAAGACCGCGCCATTCTCCCAGCGGCAGCCTTCTTCGTCGCCGCCGCGGCTGAGCGGGGCGACGGTCTTGGAGGTGACTTTGCCGGCTTCTTCGAGGATTGCCTCAACGGTCTCGGCGTCAACGGTCTCCGCCAGCGCGGGCAGTTGGGCCCAGAGTTTGGCGACCTCGAAAACTTCGTTGAGGACGAAGCGCATATCGCGCAGCGGCGCTTTGTAGTCAGCCATGGCAAACCTCGTGAGAACTTTAACGTTATTCGGGTGGGGTCGGTTTTACAGACCCCGAGTGTAACCGAACAACTTTTGTGACACATAGGGTCTGCTTGTGACCAACAAGTATTTTACGGTCACTAAAGCGCAAACAGCTCCGCCGGCAGACTCATCAGGCACTCACTGCCCGCCTCCACCGCCGCCCGGTGCGCGGCCGTGCGCGGTAGCAGGCGCTTGAAGTAGAACTCGCAGGTCGCCAGCTTGCCTTGGGCGTAATCGGCATCACCGCTACCGCTGTCCAACTGCTCCTGTGCCACCAGCGCCATGCGCAGCCACAAGTAGGCAAGGATGATGTAGCCGCTGTACATCAGGTAATCCAGGGCTGCAGCGCCGACTTCATCCGGGTTTTTCATGGCTGCCATGCCTACCTTGACCGTCAGCTCACCCCACTGCTGATTCAACTGGTTGAGCTGAGCCACATGGGCCTTGAGTTGCGGATGTTCGGCGTTGGCCGCGCAAAACTTGTGGACGATTTTGGTAAAGCCGCGCAGCAGCTTGCCCTGGCTGCCGAGCACCTTGCGCCCGAGCAAATCCAGGGCCTGGATGCCGTTGGTCCCTTCATAGATCGGCGCAATCCGGCAATCGCGAACCAGTTGCTCCATGCCCCATTCACGAATGAAGCCATGGCCACCGAACACCTGCATGCCGTGGTTGGTCACCTCCAGCCCGGTTTCGGTCATGAACGCCTTGCAGATCGGCGTAAGGAAGGCCAACAGATCTTCGGCTTCCTGGCGTTGCCCCTCGTCGCCACTCAGGTGTGCGGTATCGAGCAACTGTGCCGAGAAGTAGGTCAATGCGCGGTTGCCTTCATTGAAGGCTTTCATGGTCAGCAACATGCGCCGCACATCCGGGTGGACGATGATCGGATCAGCGGCTTTTTCGGGTGCCTTGGCGCCGGTCAGCGAGCGCATCTGCAAGCGGTCGTTGGCGTACTTGATCGCACCCTGGAAGCTCGCTTCCCCCAGGCAAAGGCCCTGCATGCCGGTGCCCAGGCGCGCATGGTTCATCATGGTGAACATGCAGTTGAGGCCCTTGTTCGCCTCACCGATCAGGAAACCCCGGGCGCCATCGAAGTTCAGCACGCAGGTGGCCGACGCCTTGATGCCCATCTTGTGCTCGATGGAGCCGCAACTCATCGTGTTGCGCTCGCCCGAGTCGGCATGGAACTTGGGCACGATAAACAGCGAGATTCCCTTGGTGCCGGCCGGCGCATCCGGCAGCTTGGCCAGCACCAGGTGGATGATGTTGTCACTCATGTCATGCTCGCCGGCCGAGATGAAAATCTTGCTGCCGGTGACTGCATAACTGCCGTCGGCCTGCGGGACGGCGCGGGTCTTGATCAGGCCCAGGTCGGTGCCGCAATGGGCTTCGGTCAGGCACATGGTGCCGGTCCACTGGCCCGCGGTGAGTTTGCTCAGGTAGGTGTTTTTCTGCTCTTCAGTGCCGTGGGCACGGATCGCCGACATCGCACCGTGGGTCAGGCCGGGGTACATGCCCCAGGACGTGTTGCTGGAGGAGATCATCTCCGCGAGTACCAGGCCCAGGGACATTGGCAAGCCCTGCCCGCCGTAGGCCGGGTCAGCCGCCAAACCGTGCCAGCCGCCTTCCACGTACTGCGCGAAGGCTTCCTTGAAGCCCTTGGGCGTGGTCACCACACCGTTGTCGAAATGGCAGCCTTCTTCATCGCCGGAGCGGTTCAACGGCGCCAGGACGTTTTCGCAGAACTTCGCACCTTCCTCAAGGATCGCGCCGACCATGTCCGGGCTGGCATCGCTTGCACCCAGCGCGGCGTAGTGGCCGTGGAAGTCAAAGACGTGATCGATCAGAAAGCGCATGTCGCGCAGGGGAGCTTTATAGTCAGGCATGGCAATGTCTCCGGCAGCAGATGCCTTCAACCTACTGCCGCACGGCCCACCGGACAATCACTGTAGGGCCGCTGAATACACCACCATCACTCAACCGGCAGCGCTGTCCATGCGGACCGCGCCGCGGCGGGTCTGCCCCGCAGCGACCACGCAGTTACGCCCCGCGCCCTTGGCGTTGTACAGCGCCTGGTCGGCGGATTTGAGCACTTCTTCAGGGCTGCGCTGCTCGGCCTGGCGTTCGGCCACGCCGATGCTGACGGTCACCGACACGCTGGAAGCGCCATTGCCCACACGACGCTGGCGCCCCTGCTGGTCGTCGTGGGGACGGTCCGGGTTACGCAGCTTGATGTCGTAGTTGGCGATGATTTCGCGGATCTCTTCCAGGTGCGGCAGGCATTCATCCAGGGTCTTGCCGGCGAATACCACGGCAAATTCCTCACCGCCATAGCGGTAGGCCCGGCCGCCGCCGTTGACCTTGGACAACTTGCTGGCCACCAGGCGCAGTACCTGGTCGCCCACGTCGTGGCCATGGGTATCGTTGAAACGCTTGAAGTGATCGACGTCGCCCATGGCCAGCACATAATTGCGCCCCAGGCGTTGCATGCGCTCATTGAGCGCGCGGCGGCCCGGCAACCCGGTCAGCTCGTCACGGAAGGCCATTTGATAAGCCTCGTGGGCCACCCCGGCAGCGATCATCAGCATCACCTGGCTGCACATGATGTTCAGGGTGAACGGCAGAATGAACGTCTGCGGCAACATCCAGAACAAGCCCAGCAACCCTACCAGCTGCGCGGCGTGCAGCGGTCTTGGTTGATACCAGTACTGCGCGGCCAGGGTCACAAAACCAATCAGGAACATCGGATAGGATAGCTGGATCAGGCTCATCCAGCGGCCATGCAAGGCGGGCCAGCGAATTTCGGCCAACCAGCTTAACAAGGCATGGGGGAAACTTTGTTCAAGGGCAAGCGCCACGCTGCCTACCGCAAACAGCACCGCGCAGCGTGCGACGAAGTCGCGAAACAGGTGGGTTTTTTCTTGCCAGACCGCGTAGATGCCGAACAGCAACGGTAACAACAGGCAACACAGATGGAAGACCACGGCCGCGTCGTCCCGCACGCGACCGTTATCGCGGTAGTAATCGGTCTGGGTATCCAGCAGGAAATAGACCACGTACACCGTGATCATCAGGAACAGCTCTCGCTGGCGCCGGTAGACCGCGCAGTACGAACCGCCCAGCAGCAGCACGAGGGTCGGCAGCACATTGAACAGTGAAGTGAAGAACACATTGAGATCCTTCACATACGCAGCCGAGAGCCCCGCCAGCAGTAAAAGCAGTGAAGGTAAAAAATGACTGAAACGTACAGCAGACGCGCGCGACAAGGGTAAAGCTCCGACCCACAAAAAAAGATGGCACAGTGCCTTCACTGATCACAGTTAAGCACATTCAATGTGATGCGTATCACATTGCCATCACTGTAACGGCCGCTCGGAGCAATCCCTGAGTGCGGTACTGTGGTTTTTTATCGCGCAAAAAAAACCGCCGCTCCCGAAGGAGCGGCGGCTTTTGAAGCGAACTGGCCGAGGCTTAGTAGCCCAGGTCGAAGTTCTCTTCTTTCATGTCCATCAGGTTGTTGGCGCCCGACAGCATGGTTGCAACGTGGGTGCGGGTACGCGGCAGGATGCGCTGGAAGTAGAAGCGCGCTGTCTGCAGCTTGGCGGTGTAGAAGCCTTCTTCGGTGGTGCCGGCAGCCAGTTTCTCGGCGGCCAGGCGGGCCATGTCGGCCCAGAAGTAAGCCAGGCAGGCATAACCGGAGTACATCAGGTAATCCACCGAAGCGGCACCGACTTCTTCGCGGTCTTTCATGGCCGCCATGCCGACCTTCATGGTCAACTCGCCCCACTCTTTGTTCAGTGCCGCCAGCGGTGCAACGAATTCCTGTACGGCTTCGTTGCCTTCGTTGGCCTGGCAGAACTTGTGGACGATCTTGGTGAAGCCCTTCAGCGCTTCGCCTTGGGTCATCAGCACTTTACGGCCCAGCAGGTCGAGGGCCTGGATGCCGGTGGTGCCTTCGTACAGCATCGAAATGCGGCTGTCGCGAACGTTCTGCTCCATGCCCCACTCGGCGATGAAGCCGTGGCCGCCGTAGATTTGCACGCCGTGGTTGGCGGCTTCAAAACCGACTTCGGTCATGAACGCCTTGGCAATCGGGGTCATGAACGCCAGCAGTGCGTCAGCCTGTTTCTTGGCTTCGTCGTCGGTGCCGTACTTGACCACGTCAACCTGCTTGGCGGTGAAGTACACCATCGCGCGGTTGCCTTCGGCGAAGGCTTTCATGGTCAGCAGCATGCGGCGCACGTCAGGGTGCACGATGATCGGGTCAGCGGCCTTGTCCGGCGCTTTCGGGCCAGTCAGGGAGCGCATTTGCAGGCGGTCACGAGCGTATTTGAGGCCGCCCTGGAAGCCGATTTCAGCGTGGGACAGGCCTTGCAGCGCGGTGCCCAGGCGAGCGGTGTTCATAAAGGTGAACATGCAGTTCAGGCCTTTGTTCGCCGGGCCGATCAGGAAACCGGTGGCCGCGTCGAAGTTCATCACGCAGGTGGCGTTGCCGTGGATACCCATCTTGTGTTCCAGGGAACCACAGGACACCGCGTTGCGTTCGCCAATCGAACCGTCGGCGTTTGGTACGAACTTGGGAACGATGAACAGCGAAATGCCCTTGGTGCCAGCCGGTGCGTCCGGCAGGCGAGCCAGCACGATGTGGACGATGTTGTCGGCCATGTCGTGTTCGCCGGCCGAGATGAAGATCTTGGTACCGGAAACCTTGTAGGAACCATCAGCCTGAGGCTCGGCCTTGGTGCGCAGCATGCCCAGGTCGGTGCCGCAGTGCGGTTCGGTCAGGCACATAGTGCCGGTCCACTCGCCCGACACCAGTTTGGTCAGGTAAGCCTCTTGCTGCTCGGGAGTGCCGTGCTCGGAAATGGTGTTCATCGCGCCATGGGAAAGGCCCGGGTACATGCCCCACGACCAGTTGGCTTCGCCGACCATTTCGCTGACCGCCAGGCCCAGGGATTCCGGCAGGCCCTGGCCACCGTGCGCCACGTCGTGGGCCAGGCTTGGCCAGCCGCCTTCAACGAACTGTTTGTAGGCTTCTTTGAAACCGGTAGGGGTCTTAACGCCTGACTCGCTCCAGGTGCAACCTTCGATATCACCCACGCGGTTCAGCGGCGCCAGTACCTGCTCACAGAACTTGGCGCCTTCTTCGAGAATGGCGTCAACCATGTCCGGGGTAGCGTCCTGGCAAGCCGGCAGGCTCTGATAGTGCGCTTCATAGCCAAGCAGTTCGTCACGAACGAAGCGAATATCACGCAAGGGGGCCTTGTAGTCAGGCATAGCGATAAACCTCTGCTGATGTATCTGGGATGAACAACCGCATGGATGTGTTGTGGCGGTCAAACAGTTGTTTGAAACATACGTTTACGACCAATCCTTGTCAAGCGTCGCGCAAACGCCGTTTGTCATGACGCAGGTCAACGTCAGGCACGGCAAGGCCTGCAGCGAAATGCCGCATTACGATTCAGGGGGAAAAAGATTATTGAGCGGTGAAGATCAATGTGGGAGCTGGCTTGCCTGCGATGCGGGCGCCGCGGTGTATCAGGAGGATCGAGGTGACGCTATCGCAGGCAAGCCGGCTCCCACAGAGAAGCCAGCTCGCACGATAAGAGGGGGGGGTTATGCGTAAGTATCGATCAAGGTGCCGAGCATTTCGTCGGAAGCCTTGGCGACTTTGGCGCCCAGTTCAACCTGGAACTTGCCTTGGGCCATCTCGACCATGTTGCTCGCCGAGTTGCTCGCCTGATTGGCGTCTACCGAACGCAAACGATCATTTTGCGCGTCCGAAGGCTGGGAAGTGGCGGCGCTGGCAATCTTGCCGGCGGCCTGGTCGACACGGTTCTGCCCGGTCTGAATCGCGCTCAGTCCCGAGTAAAACGCACTGCTACCAGAGATTTCCATGGCGTGAACCTGCCTATAAGAGAATCGTGAACTGTTATTGAAGCAGACCTACCGGCAAAACGCCCGTCAAAAACACTAATGGCATAATGCCTTCGCGATAGGCAAAACTAGTCAAGCAGGTCCAGTTGCAAGTACGCGGCGACCGCTTCGGCGCTGGGATGCTTGAGCTTGGGCACCCTTCCCAGGCATGGCGCGGGGAGTCGTTCAGCCAGGGTCGCGAGGTTTTCTTCCAGACGAGAGGTCTTGGGGTCGATGATATTGGCCACCCAGCCCGCCAGCGGCAACCCGTCCCGGGCGATGGCTTCTGCGGTCAACAACGCGTGGCTGATACACCCCAGCCGCACACCCACCACCAGGATCACGGGCAGCTTCAGCGCCTGGGCCAGGTCCGACAAATTGTCCTGGTCCGCCAATGGCACACGCCAGCCGCCCGCACCTTCGATCAAGGTGAAGTCCGCCTGTTTGGCGAGAACGTGCTGCATGGGTTTCAACAACGACTGCACCGTCAGCGCCACGCCGGCTTCACGGGCCGCCAGATGCGGCGCGATGGCCGGCTCGAAGGCCACCGGGTTGACCTCGGCATAACTCAACGGCAACGAACACTCGGCCAGCAACGCCAGGGCGTCCGAATTGCGCAGGCCCTTGGGCGTCAGCTGGCACCCAGAGGCTACCGGCTTGCCCGCCGCCGTACTTTTGCCGGCTTGCCGCGCGGCATGCAGCAGGCCGGCAGCGACGGTGGTCTTGCCGACGTCGGTGTCGGTCCCCGTGATGAAGTAAGCGGCATTCATAGAGGTTTCTCCAGGACGGCGTACACCACTTGATAAGTTGCCGGCAGGCCCTGGGCCTGGCGGAACTGCTCGTAGGCTTGCACCAGTGCAACAATCCGCGCCCGGCCCGTCAACCCTCCTGGGCGCCCCGGGTTCAGATTGTGCGCACCCAACGCTTTCAGTTCGTGGGTCAGGCTGCGCACGTCGGGGTAATGCAACACGTGGGGACACTGCTCCAGGCTGCGCACCCGCAAACCACTGGCTGCGCACAGTTGCTCATAAGCACTGAACGGCCGGAAGCGGTTCACATGAACCATGCCATCCGCTGCGCGCCAGCTTTCGCGCAACTCATCCAGCGTTCCCACGCAGAGGCTGGCAAACGCCAGCACGCCGCCGGGCTGCAATACGCGCCGCGCTTCGCTGAGCACTGCGGAAAAATCCGAGCACCACTGCACCGCCAAACTGGAGTAGATCAGCCCGCAACTGGCGTCCTGCAACGGCAAGCGCTCGGCATCGCCAGCGATGAAATGTTGTGCACCGCCCAGCGGCCGGGCGTGTTTGAGCATGCCCTCGGCGATATCCAGGGCCAAACCTTGGCTACCCGCAAATGACTGGCCCAGCACACGACTGAAATAGCCCGTGCCACTGCCCAGGTCCAGCCAGCGTTGTGGAGAAAGACCTTCGGGCAAACGCCGCAACAGCTCGCTGCCCACCGCACGCTGCAACTCGGCAACGCTGTCGTAACTGGCGGCTGCGCGGGAAAAGGAGGCCGCTACCTGGCGCTTGTCTGGCAAGCCGCCGGGCAGCACATGGGACAAATCAGTCATCACCGCACTCATGCAAAAAAGCCTGGATGGCCCCCGCCACACCGTGGGGGTCCTCCAGTAGAAAAGCGTGACCGGCCTGTTCAATCAGGCCGATTTCAACGTCAGGCAACAAGGCGAACAACTCACTGGCCACTTCAGCCGGAACCAGCCCGTCCAGCCCGGCAAACAGATGCAACTGCGGCCCTTGAAAGTCGACCAACGCCTGGCGGGTGTCCAATCGGCCCAACAGCTCCAGACCACTGAGCAAGGTCTGCGCGCAGGTTTTAGGGGCACCCGCCAGCAATAGCCGAGCAAGTGATCGGGGATCGCTGGAACCCCGGGCGCAAAGCAGACTGAAGCGTTTTAACGTCGCAACCGGATCAAGGCGGCAACCGTTAAGAAACGCAATAAAATCCTCTTCGTGCATGCCATGGTCCCAGCGGGACCAGGCCACGAAGCTTGCGTTGCTGGCAAAGGTGAGCAAACCGCAACAATGATCACCGCGCCGGGCGGCCAACTCGGCAGCAAGCATGCCGCCGAGGGACCAACCACCCAGCCAGACGTCTTGGGGCAAGGTCGAATCCAGCTCATCGAGCCACTCTTGAAGGTCGTCCGACTCCACGTCCGGCAACGGTTCGATCTGCACCTGCAAGTGTTCATCCAGCCCCTGCAACGCCGCCGCCAGCGGTTCCAGCGGCGAAACGCCGAGGCCCCAGCCAGGCAGCAATATCAGTCGATCACGCATGGTCGGGCTCCTGGCCTAACAAGCGGAAACACTCTTCCAATGCGCTTAACAATAGCTGCACCTGGGCTTCACTGTGGGCTGCCGTGAGAGTCACCCGCAGACGGGCACTGCCGGCGGGCACGGTTGGTGGGCGGATCGCGGTCACCATCAGCCCGCGCTCGCGCAGCATCTGCGACAACCGCACGGCGCGGGCACTGTCGCCAATCATGATCGGCTGGATCGGCGTGAAACTGTCCATCAGTTCCAGGCCAATCTGCTCGGCGCCCTGACGGAACTGGCGAATCAGCCCATTGAGATGCTCACGGCGCCAATGCTCGGTGCGCAGCAATTCCAGGCTTTTCAGCGTGGCACAGGCCAATGCCGGCGGTTGGCTGGTGGTGTAGATATACGGGCGGGCGAACTGGATCAGGCTTTCGATCAGCTCTTCGCTGCCCGCGACAAAGGCGCCAGCGGTACCGAAGGCCTTGCCGAGGGTGCCGACCAGCACCGGCACATCTTCCTGGCTCAAGCCAAAATGCTCGACGATCCCACCACCGTTGGCGCCCAAAGGCCCGAAACCATGGGCGTCATCCACCATCAACCATGCGCCCCTGGCCCGGGTTTCACGGGCCAGTGAGGGCAGATCCGCCAGGTCGCCGTCCATGCTGAACACGCCGTCGGTCACCACCAGCGTATTGCCGGTGGCTTTCTCCAGGCGCTTGGCCAGGCTTTCAGCATCGTTGTGCAGGTAACGATTGAAGCGCGCACCCGAGAGCAAACCGGCATCCAGCAACGAGGCGTGGTTAAGGCGGTCTTCCAGCACCGTATCGCCCTGCCCCACCAGCGCGGTGACGGCGCCAAGGTTAGCCATGTAACCGGTGGTGAACAGCAGCGCCCGCGGGCGACCAGTGAGGTCGGCCAGGGCCTCTTCCAGTTCATGGTGCGGCGTGCTGTGGCCGATCACCAGATGCGAAGCGCCGCCACCCACGCCCCAGCGAGCCGCGCCCGCGCGCCAGGCTTCAATCACTTGCGGGTGATTGGCCAGGCCCAGGTAATCGTTGTTGCAGAACGCCAGCAACGGCTGGCCGTCGACCACCACGTCAGGGCCTTGCGGGCTCTGCAGCAGTGGACGTTGGCGATACAGGTGTTCGGCACGACGAGCCGCAAGACGCGCGGCGAGATCGAAAGACATGAGACCTCGGTAGATCAGGTTGAACGCAGTCAAAAATGTGGGAGCGGGCTTGCTCGCGAAAGCAGTGGATCAGTCAGCTTATGTATTGGCTGACACACCGCCTTCGCGAGCAAGCCCGCTCCCACATTTGGGTGGCATTCCAAAGTGGACTTATCAAACAGCCGCGTTATAGAACTGCTCGCTGCTCTTCTGCTCCACCAGCGCCTGCTCGATCGCCGCCTGGTGCACTTCATCGGCGTGCTCTTCACGAGCTTCCGGCAAGATGCCCAGGCGCGAGAACAGTTGCATGTCCTTGTCCGCCTGCGGGTTGGCGGTGGTCAGCAGCTTGTCGCCGTAGAAAATCGAGTTGGCGCCAGCAAAGAATGCCAGGGCCTGCATCTGCTCGTTCATCGCCTCACGCCCGGCCGACAGCCGCACATGGGACTGCGGCATCAGGATGCGTGCCACCGCCAGCATGCGGATGAAGTCGAACGGGTCGATGTCGTCGGCGTTTTCCAGCGGCGTGCCGGCAACTTTCACCAGCATGTTGATCGGCACCGATTCCGGATGCTCCGGCAGGTTGGCCAACTGGATCAGCAGGTTGGCGCGATCGTCCAGGGACTCGCCCATGCCGAGGATGCCGCCCGAGCAGATCTTCATCCCCGAATCACGCACGTATGCCAGGGTTTGCAGGCGCTCGCCGTAGGTGCGGGTGGTGATGATCGAACCGTAGAACTCCGGCGACGTGTCGAGGTTGTGGTTGTAGTAATCGAGGCCGGCCTGGGCCAGGGCTTCGGTCTGGTCCTGGTCGAGACGGCCGAGGGTCATGCAGGTTTCCAGGCCCATGGCCTTCACACCTTTGACCATCTCCAGCACATAGGGCATGTCTTTGGCCGATGGATGTTTCCAGGCGGCGCCCATGCAGAAGCGAGTCGAACCGATGGCCTTGGCGCGAGCGGCCTCTTCGAGGACCTTCTGCACTTCCATCAGCTTCTCTTTTTCCAGGCCGGTGTTGTAGTGGCCCGACTGCGGACAATATTTGCAATCTTCCGGGCAGGCGCCGGTCTTGATCGACAGCAGCGTGGAAACCTGGACGCGGTTGGCGTCGAAATGCGCGCGGTGCACGGTCTGCGCCTGGAACAACAGGTCGTTGAAGGGCTGCACGAACAGCGCTTTGACTTCGGCTAAAGACCAATCGTGACGCAGGTGGGCAGTGATGCTGGCGCTCATGGGCGATTCCTTGATTATGCTTTGGCAAGCCCTGTGGGAGTAATACCCACAGGTACGACACGGATGCTCGGCATATTTAAGGAAGATTCATGCACTGTCAACTTGAGAACAAACACGAGGTTTACATCTGGTTAAAAAGCAACCAAACCTGTTTAGTCTGCGATGAAAGCAGCGGAACGGCCGATCCTGTCTGCAGCGCCTGCGAAACCGAGCTGCCTTGGCTGATGGAACATTGCGAGGTGTGCGCACTGCCATTGCCGGCGACTGGCCTGGTGTGCGGCCAGTGCTTGAAGCAACCTCAGGCGTTCAAGCAGGTCGTCGCGCCGTGGACCTACAGCTTCCCCATCGACAGCCTGATCAGCCGTTTCAAGCATCAGGCCCGCTGGCCGCTGGGGCACCTGCTTGCGCACCTGTTGGGACAATTCCTGCAACACCGCTATGAAGATGCCGCGCTGGCTCGCCCCGACTGCCTGCTGCCCGTGCCCTTGGCCCGCAAACGCCTGCGGGAACGGGGCTTCAACCAGGCGGCGATGCTCGCCCGCTGGCTGAGCAAGGACCTGAACATTCCCTGGGATGAGCACCTGCTGTCACGGCCGCGTGAAACCGTGGCGCAGCAAGACCTCGACGCCAGGACCCGCAAGCGTAACCTGCACCAGGCCTTCGCCCTGGCCGACGGCGCGCAAGTCAAAGGCCGGCACTTGGCGCTGATCGACGACGTACTGACCACCGGCGCCACCGCCAGCAGTCTCGCCCGCCTGTTGATGGATGCCGGCGCCCGACAGGTGGATGTGTATTGCCTGGCCCGTACGCCCAAGCCCGGCCCATGACTTGACTCGCGGGCGCCCTGCCCGCAACGTCTGCCCATTCCATCGAAGCGTGTAACCATGTCCCTGCCAACCCTCTTGAGCCAACACATCGTCCGTCGCCCGCAGCGCATTGCACTGCTGCAACATATTGCCGAACAAGGCTCCATCACCCGCGCCGCAAAGAGCGCGGGGCTGAGCTACAAGGCGGCCTGGGACGCCATCGACGAGCTGAACAACCTGGCGCAAAAGCCCCTGGTGGAACGCAGCGTCGGCGGCAAGGGCGGTGGCGGCGCCAGGTTGACGGCCGAGGGTGAGCGGGTATTACGCCTTTACCAACGCCTGCAGGTGCTGCAAGCCCAGGTGCTGGACTCCGCCGAAGACGCCAGCGACTTCAACCTGCTGGGCCGCCTGATGCTGCGCACCAGCGCACGTAACCAGTTGCACGGCCGGGTGATCGCCATCGACAGCCACGGCCGCAATGACCTGATTCGCCTGGAGCTGGCCGCTGGGCTGCGCCTGGATGCGCAGATCACCCACGACAGTACCTTGCGCCTGGAGCTGGAGATCGGCACCGAAGTCGTCGCCCTGATCAAGGCCGGCTGGCTTGAAGTACTGGCCGTCACGCAGGCAGCAACACCTGGACACAATTGCCTGGAAGGAAAAATCGAGGCCATTCTCGATGCCGAAGACGGCCCCAGCGAGGTGCGGATCACCTTGCCCAACGGCCAGGTTCTCTGCGCCCTGGCCCGGCCCGACGCGCTTGCGCAGATCCATGCCGCCGAAGGCCTGCAAGTGAAGGTGCAGTTCTCCCCCAGCAACGTCCTGCTGGGCACTCCGGTGTAGCGCTTCAAACTGCAACAATTTCGTCACGACTGCTCCCTAAGGTGGCTGCAAAAACCCGCAGGGAGCCTGAAATGAGCCTATTAGAAGAAAACCAAGCCACCGACCTGGAACAGATGGTCGGCCTCACCCGCCGGCGTTTTATCGGCGCCGGCGCCCTGTGCGGTGCCGCGATGTTCCTCGGCGGCAACCTGCTGACCCGCAGTGCCCTGGCGGTCAACGCCGCGTCGAACAGCCCACTGCTGGGTTTCACCAGCATCGCCGCAGCCACCAGCGACACCATCACCCTGCCGCCCGGCTACAGCGCTTCGGTACTGATCAGCTGGGGCCAGCCGCTGCACAAGAACGCGCCGGCCTTCGACCCCAGCGGCAACGGCACGGCCAAGGCCCAGGAACAGCAGTTCGGCGACAACAACGACGGCATGAGCCTGTTCGCCTTCCCCGGTGACGACAACCGCGCGCTGATGGCGATCAACAACGAATACACCAACTACCGCTACCTCTACGCCCACGGCGGCGCGCCGCAGTCGGCCGAAGACGTGCGCAAGGCGTTGGCCAGCGAAGGCGTGTCGGTGATCGAAGTACGGCGCAAAGGCGACACCTGGCAGTTCGTCCAGGACTCGCGCTACAACCGGCGCATCCACGGCAACTCGCCGATCCGCTTCGGCGGCCCTGCGGCGGGCCATGCCTGGCTGAAAACCAGCGCCGACAAAACCGGCAAAAAAGTCCTCGGCACCTTCCAGAACTGCGCCAACGGCAAGACCCCGTGGGGCACGTATCTCACCTGCGAAGAGAACTTCACCGACTGCTTCGGCAGCAGCAACCCGCAACAGCCTTTCGACGCCGGGCAGAAACGCTATGGCGTGGTCGCCGCGAGCAAAGACATCAACTGGCACCCCCACGACCCGCGCTTCGACATGGCCAAGAATCCCAACGAACTCAACCGCCATGGCTGGGTGGTGGAAATCGACCCGTTCGACCCGCAATCCACACCGGTCAAACGCACCGCCCTCGGCCGCTTCAAGCATGAAAATGCTGCGCTGGCGGAAACCCGCGACGGCCGCGCCGTGGTGTACATGGGCGACGACGAGCGCGGCGAGTTCATCTACAAGTTCATCAGCCGCGACAAGATCAATCACAAGAATCCCAAGGCCAACAAGGACCTGCTGGACCACGGCACCTTGTACGTGGCGATCTTCGACGCGGGCGACGGCAATGCCGACCATCCCAAGGGCCAGGGCCAATGGGTCGAGCTGACCTACGGCAAGAACGGCATCGACGCCAACAGCGGTTTTGCCAGCCAGGCCGAAGTACTGATCCACGCGCGCCTGGCCGCCAGCGTGGTGAAAGCCACCCGCATGGACCGCCCGGAATGGATCGTGGTCAGCCCCACCGACGGCCAGGTGTATTGCACCCTGACCAACAACGCCAAGCGCGGCGAAGACGGCCAGCCGGTGGGCGGCCCGAACCCGCGGGAGAAAAACGTCTACGGGCAGATCCTGCGCTGGAAGGCCAATGCCAACGACCATGGCGCGCCGGACTTCAGCTGGGATTTGTTCGTGGTGGCCGGCAACCCGGCGGTGCATGCCGGCACGCCAAAGGGCGGCTCATCCAACATCAACCCGCAGAACATGTTCAACAGCCCGGACGGCCTGGGCTTCGACAAGGCCGGGCGGTTGTGGATCCTCACCGATGGCGACTACAGCAACGGCGGCGACTTTGCCGGGATGGGCAATAACCAGATGCTGTGTGCCGACCCGTCGACCGGTGAAATTCGGCGGTTCATGGTGGGGCCGGTGGCCTGTGAAGTGACCGGGATCAGCTTCTCGCCGGACCAGAAAACCCTGTTTGTGGGGATTCAGCATCCGGGGGAAACCGGCGGTTCGACCTGGCCGGAGCATCTGCCAAATGGCAAGCCACGGTCCTCGGTGATGGCGATTCGTCGGGATGATGGCGGGATCATCGGCGCCTGATAAGGCCTCTTCGCGAGCAAGCCCGCTCCCACATTTGACCGAGTTCCACCTTTGGAATGCGGTCAAATGTGGGAGCGGGCTTGCTCGCGAAGGCGTCCGCACAGTCACCACCTATCTCGACCCCGGTGCGTTACCATACCCGGCCGGACGCGGCGCCCTGCTGCGCGCAGGAGTTCGCATGGCACACCCGTTTGAAACACTGACCCCTGACCTGGTGCTCGACGCAGTCGAAAGCATCGGTTTCCTCAGCGACGCCCGCATCCTCGCGCTCAACAGCTACGAAAACCGTGTCTACCAGGTCGGCATCGAAGACTCCGAGCCCTTGATCGCCAAGTTCTATCGGCCGCAACGCTGGACCAACGAAGCGATTCTCGAAGAACACAGTTTCACCTTCGAACTGGCCGAGTGCGAAGTGCCGGTGGTGGCGCCGATGATTCACAACGGTGAAAGCCTGTTCGAACACGCCGGTTTCCGCTTCACCCTGTTCCCGCGCCGTGGCGGACGCGCACCGGAGCCGGGCAACCTCGACCAGTTATATCGCCTCGGCCAATTGCTCGGCCGCCTGCATGCGGTCGGTTCCACCCGCCCCTTCGAACACCGCGAAGCCCTGGGCGTGAAGAATTTCGGTCACGATTCCCTGAACACCCTGCTGGAAGGCAACTTCATTCCTCGCAGCCTGCTGCCAGCCTACGAGTCCGTGGCCCGCGACCTGCTCAAGCGTGTGGAGGAGGTCTACAAGGCCACGCCCCACAAGAACATCCGCATGCACGGCGATTGCCACCCCGGCAACATGATGTGCCGCGACGAGATGTTCCATATCGTCGACCTCGATGACTGCCGCATGGGCCCCGCCGTTCAGGATCTGTGGATGATGCTCGCCGGTGATCGTCAGGAATGCCTGGGGCAACTGTCGGAATTGATGGACGGCTACCAGGAATTCCACGACTTCGACCCGCGCGAACTGGCCCTGATCGAACCGCTGCGCGCCCTGCGCCTGATGCACTACAGCGCCTGGCTTGCACGGCGCTGGGACGACCCGGCGTTCCCCCACAGCTTTCCCTGGTTTGGCAGCGAACGTTACTGGGGCGACCAGGTGCTGGCGTTGCGCGAGCAGTTGTCGGCGCTCAATGAAGAACCCTTGAAACTGTTCTAACGCACACCACAATCCCCTGTAGTAGCTGGCTTGCCGGCGATGCAAGCGCCTCGGTGTATCAGTGGAACCGAGGTGAAGCCATCGCCGGCAAGCCAGCGCCTACAGAAAAGCACATCCCACTGACTGACAAATATCCTTACAATCGCGGCTTTGTTAGCTGCCTAAGCAAGGATTCTGCATGCAAGCCGCCAACCCCCGTCGCGGGTACATATTGGGCCTGAGCGCCTACGTCATCTGGGGCCTGTTCCCGCTCTACTTCAAGGCCATCGCCAGCGTTCCCGCCGCAGAAATCATCGTCAACCGCGTGCTGTGGTCGGCGCTGTTCGGCAGTGTGCTGTTGATGGTCTGGAAACACCCCGGCTGGTTTCGCGAACTGCGGGACAACCCCAGGCGCCTGGCGATCCTGGCCCTGAGCGGCACCTTGATCGCGGCCAACTGGCTGACCTATGTGTGGTCGGTGAACAGTGGCCGCATGCTGGAGGCCAGCCTGGGTTACTACATCAACCCGCTGGTAAACGTGCTGCTGGGCATGGTGATCCTCGGCGAGCGCCTGCGCCGCCTGCAATGGGTGGCCGTGGGCCTGGCGGCAGTGGGTGTGGCGCAACAGGTGTGGCAAGTCGGCAGCCTGCCGTGGGTATCCCTGGTCCTGGCGGCGACCTTTGGTTTCTACGGGTTGATCCGCAAGCAGGCGCCGGTCAAGGCATTGCCCGGGCTGGTGGTGGAAACCTGGATGCTGGTGCCGATTGCCATCGCATGGTTGCTGTTCAACCCCTCGGCCCACAGCGCACAGATGGAATTCTGGAGCACTTCCGAAGCGTGGTGGCTGGTGGCCGCAGGCCCGGTGACGCTGATCCCGCTGGTGTGTTTCAACGCCGCCGCACGGCATTTGCCCTACACCGCCCTGGGCTTCCTGCAATACGTGGCGCCCACCCTGGTGCTGCTGGAAGCCGTGCTGTTGTTCAACGAACACCTGGCACCCGCCACGCTGATCGCCTTCTGCTTTATCTGGGCCGGCCTGGTGGTTTACAGCATCGACGCCTGGATGACTGTGCGGAAAAACTGATCAAATAACGTACAAACCTCTGCAAGCCACAGCCGGTGTGGCTTGCAGGCATTCACCCCAAGGTTATCCACAGCCTGGTCCCCGGCGTTTGTGCACAAGCCCTTGAAACTGTTCGTTTTTTAGCCAGCCGGCGAAGAGCCACGGCCCGCCTGGGCCGGACGCGGGTCTCTACAGGTTATCCACAGGCCCATGCAAGATTTCCATGCATAACCTTGTGGGCAACTATTCCTCGCTGCGTAGTTCCAGTTCCACCATCAAGTCGTCGGCCAGGGTTTCCAGCGCCGCTTGCAAAGTTTCCAGCGGCAGCGTCAACGGCACCGCCAGCAAGGCTTCGGCGTGGAACAGCAGGTCGCTGCTCATGGGCGCCGGGCGCACGTCGGTGATCAAGCGCTCCAGGTTGACGCCCTGCTTGCTGAGCAGCGCGGTGATGTCGCGAACAATCCCCGGCCGGTCGTTACCGACCAGTTCCATCGCGATGGGTTGCGACTCGCTGGGGGCGAGCGAACTGCTTTCGCCCAGCAGCACGCGAATGCCGTGGGTGGACAAGTCTTCCAGCGCGCCAATCAAGTCCAGCCGCTTTTCCGCCGGCACGCTCACCCGCAAAATCCCGGCAAACTGCCCGGCCATGTGCGCCATGCGGCTTTCCAGCCAGTTGCCGCCATGGGCGGCGATGCATTGGGCGATGCGTTCGACCACACCGGGTTTGTCCGGGGCGATGACAGTCAGTACGAGATGGTCCATGGTGTCGTCCTCTTCTTATGAAAATCAGGTAGGAACCAGGCGTTCCCCTCGTACCTACCAAGGTGGACTCAGGTAGCCACGAAAACAAATCGTGTACCATTTTTATATTTATATGGAACAATCCAATAGTTTTTTGAGAACATCCCGTACCCCACTGTGACCGTACGACCAAAGTGGGTCGCTAAACGACGTATTTAGTCTAATTTTCACAACCGCAACTCATCATGTAGTATGCCCAATCGCGCACTACATAACGTTAGGTCGATGTCTGCCAAGGCAACCACGCACCGCGACGCAGCCCGCCCAGCCGCCTTCAACGGCATGTACTGGTGCGGCGTATTCGCGGTTTACATGGCCAGAGGCTTCATTGGTAAATTGAAAAGCTGAAAAGCGCATAAGCTCCGCAGAGTGAGGCAAGCAATGACTGAACACGTTCAAGTCGGTGGCCTGCAGGTCGCCAAAGTCCTGTTCGACTTCGTGAACAACGAAGCCATTCCTGGTACCGGCATCACCGCCGACCAGTTCTGGGCCGGTGCCGACAAGGTCATCCACGACCTGGCGCCGAAGAACAAAGCCCTACTCGCCAAACGCGACGATTTTCAAGCGCGGATCGACACCTGGCACCAGGCGCACGCCGGCCAGGCCCACGACGCGGTGGCCTACAAAGCCTTCCTTCAAGATATCGGATACCTGCTGCCAGAAGCCGCGGATTTCCAGGCCTCGACCCAAAACGTCGACGAAGAAATTGCCCACATGGCCGGCCCGCAACTGGTGGTGCCGGTGATGAACGCCCGTTTCGCCCTCAACGCTTCGAATGCGCGCTGGGGCTCACTGTATGACGCGCTCTATGGCACCGATGCCATCAGCGAAGCCGACGGCGCCGAAAAGGGCAAAGGCTACAACAAGGTGCGTGGCGACAAAGTCATCGCCTTCGCCCGCGCCTTCCTCGACGAAGCCGCACCACTGGCTGCCGGCAGCCATGTGGATTCCACCGGCTACAAGATCGTCGACGGCAAGCTCGTGGTCAGCCTCAAGGGCGGCAGCAACAGCGGCCTGCGCAGCGATGCCCAGTTGATCGGCTACCAGGGCGACGCAGCCAAGCCGACTGCCATCCTGCTCAAACACAACGGCCTGCACTTCGAAATCCAGGTCGACGCCAGCACCCCGGTCGGCCAGACCGACGCCGCCGGCGTGAAAGACGTGCTGATGGAAGCCGCCCTGACCACCATCATGGACTGCGAAGACTCCGTCGCCGCCGTCGATGCCGATGACAAGGTGGTGATCTACCGCAACTGGCTCGGCCTGATGAAGGGCGACCTGTCGGAAGAAGTCGCCAAGGGTGGCAAGACCTTTACCCGCACCATGAACGCCGACCGCGTCTACACCGGTGCCGACGGCAAGGAAGTGACCCTGCACGGTCGTTCGCTGCTGTTCGTGCGCAACGTTGGCCACTTGATGACCATCGACGCGATCCTCGACAAGGATGGCAACGAAGTGCCGGAAGGTATTCTCGACGGCCTGCTCACCAGCCTGTCGGCGATCCACAGCCTTAACGGCAACACCAGCCGCAAGAACAGCCGCACAGGTTCGGTGTACATCGTTAAACCGAAAATGCACGGCCCGGAAGAAGCCGCATTCACCAACGAGCTGTTCGGTCGCATCGAAGACGTGCTGAAGCTGCCGCGCAATACGCTCAAAGTCGGGATCATGGACGAGGAGCGCCGTACCACGGTCAACCTCAAGGCTTGCATCAAGGCCGCCAGCGAGCGTGTGGTGTTTATCAACACCGGCTTCCTCGACCGTACCGGCGATGAAATCCACACCTCCATGGAGGCGGGCGCGATGGTGCGCAAGGCCGCCATGAAGGCCGAGAAATGGATCGGCGCCTACGAAAACTGGAACGTCGATATCGGCTTGAGCACCGGCCTGCAAGGCCGCGCACAAATCGGTAAAGGCATGTGGGCCATGCCCGACCTGATGGCCGCCATGCTCGAGCAGAAAATTGCTCACCCGCTGGCCGGCGCCAACACGGCATGGGTTCCTTCGCCAACAGCGGCTGCGCTGCACGCGCTGCACTACCACAAGGTTGACGTATTCGCCCGCCAGGCTGAGCTGGCCAAGCGCGAACGCGCGTCGGTCGACGATATCCTGACCATTCCTCTGGCCCAGAATACCGATTGGTCCGAGGAAGAAATCCGCAACGAGCTGGACAACAACGCCCAAGGCATCCTCGGTTACGTGGTGCGCTGGATCGACCAGGGCGTGGGTTGCTCGAAAGTCCCGGACATCAACGACGTCGGCCTGATGGAAGACCGCGCTACCCTGCGTATCTCCAGCCAGCACATTGCCAACTGGTTGCGCCACGGCATCGTCAATGAAGCCCAGGTGATGGAAAGCCTCAAGCGCATGGCGCCGGTGGTGGACCGTCAGAACGCCGGGGATGCGCTGTACCGCCCGCTGGCTCCGGATTTCGACAGCAACATCGCGTTCCAGGCAGCGGTGGAGTTGGTGATTGAGGGGACGAAGCAGCCGAACGGCTATACCGAGCCGGTGTTGCACCGTCGGCGTCGGGAGTTCAAGGCTAAAAACGGCCTGTAAATAAAAAAGCCCTGGTCGAGAGATCAGGGCTTTTTTGCAGCAGTTTAAGAAGAGCTGAGTTCATAACCACCATTGAGAACGACCGTATTACCATCCGACTCGAACCGCACATTCAAAAAGTTACCCTTGTGCGTGAAAGCTGTACCGGTCGGGGGGCGTTCAACTTCAAGAAAGATCTTCCCTTCAGTGGGTCCGAAATAATCCTTACCGTCCGGCGCCCGGTAAGTCACGCGCCTGCCCCTTGCCTCGAATTCATGAAAGCCGTTCGGCACATCGTGCCCATAATCCAGGTCAATACGCTCTTGACCTGCCCCAAGCACCGCTGTCCATGACAGGAACCCGAGGACTTCCTTGGTGCTGAAAAACCGAAACTTGCCGGGAGCAAGCACAAGAACAAAAGCATCCCCGGATAGTGCCCTCACCCTTGCGTCCTGCAAGGCCTCATCTTCAACTCGAAAAAGTTTGGTGCTCATAGCGAACTCCTGTTCATGGCTTTATGAGGCGCTGATCGACGATCAGCACACCCCAAACCAGTAAACAGACGCTCTCAAGCTATTCATACTGTCAGAATTGACAGTTCTTCGCGATATCAGACCAATGGCACCGTCTAGGACGCCATCCCCAACTCCCGCTTCACCATTTTCGCCAGCTTCACGCTATCAATCGGCTTGAGCAAAAAGTCCACCACGCTCAAATGCATCGCATCAATCACATCCGGCGCTTCGGCGTCACCCGACATGATGATGATCGGCAGCGCCGCCCGGGTGGATTCGCGCACCTGGCGAATCAATTGCAGCCCGTTGCTCGGCGTCATGCGCAGGTCGGTGATCAGCAAGCCGATGGAGCTGCTGGAACTCAACAAGTCCCATGCAGCCTCGCCGCTGTCGGCGGTCATGCAACGAATGCCGTCCAGGCCAAGAATTTCTGCCAACAGTTCGCGCGCGTCCTTGTCGTCATCCACGATCAAAACCCGTTGTGGCGGCAAATCCGGCTCCTGCATAACAGCACTCAGGGCCTCGCGCTCGGCATCACTCAAAATATCGTGGTCGGACATACGTTTCTCGGCAGTTCTATTCAATCTCCCAGCACAGAAGTCAGACATCGCCGGAAGGGCGAACAATGTGCACTTCGTCGGAAAGTTTGCCTAGTGGGCGTTCTACGGGGTTTGGACGATATTCATGTAAGGTTTTTCCCTAGTAAGTGAGGGCGAATCGCTACCTAGACTTACGTCCAATGGGCACCCGCAGCGCAGGAGTCGACCATGGGGCACGATAACGACAAAAAAACTGCGGTCATAGGTATGAGTAAAGCTGATGCTTTCACACAAGCGGGGAAAACCGCTGTGTTGCAGAACATCCACGGCACCCTGCAATTCCTGCAACGCTTCCCGCCGTTCAACCAAATGGAAAACGCCCACCTGGGATTTCTGGTAGAGCAGTGTCAATTGCGCTTCTACGGCCCCGGCGAGAGCATCCTCAAGCCCTCGGGCGGGCCGGTGGAACACTTCTATATCGTCAAGCAGGGGCGCGTAGTCGGCGAGCGGCCGGACTCGACAGAAACCACCTTTGAAATCACCACCGGTGAATGTTTTCCGCTGGCGGCGCTGCTGGGGGAGCGGGCCACCCGTACCGAGCACAAAGCCGCCGAAGACACCTTCTGCCTGCAACTGAACAAGCCGGCCTTTATCAAGCTGTTCGCCCTTTCCAGCGCGTTTCGCGACTTTGCCTTGCGCGGCGTGAGCAGCTTGCTGGACCAGGTCAACCAGCAAGTCCAGCAAAAGGCCGTGGAAACCCTCGGCACCCAATATTCGCTGAACACCCGCCTGGGCGAATTGGCCATGCGTCACCCGGTCACCTGCAGCCCGCTGACGCCGCTGCGTGAAGCGGTCACGCAAATGCACGAGCAGCAAGTGGGCAGCATTGTGATCGTCGATGAACACAAGGCGCCCCTGGGGATTTTCACCCTGCGGGACCTGCGCCAGGTGGTGGCCGACGGCACCAGTGATTTCAACCAGGGCATCGAGCGCCATATGACCCAGGCGCCGTTTTTCCTCACGCCGGACCACAGCGCCTTCGACGCGGCGATTGCGATGACCGAACGGCATATCGCCCACGTGTGCCTGGTCAAGGATCAGCGCCTGTGTGGCGTGGTGTCCGAGCGTGACCTGTTTTCCCTGCAGCGGGTGGACCTGGTGCACCTGGCGCGCACCATCCGCAATGCGCCCAGGGTCGAAAACCTGGTGGCGATTCGCGGCGAAATCGGCCAGTTGGTGGAGCGCATGCTCGCCCACGGCGCGTCGTCTACGCAGATCACCCACATCATCACCTTGCTCAACGATCACACGGTGTGCCGTGTCATCGAGTTGACCCTGGCCGACAAGGGCGACCCGGGCGTGCCATTCAGCTGGCTGTGTTTCGGCAGCGAGGGCCGCCGCGAGCAGACGCTGTATACCGACCAGGACAACGGCATCCTGTTCGAAGCCCGGGACGCCGCCGAAGCCGCCGAGATTCGCGGGCGCCTGCTGCCGCTGGCACAACAGATCAACCAGAGCCTGGCGCTGTGCGGCTTCAGCCTGTGCAAGGGCAATATCATGGCCGGTAACCCGGAGCTGTGCCTGTCCCGGGCGGAATGGGCGCGGCGCTTTGCCGGGTTTATCCGTGAGGCGACGCCAGAGAATCTGCTGGGTTCGAGCATCTATTTTGATTTGCGGGTGGTGTGGGGCGATGAGCAAGGGTGCGAGCAACTGCGCCAGGGCATTCTCGACCAGGTGGCAGACAACCGTTTGTTCCAGCGCATGCTGGCCGAGAACGCGTTGCGCCAGCGCCCGCCGGTAGGGCGCTTCCGGGATTTTGTGTTGACGCGCAAAGGCGCCGACAAGGCAACCCTCGACCTCAAGGTGCAAGGCCTCACGCCATTTGTCGACGGTGCCCGTCTGCTGGCATTGGCCAACGGCATCAGCGCCATCAACACCCTGGAGCGCTTGCGCCAACTGGTGGCCAGGGAAGTCATCGAACGCCTTGATGGCGCCGCCTATGAAGAGGCCTATCACTTCATCCAGCAAACCCGCATGCAACAACACCAACTGCAAACCCGCGAGAACCTGCCCTACTCCAACCGCGTCGATCCCGACAGCCTCAACCACCTCGACCGGCGCATCCTGCGCGAATCCCTGCGCCAGGCCCAACGCCTGCAAGGCAGCCTGACGTTGCGGTATCAGCTGTGAGCTGGTTTGGCTGGTTGCGCAAACCCAAACCTGGCCTGGATGCGGCGCAACAACGGCGCGTCGAACAATTGCCCACACCTGGGGAGCTGGGGGACGGTTCGCTGCGGGCCCAGCGCTGGGTGGTGGTGGACCTGGAAACCAGCGGCCTGAACCTCAATCGTGACCAGGTGCTTTCGATTGGCGCCGTGGTGATCGAGGACGGCGCAGTGGACTTCTCGCAATTGTTCGAACGCACCCTGCACCGGGCCGAGACCAAGCTCAACCCCAGCGTGCTGATCCATGGCCTGGGGCCCAGCGCCATTGCGGCGGGCAGTGACCCGGCAGAAGCGCTGATGGACTTCATGGAGTTTGTCGGCGACAGCCCGCTGCTGGCGTTTCATGCGCCCTTCGATCAACACATGCTGTGCCGGGCACTCAAGGACAGCCTGGGCTATCGCTTGAACCACCCGTTCCTGGACGTGGCCGACATCGCCCCGCTGCTGTGCCCCGACGCCAACATCCGCGAAGCCGGGCTGGATGACTGGATCACGCATTTCAAGCTGCAAGTGGGCGAGCGTCACCATGCCAGTGCGGATGCGCTGGCAACGGCGGAACTGATGCTGATTTTGTTCAGCCGCGCACGGCAGCAGCAGATCGACAGCCCGCACGCGTTACAACAGCGCCTGGGCCAATGGAAACGCCGCAAGCAAGCCCCCTCATTCTAATGGTGGCGAGGGAGCTGCTCCCGCTGGGGTGCGAAGCGCCCCCAAATCAGCCAACCCATTTCCAACTGAATAAATGCACTGCCTGGATTACGACTGCTGCGCAGCCGAGCGGGAGCAAGCTCCCTCGCCACAGTAAGCGGCATCATCATGATAGATAGCATTACGCCGCCGCCCGACCAACGCCAATTGCACCCGCCTTACACCTCTGCCACAATCGCGAATAATTCTCGTTAGTTTAAACTTTCCGATCGGTGTCGCCTTGTCGTCAATCCAAAGTCCCCACAGTGAGCTTGTTGGCGCGTTGTACCGCGACCATCGCCGCTGGCTGTTGGCGTGGCTGCGACGCAACGTGGCCTGCCCCAGCCGCGCCGAAGACCTCAGCCAGGACACCTTCATGCGCCTGCTGGGCCGTGAAGAACTGCGTGAACCCCGCGAGCCGCGGGCGTTCCTGGTGGCCATCGCCAAGGGCCTGCTGTTCGATTATTTCCGCCGCGCCGCGCTGGAACAGGCTTACCTCACCGAACTGATGCTGATCCCGGAAAGCGAGCACCCGTCCCCGGAAGAACAGCAACTGATCCTCGAAGACCTCAAGGCCATCGACCGCCTGCTGGGCAAACTCTCGAGCAAGGCCCGCGCGGCCTTCCTCTATAACCGCCTGGACGGCATGGGCCACGCCGAAATCGCCCAGCGCCTGGGGGTTTCCGTGCCCCGGGTGCGGCAATACCTGGCCCAGGGTATCCGCCAGTGCTACATCGCCCTGTATGGCGAGCCGCTGTGAGCCCGGTCAGTTCCAAGCCGGTGTCGGCGCGGGTGCTCGACGCGGCCATTGCCTGGCAACTGTCCCTCGACTCGGGCGACGGCAGTGCCGTGGAGCAGGAAGAATTCGCCAAATGGCTGGCCAGCAACGAAGAACACGCCCGCGCCTGGCGCCAGTTGGGCATGCTCGATCAGCGTTTCAGTGTGGCCTCGGGCCCGGCCCGTGCGGCATTGCTGCAGTCACGCGAAGGCATTCGCCGCCGCGTGCGCAAGCTCGGCAGCGGCCTGGCCAGTGTGGTGCTGGTGTGCGGCCTGGCATTGTTCGTCGGCCAGCGCTACGTGCCGCTCAACTATTGGCTGGCCGACCAGCGCACCGCCACCGGTGAACAGCGCACCCTGAAGCTGGCGGATGGCACCGTGATCAACCTCAACACCCACAGCGCCATTGACGTGCGCTTTGACGAGAAACGTCGGCTGATCGTATTGCAGGAAGGCGAGATCCTTGTCGAAACCGGCCACAACGACGCCCGCCCGTTTTTTGTCGAAACCCGCGAAGGCAGCCTGCGCGCCCTGGGCACACGGTTTATCGTCAAGCGCGAGGAAGATGGCACCCGCCTCAGCGTGTTGCAGTCTGCCGTCGGCGCACAGCCTGAAGCGCTGCATCAAGAGCAGATCTTCAAGGAAGGCCAGCAAGTGCTGATGCGCCGCGACAGCCTCGGCCCGATGCTTGCCGTCAGCCCCGGCACCGACGCCTGGACGCGCGGCATGCTGGTGGTGGACAACGCGCGGCTCGGCGATGTGGTTGCCGAACTGAGCCGCTACCGCACCGGTTACCTGGGTGTGGATAAACAGGTGGCCGACCTGCGGATCACCGGCAGCTTTCCGTTGCACGACACCAACCTGGCACTGAACGCGCTGCTGCCGACCTTGCCGGTGCAGATTCAACAACACACGCCGTGGTGGGTGACGGTGGCGCCCAAGCCGTAGGCTCCTGTGGTGCATAGGCCATTGTCATCGCAGGCAAGCCAGCTCCCACAGGTGGAATGCGTTCCCCTGTGGGAGCTGGCTTGCCTGCGATGAGGCCCTCAGAAACAGCACTCACCCACTAATAGAAATTATTTTCATCGAGCCCTATCACTTTTTGCATCTCGCTCGGCACATAGGCAATTGAGAAATATTTCCATTCAGGAGCCGCCCTATGTCCCGCACGCTAGACACCTTGTTGCGCCCCAGCCTGTTGGCCGTGGCCATTGCCCTCAGCGCCCCGCTGGCCAGCACCCAGTTGCTCGCCGCCGAACAAGCGTCCAGTGTGCGCGCCTACAATCTGCCGGCAGCGTCGCTGGCCACCACCCTGAACCAGATCGCCAGCCAGGCCGGTTTGGCGCTGACGCTGAACCCGGGGTTGGCAGCGGGCAAGACTTCCGCGCCGGTAAAAGGGCAATTCGATGCACAAGGCGCATTGCGTGAAGCGTTGCGCGGGACCGGACTGCAACTGGAGCAAAGCAGTGCAGGCACGTTCAGCCTGGTAGCGATCCCGGATGGGGTCGTGGCATTGCCGGAGACCAGCATTACCGGCCAGGCCGACGCGGAAAGCGCATGGGGGCCGGTTGATGGTTACCTGGCGACCCGCACCGCTGCCGGCACCAAGACCGATACCGCACTGGTCGAAGCCCCGCGTTCGATTTCCGTCGCCACTCGCCAGCAAATGCAGGACCGCAACGTCCAGAACCTGGATGACGCCGTCAAATACATGCCCGGTATCGTGTCCGCCAGCTACGGCAGTGACACCCGCTACGACTGGATGCGTGTACGCGGCTTCGAACCCACCCAGTTCCTCGACGGATTGCCGCTGCCACGCGGCGTGTATGCCAACCCGAAAGCCGAAACCTGGAACCTCGACCGCCTTGCGCTGCTGCGTGGGCCGGCCTCGTCGGTCTACGGCCAGACGCCACCGGGTGGCCTGCTGGATATGGTCAGCCGCCGCCCCAGCGCTGAATCGAGCAATGCCATCCAGGTGCAGTACGGCAGCGACAACTACCGCCAGATCAACTTCGCCAGCACCGGCAAGATCGATGATGAAGGCCAGTTTCTCTACGGCCTCAGCGGTGTGGTGCGCGACGCCGGCACCCAGGTCGATCACATCGACAACAAGCGCTACAACATCGCGCCCAGCCTGACCTGGAATATTGATACCGACACCAAGCTGACGTTCCTGTCGCAGTTCACCCGCGACGATACCGGCGCCACCAGTCAGTTCCTGCCCATTGTCGGCACCAAGATCAAATCGCCGCTGGGGGACATCTCTCATCACAAGAACCTCGGCGACCCGGACTACGAGTACTACGACCGCACCTACTACGCGCTGGGCTACGCCTTCGAGCATCGCTTCAACGATACCTGGCAGTTCAAGCAGAACCTGCGTTACACCAAGTCGGAGCTGGCTTTCCAGCAACTGACCGTGGGTTCCTACGGTTACTCGACCATTGATGCCGAGGGCAATACCAGCCGCGGGTCGACCAACGTCGACGAAAACATCGGCCAGTTCGCCGTCGACAACAATTTCCAGGCTGACTTCGCCACCGGTGATATCACCCACACGCTGTTGCTCGGCCTGGATCACCAGCGCACCGACACCTCGTACCTGTCGATCTTCGGTGACGGCGGCACAGTCAACCTCTACAACCCCGTCAACACCAAGCCGGTGGTGCGTCCGGCGCGCTCCACCGCTTATTACGACTACAACCAGAAAACCATCCAGACTGGCCTTTACGCCCAGGACCAGATGGCCCTGGACAAGTGGCGCCTGACTCTTGGCGGGCGTGAAGACTGGGTGCACCAAGGCACCACCTACTTCAACAAAAACGATGCAACCAATACCGACCGCAGCAAGAACTTCAGTGGCAACGCCGCGCTGAGCTATGTGTTCGATTCGGGCTTCGTTCCGTACCTCTCCTACGCCGAATCGTTCCAGCCAGCGAGTAACGCCAGCGTCTCGCCAACCGAGTCGTACAAACCCACCGAAGGCAAGCAATGGGAATTGGGGGTCAAGTACCAACCACCCGGCTCAAATACCCTGCTGAGCGCCGCGGTGTACGACCTGACCCAAAAGAACGTGCTGGTTACCAGCTTCGGCGCCGGTGGCCAGTCGATCACCAACCAGACCGGCGAAGTGAAGGTCAAGGGCCTGGAATTGGAAGCCGTCTCTGACGTGACCGAGAACCTTAAGGTCATCGCGGCATACACCCTGGCCAAATCCGAAGTGCAAAAAGGCCAATACAAAGGCAACCGCCTGCAACTGATGCCAAACCAGCAAGCCTCACTGTGGACCGACTACACCTGGCACGCCGGTGTGCTCGACGGTTTCGGCATTGGCGCGGGTGCCCGCTACACCGGCAACACCTATGGCGACCAGGGCAACACCTGGCTGGGCAAGGCCAATGCCTACACCGTGTTCGATGCCTCCGTGCATTACGACCTCGGCCGCCTGGACAATAGCCTCAAGGGGGCTTCGGTGAAACTGAATGCCACCAACCTGTTCGACAAGGACTACATTTCCACCTGCGATGCTTCCTACTGCTACTACGGCGACCAACGCAGCGTCGTCGCCAGTGCCACCTACCAGTGGTAATCGGCTGAGTTAACAACCGGGCCGCCCCCGTGGGCGGCTTCGGTGTGTCTGAAGGCTAGAAAATGAAAAGCAAAACCATCCGCCGCTGGTCCTTCATCCACACCTGGACCAGCCTCGTCTGCACCGTATTCCTGCTGCTGCTCGCCCTCACCGGCCTGCCGTTGATCTTCCACCACGAGATCGACCACCTGCTGGGCAACGAACCCGAGCTGGCACAGATGCCCGCCGATACCCCACAGCTGAACCTCGAACAGCTTGTTGCCAAAGCCCAGGCCCATCGCCCCGGCGAAGCCATGCAATACCTGGCCTGGGACGAAGACGACAAGAACGGCGTGATCGCGATCATGGCCGCCACCGCCGGCACCGAACCCAATTCCTCCCACACCTTCATGCTCGACGCCCGCACCGGCGAGGCCGTGGAAACGCCTTCGGCCAACGGCGGGCTGACGATGTTCCTGCTGCGCCTGCACGTCGATATGTTCGCCGGGCTGCCGGGCAAGTTGCTGCTGGCGTTCATGGGCATTCTGTTTGTGCTGGCGATCATCTCCGGCACGGTGTTGTACCTGCCGTTCATGCGCCGGCTGAAATTCGCCACCGTGCGCCAGGACAAATCCACGCGCCTGCGCTGGCTCGACCTGCACAACTTGATCGGCGTGGTCACCCTGACCTGGGCGCTGGTAGTGGGCGTGACCGGCGTGATCAGCGCCTGCGCCGACCTGATCATCGCCGCGTGGCGCACCGACAGCCTCAGCGCAATGATCGAGCCTTACAAAAACGCCCCGCCGCTGACCCTGCGCGCCCCCGCCACCGACCTGCTGACGATTGCCGCCAAGGCCGCGCCCGGGATGGAGCCGGACTTTATCGCGTTCCCCGGCACGCGTTTCTCCAGCGAGCATCACTACGCGGTGTTCATGAAAGGCAGCACCCACCTGACTTCACACCTGCTGACGCCGGTATTGATCGACGCCAGCAACCTGCACGTCACCGCCATCGCCGAACGGCCGTGGTACATGGACGCCATGGGCATGTCCCAGCCGCTGCACTTCGGTGACTACGGCGGCATGCCAATGAAGATCCTGTGGGCGGTGCTGGATGTGCTGACCATCATCGTCCTGGGCAGTGGCGTGTACCTGTGGCTGGTGCGGCGCAAGGCGGCCAAGTCATGAAGCCGAGGCAATCGAGTTTCTGGAAGGTATTCGGCATTCCGCTGGCCATCGGGTTGTTGAGTGCTGCCGGATTGTTTGCGGCATTGCTGGGGGACGGCTTGTGGGATTCGCTGAGCTGGGTGGGGCTGGGCATTCCGGCCGCCATAGGTAGCTGGGCGTTGCTCAAGCGTTGAGATAGATTAGCGCTGCCCTTTTCCGAGGAATGCCCATGTCCACCCCCAGCATGACGTTGTTCCACAACCCTGCCTCGCCGTTTGTGCGCAAAGTACGGGTGTTGTTGCACGAGACCGGCCAACTGGACCGCGTGACGTTGCACGCCTGCGTGCCGACGCCGGTCAAGCCTGACGCGGAGGTGATCCAGGACAACCCGCTGGGCAAGATCCCCGCCCTGCGCCTGGCCGATGGCAACGTATTGCATGACAGCCGGGTGATCCTCGATTACTTCGACTATCAACATACCGGGAGCCCGCTGATCCCCCGTAACGGCCCGGCCCGCTGGCGGCGCCTGACCCTGGCCTCGACCGCCGACGGCATCATGGATGCCGCCGTGCTGGTGCGCTATGAAACCGCCATGCGCCCCGAGGAAAAACACTGGGACCTGTGGCTGGAAGGCCAGCGCGACAAGATCCGCCGCGCCCTCGACATGCTCGAACAGGACGCCATCGCCGAACTGGCCGGGCTGTTTGACGTGGCCGCGATCAGCGTGGCGTGTGCACTGGCTTACCTGGACTTCCGCCACCCGGACATGCAGTGGCGGTCGAGCCATCCGAAGCTGGCGGCGTGGTATGCCGAGGTGAGTCAGCGGCCGTCGATGCTCCAGACCCAGCCACCGGTTTAACCTGCTGCAAGGGTTCTCTTGTGGTGAGGGAGCTTGCTCCCGCTGGAGTGCGAAGCGCTCCCAGGATTTTTGGGGCCGCTGCGCAGCCCAGCGGGAGCAAGCTCCCTCGCCACAGCAAGCTCCCTCGCCACAAAAAGCTCCCGGGCCTCGGGAAACAGTGCATTGATCCGCATCATCAACGTTGCTCCGACCTGCTGATCTTCCCGCAACCCCAACGACCTACTCATCACACACCTCCTTGCGCTTGCCCACCCCATACCAATCCAGCTTGCGGGTCAGCACCATCACCGTGCCCAGCAACCCGAACAGCAGCAACGAGCCCATCAACAACGCGTAATCCTCGGCACTCAGCAACCCGTACAGCAAGCCATACAACGCCGCCAACCCTGCTGAAAACCCCAGGCCATGGGCGACACTGCGCAGCACATGGCAGACGTAAAACCCGATCAGCAACACACAGGCCGCCGCCGATATCAGGTAAGCCGGGCCAAACCCGATGTGCTCGGACAACGACAACAGCAGCAGGTAGAAAAACGCCAGGGCAAACCCCACCAGCGCGTACTGGATCGGGTGCACCGCCAGGCTCTTGAGCACCTCGAACAGGAAGAAACCGGCAAACGTCAGGGCAATGAACAGCAGCGCATATTTGATCGCCCGATCGCTCTTGAGGTACTGGTTCACCGGGTCGATAAAGCTCACGCCGAAGCTGCGGCTGTTGAAGTCGTCACAGCCGCGCTCGGCCAGGCAACCGCGCAGTGCTTCTTCCAGGTTGGTGGAGAAGAATGTGGTCTGCCAATTGGCGCTGAAGCCTTGGGCGGTGACCTCGCGCTGGGTCGGCAGGAAGTTGCCGATAAAGCTGGGGTGCGGCCAGTTGGACGCGAGCTTGACCTGGCTGGTCTTGCCCACCGGCACCACTTGCAACTGCTCGGTTCCTTGCAGGCGCAGGTCAAAGGCGAAGTCAAAAGGTGACGGATTGTGGCTGTCCTGCTCGGGCAGCATCACGTGCACACCCTCCCCCAGCCAAGCCACTTGAGTGCCCGGGGAAAACGCCAGTTGCTGGCTGCCCAGCTCCAGCTTCAACGCATTTTCGATGCCGCGAATGTCGCTGATACCCACTGCCAGATACGCCGGGTCAAAGCGGTAATCGGCAAAGTTTTCCGTGATGCCCCACTGCTCCGGCAACACAAACCGCCCACTGATACGGCTGTCGGCGTGGAACAACCGCGCCTGGTAGATGCCCCGGGCCCGCACTTCGGTTTGCACCTGCCCGTCGAGGGCAAATTGCTCCGGCAGGAAATACAGATGACCACGCACCTCGCGGGTTTCTTCGTAGCGTTCGTTGAGCTTTTCATTGAGCTTCCACTCCCGGACGGTCTTGCGATAAGGCACCACCAGCACCGGGCCATTGAGGCGCTGGCTGTAGCTGGAACTGCGGGCGATATCCTGCAAGACGTCGTCGCGCAGTTGCTGACGGTCGGTAATCACCCCATGGATCATCAGCAATGGAATCAACAACAGCACGATCAGCAGCGCGATGGCGCCCAATTTGAAAAGCAGATTGCGGTTCATGAAGCTCTCCCTGTTTTGATGGGGGAGAGTCTGGCGGGCGCTTAAGGGGGATTTATGAAGGGAATGTGGAGACTGTGTGGAGATGCAGTTTTACCTGCACGCCGCCAGGCACGTTGCCGATCTGCAGTGAGCCGCCGTGCAGCTTCATCACCTCTTCGACAAAATTCAGCCCAAGTCCGGTGCTCTTGCGCCCGCTGGCCGGGCGCGGCAGGGAATAGAAGCGCTCGCTCAGGCGCGGCAACGCGTACTCGGGAATCGGCTCGGCCTGGTTGAACAGGGTGAATTCGATCCCGTCATCCAAGGCCTTGGCGCCGAACCGCAATGTGCCACCGGGCGGTGTGAAATCCAGCGCGTTTTCCAGCAGGTTACCCAGTGCCTGGCGCAGCAGGAACGGCTCGCCGTACACCTGCAGATCCGCGGCAATCGCCTGCTCGACCTGCAACCCGGCGCCTTCAATGCGCGCACATTGAGCCCTGAGCACTTCGTCCACCAGCGCCGCCAACGACAGGCTGGCCTGGTCCTCAAGGCCCTGGCGCTGCTCCACCTGCGCCAGGTTCAGCAGGCGTTCGATCAACTGCTGCAAGCGTGCACTTTCACTGTCGATATTGCTCACGAAACGCTGCTGCTGGTCACGGGACATGTCGCCCTGCAACAGTTCCGCCGCACCACGAATCGCCGCCAGCGGGCTTTTCAATTCGTGGGTCAGGGTGTGCACATAACGTTCGACGTACGCCTTGCCTTCCAGCTGGGTGCGCATGTGTTCCACGGCGGTGGACAACTGCTCCAGTTCACCGCCGCGATAGTGCGGCAACTCGGCACGCCGGCCTTCACTCACCGCCTGGGCATACGCCGTCAGCCGGCGCAGTGCGACACTCAACCACCACGACAACAGCGCACCAAACAGCAAGCCCAGGGCGACCAGCCCGGCGCCGTACCACAGCAGCCGGTCTTCGGTGCGGTCCACATAGGGTTGCAGTGAACTGTTGGGCTTGGCCACAGTGACCACGCCGATGATCTGCCCGTTATCGCGGATCGGCGCGCCGACGTGCATCACCGACGAAGCGGGGTCATCCAGTTCGCTGCGGGTCGAGCGCGCACCGTATTCGCCGCGCAGGGTCAGGTACACGTCATTCCACTTCGAGTAATCCTCGCCTACGGCCTCGCCGCTGGAGTCCAGCAGCACAATGCCCTTGGCGTCGGTGACGTAGATGCGGTGGTTGACCTGGTTTTTCGGCAGGCCCCAGATATTCGCGCCGGGCTGACGCTCACCGTAGGCCTTGAGCAGTTCGGGCCAGTGGCTCTGGCCGAGGGTGCCGTTCTTCACATCGTCGCGCAGGATTTCCGCCAGCAGGTTGGCGGTGTCCACCAGGGTTTCCTCGGTGGACTGGCGCACGCCGGGGCGGATTTCCTTCATCACGGTGCTGAGTACGAAGTAGCCGGTCAGGCCGATAAACAATGCGTACACCAGGAAGAACCGAATCCCCAGGCGCATCAGCTGTTGCCCGGGCTGTAGCTGTAGCCAAGGCCACGGTGGGTCTGGATGGGCTCCGCCTCGGGCGCCACCGCACGCAATTTGCTGCGCACGCTTTTGATGTGGCTGTCGATATTGCGCTCGTAGCCTGCGTCCGCCGCCACGCCCACCGCATCCAGCAGTTGCTCGCGGCTGAACACGCGCTCGGGTTGCTCCAGCAGGCTGTGCAGCAGACGGAATTCATGGCGAGTGAGGCTCAGGGGCTGGCCGCGATAACTGATCTGCATGCGCTCCAGGTCCACCTGGAACACCGCCGGAGCAGCACCGGGGCCCACGCGCTTGAGAATGGCCCGTACCCGCGCTGCCACTTCCCGCGGGCTGAACGGCTTGACTACATAGTCGTCAGCGCCGATCTCAAGACCCACCACGCGGTCGATCTCGCCGTCCCGGGCGCTGAGGAACATCACCGGTACTTCGCTGAAACGCCGCAGTTGCTTGCAGGTTTCGAAACCGGTGATGTCCGGCAGGCCGATGTCGAGGATGACCAGGTCCGCCGGGGTTTGCCGCTGATGGGCCAGCGCCGCCTGGCCGAGGCTCAACCAGGTGGTGGTGAAGCCCTCGCCTTGCAGGGCGAAAATCAGCGTGTCGGCGATAGCCGCTTCGTCTTCGACAATCAGGATATGCGCCATGGTGTTCCGTCAGCAGTCCGGTTTGTCCGCAGTGTAACGGCGGGCCGGGTTTACCGCAGCGCCGAATTCACGCAGGGCCTTGGCGCCGATCAGCAGCGGGTAGTTGAAGCTGCTGCGGTCGGTGAGGTTGACCTCGACGGTACGCTTGACGTTGCCCAGGCACATTTCCAGGTCGATCACCGGGCGCTTGGCCACAGTCGCTTCGTCCTTGTCGTCATCTTCGTCGGCGCGGCTCTTGATTTTGCTGATGCGCGAAACCTTGTGCTCGTACACCTTGTTGGTGGCGTCCTTGCCGCCGAGGCGGAAGCGTACCCAGTCGTCGCCATCACGGGTGAAGGTCTCGATGTCCCGGGCCGACAGCGAGGCGGTCAGCGCGCCGGTGTCCATCTTGGCCTTGAAGGTCTCACCGATTTCCGGCAGTTGGATGTATTCGTAGCGACCGTAAAGGGTCGGCTCGGCGGCCATGACAGGCAAGGCCACCAGCGTTAGCAGGGCAAGGATGGATTTCACGTAGGAGGTTTCCTTGAAATAAGTGGGCCAATTCTAGACTGCAAATTCGCTGCTTAGTTAGATCACAGAGCATACCCAGCCCGCTGTGAAACATTCGTAAGCTTATTTGCGATTTGGCCTCTAGACCCAAGCTGCTTATCATGGCGGGCCAAAAATGATTCCAAGAGTTACTTATGCGCCGCCTGCTCACCGGCTGTTTCGTCACATTGCTGCTGTTGCTCAACACCCTGGTGCTGTTCGGGCCGCTGATGGTGTTTGCCCTGCTCAAGCTGGTGGCCCCCGGTCGCTTTCGTGACTATGCGTCCTGGGCCGTCATGTGGATCGCCGAAACCTGGGCCGAGATCGACAAGCTGATCTTCGCCCTGTGCATCCCTACCCAATGGGACATTCGCGGCGGCGGCGACCTGCGCGTTGATACTTCTTACCTGGTGATCAGCAACCATCAATCCTGGGTCGACATCCCCGCACTGATCCAGGCCCTCAACCGGCGCACGCCGTTCTTCAAGTTCTTCCTGAAAAAGGAACTGATCTGGGTACCCTTCCTGGGCCTGGCCTGGTGGGCGCTGGATTACCCGTTCATGAAGCGCTACAGCAAGGCGTTCCTGGCCAGGCACCCGGAACTGGCAGGCCAGGACCTGAAAATCACCAAAGAGGCCTGCGAGTTGTTCAAGCGCCAGCCGGTCACCGTGGTGAATTACCTGGAAGGCACGCGGTTCACCCCGGCCAAGCGCAAACAGCAGGCTTCACCCTTCGAGCGCCTGCTCAAACCCAAGGCGGGTGGCGTGGCGTTCGTGCTCGCGGCGTTGGGTGAACAGCTGGATGCGGTGCTCGACGTCACCGTGGTTTATCCACAGGAAAACATTCCGGGCTTCTGGGACTTGATCAGTGGTGCGGTGCCGAAGGTGATCGTGGATATCCGTACCCGAGAGCTGGATCCGGCGTTGTGGCAGGGGGATTACGAGAACGATCCAGCGTTTCGCCAGACCGTCCAGAACTGGGTCAACCAGTTCTGGATGGAGAAGGATCAACGTATTCAGGAACTTCTCAAATAAAAACTCCAGGGCCGGCAGGGCTTATGAAACCTACCGTTTCCCACCTGAAGCTCAGGCCAGCGAACGTATGCTTTTTTGCAAAGCATCCCGTACCGGGTTGTCGCCCGAAAGGGAATGTTGGTCAAGAGCCTTCAACGCCGAGCGCAAATCCGCCAATTGCTGAGTGACATCAGCTCCAGAAGCCTCAGCGTCCAACAACGCCTTGAGCTCCGAAACCACTGCATCGGCAGAGGAGCGCAAATTCCCTGGCTCGTTGCGCTGTGCTGTGGATGCCTCAACCTCTTTTGGCCTGCCGTCCTCGCCCTTTACTATGGCAATGCTGTCTTCAGGTAGCTTTCCGCCTGCCCCCTCTTTAGCCGCAGGGACCTCTTTGGGGTTGCCGTCCTCACCCTTTACTATGGCAATGCTGTCTTCAGGCAGCTTCCCGCCTACCCACTTCTTAGCCACAGGGGCCTCTTTGGGGTTGCCGTCCTCGCCCTTTACTAAGGCAAGGCTGGCTTCAGACAGCTTCCCGCCAACCCGCTCCTTAGCCAGAGGGACCTCTTTGGGCTTGCCGTCCTCGCCCTTTACTAAGGCAATGCTGTCTTCAGACAGCTTCCCGCCAACCCGCTCCTTAGCCAGAGGGACCTCTTTGGGCTTGCCGTCCTCGCCTATCACGAAGGCCTTGCCGCCTTCAGGCATGCCTTTTCCGGCTGGCCATTCTTTAGCCCTCGCTTGATCGGAGCGCAAGAGATGCTCCAGCCCAGCCAGGACGTTATTGAGTGCACGATCAGGACGCGACCCATTAGCTACGGCTTTCAGGTCCAGGCGCAGGTTATCCAGAAGAGCCGGGCTCAATCCCAGCTTATGCAGCGCATTGGCGTCAGCCTGCCCGGTCCTGGTGTTCGGCTCTTTGTCAGGGGGTAATTGGGAAACAAGGTTCGTCAAAGGCATCATAGGCAGCAGAGTTTGTAATTCCATCGGATCACCAATAAGTTAGTTGAGCGCCCCCTCAAACAGTCTCAACATAATGCTGCGAAGGGGACTACTGCGTGGCACTGCAACGCCCCACAGTTCCTGACACCTAGCTACAAGGCATTACAGCGACAATCCAACTCATGACGAAAGAGGACAGCAAAATAACTGTAGGACATGCACTCCTTTGGCGAGCAGCGCGGTTAACCGCCGGTGCCCCAAGCCTGAGCCAGTTTGCCCAGCACCGATTCGCTGGCGCCCTGGCCGCCCAGGTATTTCAGGATAACCGGCGCAAACTGGCCCACCATCCCGCTGTCCATGCCCAGCGCGCTGAACGCAGTGTTCAAGTCATTGGTGTTTTTCACGTTACCCAACACGCCATCCAGGCCCGAGGTCTTGCTGCCGCCGCTCTGGCCGAGCATGCCGCTCAGGGCGCCGAGGCTGCCCAGGGAGTTGCTGCCGGAGAGCTTGTCCAGGCCCGGTACGCTTTTGGTCAGTTGCGAGTAATCACCGCCGCCCAATTTATTCTTGGCCAGGCCCAGCATTGCGCCGGTACCACCAACGGCCTGCTCAGGGGTCACGTTCAATTGCGAGGTCAGTGCCTGCAGCAGACCAGCGGTCTGTGAAGTGGGTGCAGCCGCTGCTGCCTTGTCGCCACCTTGTGCACCGGACACGGCATTGGCCACGTCGCCGAGGCTGAAACCTGCCGCAAATACCGGGCTGGCCGCCACGGTCAACAGGCAGGACAGGGCAAAACCGCGTGAAATCTTCATCAAGACAACCTCTGAAAGTAAGCGCAAAAAGCAGGAGTTTGACTGGGTACGCCGAAGGATTGTTCCCTCCCTGCAGATTAGTTCAGAAAACCACTGCATCCGATGCGCCTTGCGCTGCGTATATCCACCACGAGCCGCACGGAGGTAGATGGAATGAATGCCCAAGCTGGACTAACCTCAGCCTGCCCTCTTTACCGTGCGCCGTCCCATCGCTCTGTTGCAAGCGCCTGGAGAAGCCCTATTTCGACCCACGATGCAGATCAGCTACGGCAATTGCTGGCCCAGTGTTCACTGGGTAATCGCCAGGCGTTCGAAACGCTCTATCGCAGCGTTTCCCCGCGTTTGCATGGTGTTGCCTTGCGTTTCATGGGTCGCAAGGATCTGGCCGAGGAGGTGTTGCAGGAAAGCTTCGTGCGCATCTGGTACAACGCCTCACGCTATGAGGCCCATCTGTCGGCGCCCATGACCTGGATGGTCAATATCACCCGCAACCTGGCGATCGACCAGTTGCGCAAACACCGCGAACAACCCTTGAACGAAGGCCAGGAGGACGCCACGGCCGACGAAAGCCCCAGCGCCCATGAACAGCTCGACAGCGAGCGTGAAGCCCTCGCCCTGAACCGCTGCCTCGACAGCCTCGAAGGCATGCAGCGCCAGTCGATCACCGTGGCCTACTTCCAGGGCCTGTCGTGCTCGGAATTGGCCGAACATCTGGCCGCGCCCCTGGGCTCGGTCAAATCCTGGATTCGCCGCGGCATGGAGCGCTTGCGCAGGTGCCTTGAATCATGAACTACCAGACCACCGCCCTGCGCCGCGCCCTGGCGGCTGACTACGCCATCGGGCTGATGCCTGCCACCGCCCGCCGGCGCTTTGAAGCGCTGCTGCGGGATGACGCGGCGCTGCGCGTCGAACTCGGGCACTGGCAGGATGCCCTCGCCCGCCTCACCGGGCCGCTGCCTGAACGGCCGGTGCCGGACCACGTATGGGAAGGGATCAAGGCGCGCATTGAGCCGCAAGTGCTGCATATGCCGGCGAAGAAACCGTTCTGGATGAACCTGCGCTTGCTGGTAGCGGCGTGCGGGGTGGTGATCGCGGTGTTGGTGGGTGTGTTGTACCAGCGCGATCTTGGGGTGGAGTACAACGCCACGCTGGTGGCGGCTGATCAGCAGCCGGCGCTGAAGATCCAGGCCTACGCGGATCATCTGCAAGTGGAACCGCTGACCCTGGCGGCTGTGGAGCCGGCCCGCGCGTTGGAACTGTGGGCAATCCCGGCAGGCGGCAAACCCATCTCCCTGGGGTTGTTGCCGGTGTCGGGTAAAGGCCGAATCCAGTTGAGCAAAGAACACCAGGCGCTGCTGACGGCGCCGCTGACCCTGGCAGTGAGCCTTGAGCCTGAGGGCGGCTCGCCGACCGGACAACCCACCGGGCCGGTGCTGTACCAGGGCCAATTGGCATCACTCTGATCCGAGGCTCAATACGACGGATGAGGAACCGATCGCCGTTAACTGGGTCCATGAAAGACTACAAAACATGTCAGGAAGAGCCTAATGACTGCGATCAACCCCCAAGTGATTGAGCACAAGCCTTCATTCTGGAACCGCCCACGCCTGTTCATCGGCGCGTGTCTGGTGGTAGTCGCCGGCGTCGGCGGCGCCCTCTACACCCAGGACAGCGTCAAGGCTGCCGCACTGCTGGTGAACACCACCCAGCAACCGGCCACGCAAATCGTGGCCCACAAGGATTACCTCGAAGTGCAGCCGATTGCCGCCACGGCACCGGCTCCGGACCAAAGCCTGGAGCTGTGGGCGGTTCCGGCTGACGGTACGCCGGTGTCACTGGGCCTGTTGCCGGAAGACGGCAAAGGCATTATCGGCATCAACCCTCGCCAGCAGGAGTCGATCAGCAAGCCGGTGACACTGATGGTCAGCTCGGAAACCAAGGGCGGCTCGGTGAGCAAGCAGCCGACGGGGCCAACGGTGTATCAGGGGGCTTTGGCGATTCGCTGATTCTCCTACCCAACCGCAGATGCAAAAAAGGCGACCCTGAGGTCGCCTTTTTATTTGCCCGCGATTTAAGCCGCGCTGAACAACGTGTGCGGATCAATCACAAACTTCTTCGGCACGCCCGCATCGAACTCGCCGTACCCGCGTGGCGCGTCATCCAGGCTGATGACTTCCACACCGACGATGTCGGCAATGTTGATACGGTCCCACATGATCGCCTGCATCAGTTGGCGGTTGTACTTCATCACAGGGGTTTGCCCGGTGTGGAAGCTGTGGGACTTGGCCCAGCCCAGGCCGAAACGAATGCTCAGGCTGCCCATTTTTGCAGCGGCATCCACGGCACCCGGGTCTTCGGTGACGTACAGGCCCGGAATACCGATTTTGCCAGCCACCCGCACCACGCCCATCAACGAGTTGAGCACGGTGGCCGGAGCCTCCGCCTTGGCCCCTTCATGACCATGGCCGCGCGCTTCGAAACCCACGGCATCGACGGCGCAATCCACTTCCGGCTCGCCCAGCAACGCAGCGATCTGTTCGTGCAGCGGGGTGTCTTTCGACAGGTCGGCAATTTCAAAACCCTGGGCCTTGGCGTGGGCCAGGCGGATCGGGTTGACGTCACCGATGATCACCACCGCAGCGCCCAGCAGGCGAGCGGAGGCGGCAGCTGCCAGGCCCACGGGCCCGGCACCGGCGATGTAGACCGTGCTGCCCGGGCCAACGCCCGCAGTGACTGCGCCGTGGTAGCCGGTGGGCAGGATGTCGGAGAGGCAAGTCAGGTCGCGGATCTTCTCCATGGCCTTGTCGCGGTCCGGCAGTTTCAGCAGGTTGAAGTCGGCGTAAGGCACCAGCACGTATTCGGCCTGGCCACCGGTCCAGTCGCCCATGTCGACATAGCCGTAGGCGCCACCGGCACGGGCCGGGTTGACGGTCAGGCACACGCCGGTGTGCTGCTCCTTGCAGGAACGGCAACGGCCGCATGCGACGTTGAACGGCACCGACACCAGGTCGCCGATCTTCAGGTTCTCGACGTCGCTGCCCTTCTCGATCACTTCGCCGGTGATTTCGTGGCCCAGGACCAGGCCGGTCTGGGCAGTGGTGCGGCCGCGCACCATGTGTTGGTCGGAGCCGCAGATGTTGGTGGAGACCACGCGCAGGATGACGCCGTGCTCAATCTTCCTGCCACGGGGGTCCTGCATTTTGGGATAGTCGATTTTCTGTACTTCGACCTTGCCGTTGCCGAGATACACGACACCACGATTACCAGACATGCTTTCACCTCGCTGTTGTTTTTATGGAACCGCGTTGCCCAGGCAGGCAGCGCGTTTAAGTGCTCGGGTACAGATGCTGTTTTTGCGTTGTTAGTGATGGCCTCTTCGCGAGCAAGCCCGCTCCCACAGTTGACCGAGTCCTACCTTTGAAATGCGGTCGAATGTGGGAGCGGGCTTGCTCGCGAAGGCGTCCATCAGAGCACCACTGTCCGATTGGCGTTCAAGAACACCCGCCGCTCAATGTGATACCCCACGGCCCGGGCCAGGGTCAGGCCTTCGATGTCCCGTCCCTTGGCTATCAAATCTTCCGGATAGTGACTGTGGTCCACCACCTCCACGCCCTGGGCGATGATCGGGCCTTCGTCCAAATCGTTATTGATGTAATGCGCAGTGGCGCCCACCAGTTTCACCCCCTTGTTGTAAGCCTGGTGATACGGCTTGGCGCCCTTGAAACCGGGCAGCAGGGAGTGGTGGATGTTGATGGCCTTACCGTCGAGCTTGCGGCACAGCTCCGGCGACAGCACTTGCATGTAGCGCGCAAGGATCACCAGTTCAGCGCCGGATTCCTCGATCACCTGCCACACCTGGCGCTCTTGCGACGGCTTGTCGTTGGGGTCCAGGGGAAAGTGGTAATACGGAATCTGGTGCCAGTCGGCCAGGGGCTTGAGGTCCGGGTGGTTGGAGACTACGGCGACCACGTCCATCGCCAGTTGGCCGATGCGCTGGCGGTAGAGCAAATCGTTGAGGCAGTGATCGGCCTTGGAGACCATGATCACCACTTTCGGCCGGTAGTTCGGCGCGGTCAGTTCGAAGATCATGCCGAAGGCTTCGCCACGGGTGGCCAGGCCATCGCGGAAGGCTTGTTCGTCGAAACCATCGGGCTGGCGGAACTCCACGCGGATGAAGAACCGGCCCGAGAGCCGGTCATCGAAGGAGTGGTGCTCGGTGACGTAGCAGCCCTGCTCGAACAGGTAGCGAGTGACCGCGTCCACCGTGCCGAGCACGCTGGGGCAGTCGGCGGTCAAAATCCATGTATCGGGTACGCGGCTCATTATTCGTGACTCCTTGATCGTTCCCACGCTCTGCGTGGGAACGCCGCAATGGACGCTCTGCGTCCGCTCTTGGGACGCGGAGCGTCCCGGGATGCATTCCCACGCGGAGCGTGGGAACGATCAGGCCTGGACGCTTAAACCATACTCAGCCGCCGCATCCTGCAACCACAGCCACCAGTAATCCGAGAAGCTGCGACGAATCACCAGCTCCCAGGTGTCTTCAGCAGTATGGCGAATCACCAACTGCGACTTGGCGAACACCGTGCCCACCGCCTTGCCCACCGGGAAGCTGTTGGGGTGCACGTCGTAGCTGGTGGATTTCATCAGCACATCGCGCACGTTCGGGCCGCTGAGTTCGAGAATTTGCTGGCCGCCGCTGACGTTGACGACCTGGATATGCAAATCACCCAGCGCCTCACGCAAGCTTTTCTCGGCGGCGAATTCCTCACCGCCTGGCACTACCAGCAACCACTCATCCGGACCGAGCCATTGCAGGCTGGTCTCACCCTTGACGATGACTTGCAGGGCACCGGGCAATTCGATACCCAAGGCTTTGTGCACACCGGCGGCGAAGGCTGCGTCATGGCCATCGCCACGAATGGTCAGGTGGCCCAGCAGTTTCTTTTCACGCACGGTCACGCCGGCGTTCTTGCGGCCCTTGCCTACCAGGCTGGCGAGGTCTGCATGGTGCAGCGACGACTCGGCCTTGGCTCCGGAGGTGGGGCGTTGTTGGTAAACATTGGCTGCTGTCATAAAGCACCTGTTTGAATTCTGTAGGTCTTGCGGTGACTGTTCTGGCCTCATCGCGGGCAAGCCCGGCTCCCACAGGGGAATGCATTCCAACTGTGGGAGCTGGCTTGCCTGCGATGCAGGCGACTCGGTCTGTCAGATGTTCTGGCGGTCGCCTTTAGGATCAAAGAACACCGAAGAAACAATCTCCGCCTCGATCACGCTGCCATCCGCCAGCGGGGCAAACACCCGCTCGCCGATGCGCTTCAAGCCGCCCTTCACCACGCCCATGGCAAACGAATAACCGAGGGAGTTGTGGGCATAACTGGAGGTGACGTGGCCGACCATCTTCATCGGGATCGTCTGCTTGGCGTCGAACACCAACTGCGCGCCTTCCGGCAGCCACACGTTCGGGTCGATCGGCTTGAGTCCGACAAGCTGCTTGCGGTCTTCACGCACGCAATCCTCGCGATTCATCCCGCGCCAGCCGAGCCACGAGAACGGTTTGGTGCGGCCTACACACCAGCCCATGTTCAGGTCGTCCGGGGTCATCGAGCCGTCGGTATCCTGGCCAACGATGATGAAACCCTTCTCGGCCCGCAGCACGTGCATGGTTTCGGTGCCGTACGGGGTCAGGTTGTACTGCTTGCCGGCCTCGACGATTTTCTCGAGCACGCCCATGGCGTAGTCGGCCTGCACGTTGACTTCGTACGACAGCTCACCGGTAAACGAAATCCGAAACACCCGCGCCGGCACGCCGCCAACCAGGCCTTCTTTCCAGGTCATGAACGGGAAGCCGTCCTTGTCCAGGTCGATGTCGGTGACTTCGCTCAGCAGTTTGCGGCTGTTGGGGCCGGACAAGGTCATGGTTGCCCAGTGGTCGGTGACCGAGGTGAAGTACACCTTGAGGTCCGGCCATTCGGTCTGCTGGTAGATTTCCAGCCACTGGAGTACGCGTGCTGCGCCGCCGGTGGTGGTGGTCATCAGGAAGTGGTTGTCGGCGAGGCAGGCAGTCACGCCGTCGTCGAAGACCATGCCGTCTTCCTTGCACATCAGGCCGTAGCGGGCCTTGCCCACGTCGAGCTTGGTCCAGGCGTTGCTGTAGATGCGGTTGAGGAACTCGCGGGCATCCGGGCCCTGGATGTCGATCTTGCCGAGGGTGGACGCGTCCAGCAGGCCGACGCTGTCACGCACGGCCAGGCATTCGCGCTTCACTGCGGCGTGCAGGTCTTCACCGTTGCGCGGGAAATACCATGGGCGTTTCCACTGGCCGACGTCCTCAAACTCGGCGCCGTTTTTCACGTGCCAGGCTTGCAGCGCGGTGTAGCGCACCGGCTCGAAGATGTGCCCACAGTGCCGGCCTGCTACCGCGCCGAAGGTCACCGGCGTGTAGTTGGGACGGAACATGGTGGTGCCCATCTGCGGGATGGTCACGTTCAGCGAACGGGCCGCGATGGCCAGGCCGTTGACGTTGCCGAGCTTGCCCTGGTCAGTGCCGAAGCCTAGTGCGGTGTAGCGCTTGACGTGCTCCACCGACTCGAAACCCTCGCGGGTGGCGAGTTCGATGGCGGCTGCGGTGACGTCGTTCTGCAGGTCGACAAATTGCTTCGGCGCCCGTGCGGTAGCTTTCTCGTGAGGTACCTGGAACAGCGCCAGGGTCGGTTCTTCCAGACGGCTCAAGGCTTTGGGCAGCGTACCTTCCACCGGCGCAAACCCGGCTTCGCTGGCAGCGCGCACGCCACCTTCAAAACCGTCGGCCAGGGAATCGCCGAGGCCGTAGACGCCATTGATGCCACCGACGCACACGCGTTTCTGCGGTGCTTCGCCCGGTACAAAACCGAGGATGTCTTCACGCCAGGTCGGCTTGCCGCCCAGGTGCGAGGCCAGGTGGACCACCGGGCTGTAGCCGCCGGAGCTGGCGACCAGGTCGCAGTCCAGCCATTCGCCGGGGCTGGTGACTTTATGGGCCTTCACATCAATGGCCGCAACGCGGGCGCCAGTGACGTGCTTGCTGCCACGGGCTTCGATCACGGCGCTGCCGGTGAGGATGCGAATGCCTTTGGCACGCGCCTCTTCAACCAGCGCGCCCCGTGGGTTGTGGCGGGCATCGGCTACGGCGACAACGCTGAGGCCGGCGTCGAACCAGTCCAGCGCCACGCGGTAGGCGTGATCGTTGTTGGTGGACAGCACCAGCTTCTTGCCCGGTGCCACGCCGTAGCGACGCACGTAAGTGGAGACCGCACCCGCCAGCATGTTGCCCGGTACGTCGTTGTTGCCGTACACCAGCGGACGCTCGCACGCACCAGTGGCCAACACCACGCGCTTGGCGCGAACCCGGTGGATACGCTGACGCACCTGGCCAATCGGCGCACGGTCACCGAGGTGGTCGGTGAGGCGCTCGTGAATGGTCAGGAAGTTATGGTCGTGGTAACCGTTGACGGTGGCGCGAGGCAGCAACACCACGTCCGGCAGGGATTTCAGTTCAGCAATAACACTGGCAACCCATTCGGCCGCCGGCTTGCCATCGAGGCTTTCGCGGGAGTCCAGCAAGGAGCCGCCGAATTCTTCCTGCTCGTCCGCAATGATCACCCGGGCGCCACTGCGGGCAGCGGCCAACGCAGCCGCCAGGCCGGCAGGGCCCGCGCCTACAATCAGCACGTCGCAATGACGGTTCATGTAGTCGTAGGTGTCCGGATCGTTCTCGGTCGGCGAGCGGCCAAGACCGGCTGCCTTACGAATGTACTTCTCGTAAGTCATCCAGAACGATTGCGGGTACATGAAGGTTTTGTAGTAGAAACCCGGCGGCATCAGCTTGCCGCCGACCTTGCCGAGAATGCCCATCATGTCGTTGTTCACGCTCGGCCAGCCGTTGGTGCTGGTGGCGACCAAACCCTGGTACAGCGCCTGTTGCGTGGCGCGCACGTTGGGGATTTGCGTGGCTTCGGTGGCGCCGATCTGCAGCACCGCGTTCGGCTCTTCGGCACCGGCGGCGAAGATGCCGCGCGGGCGGGAATACTTGAAGCTGCGACCGATAATGTCGACGCCGTTGGCCAGCAGCGCAGCGGCCAATGTGTCGCCTTCAAAGCCTTTGTAGCTCTGGCCGTTGAAGGTGAAGCTCAGGGCTTTGTTGCGGTCGATGCGGCCACCGTTGGACAGGCGATTGATCTGGCTCATACCTTCTCTCCAGAAGCCTTGGCGGTGAATTGCGGCTTGGTGCCTATCTTGTAGGTTTCAAGAATTTCGTAGGTCACGGTGTCGCGGGTCGCGTTGAAATACTGGCGGCAACCGGCGGCGTGAATCCACAGTTCGTGGTGCAGGCCCCGCGGGTTGTCGCGGAAGAACATGTAGTCGCCCCACTCCTCGTCGGTGCAGGTGTTCGGGTCCAGTGGGCGCGGGATGTGCGCTTGGCCGGAGGCGTGGAATTCCTCTTCGGAGCGCAGTTCGCCACAGTGAGGACAGAAGATATGCAACATAGGGAATTTCTCCTGTTAGTGGGCGACGGCCGCGGCGCCGTGTTCGTCGATCAGCGCACCGTTGTGGAAACGGTCGATGGAGAATGGAGCAGCCAACGGGTGCATTTCACCCTTGGCGAGGCTTGCGGCAAATACGTTGCCTGAGCCTGGAGTCGCTTTAAAACCACCGGTGCCCCAACCGCAGTTGAAGAACATGTTCGGGACCGGGGTCTTGGAGATGATCGGGCAGGCATCCGGCGTGGTGTCGACGATACCGCCCCACTGGCGGTTCATGCGCACGCGGGACAGCACCGGGAACATCTCGACGATGGCCTGGATGGTGTGCTCGATCACCGGGTACGAGCCGCGCTGGCCATAGCCGTTGTAGCCATCGATACCGGCGCCGATCACCAGGTCGCCCTTGTCGGACTGGCTGATGTAACCGTGCACGGCGTTGGACATGATCACGCTGTCGATGATGGGTTTGATCGGCTCCGACACCAGTGCTTGCAGCGGGTGGGATTCGATCGGCAGGCGAAAGCCCGCCAGGGATGCCATGTGGCCGGAGTTACCGGCGGTCACTACGCCGACGCGCTTGGCGCCGATGAAGCCCTTGTTGGTTTCCACGCCGATGCACACGCCGTTTTCCTTGCGAAAACCGATGACTTCGGTCTGCTGGATCAGGTCCACGCCCAGTGCATCGGCGGCGCGGGCAAAGCCCCAGGCCACGGCATCGTGACGGGCCACGCCGCCGCGCCGTTGCACGGTGGCGCCCATGACTGGGTAGCGAGTGTTCTTGGAGCAGTCGAGGTACGGAATCTCATCGGCCACTTGTTTGGCGTTGAGCAGTTCGCCGTCCACACCGTTGAGGCGGTTGGCGCTGACGCGACGCTCGGAGTCACGGATATCCTGCAGGGTGTGGCACAGGTTGTAGACGCCACGCTGGGAGAACATCACGTTGTAGTTCAAATCCTGGGACAAACCTTCCCAGAGTTTCATCGCGTGTTCGTACAGGTGCGCCGACTCGTCCCACAGGTAGTTGGACCGCACGATGGTGGTGTTGCGTGCGGTGTTACCGCCGCCCAGCCAGCCTTTCTCGACCACCGCCACATTAGTGATGCCGTGTTCCTTGGCCAGGTAGTAAGCCGTCGCCAGACCATGCCCGCCGCCGCCGACGATGACCACGTCGTAGACCTTTTTCGGGGTGGGCGTGCGCCACATCTTCTGCCAGTTTTCGTGGTGACTGAGTGAGTGCTTGAAGAGGCCGAAGCCCGAGTAGCGTTGCATAGTCATTACTCCAAAACCGCGCTCAGCGATAAACCGGGAAATCAGCGCACAGGGCGGCCACATGCTTGGCGACGTTGGCCTCCACATCGGCGTCGCCGAGGTTGTCGAGGATGTCGCAGATCCAGCCGGCCAACTCCAGGCATTGGGTCACTTTGAAGCCGCGTGTGGTCACCGCCGGCGTGCCGATACGCAGGCCCGAGGTCACGAACGGCGACTGCGGGTCGTTGGGCACGGCGTTCTTGTTGACGGTGATGTGAGCGCGACCGAGGGCGGCGTCCGCCTCTTTGCCGGTGAGGCCCTGACGGATCAGGCTGACCAGGAACAGGTGGTTATCGGTGCCGCCGGACACTACATCGTAGCCGCGTTTGATAAACACGCCGGCCATGGCCTGGGCGTTGTCGATCACTTGCTGTTGATAGGCCTTGAAACCTGGTTCCTGGGCTTCCTTGAAGCACACCGCCTTGCCGGCGATCACGTGCATCAGCGGGCCGCCCTGGGCGCCCGGGAATACCGCAGAGTTGAGTTTCTTTTCAATTTCTTCGTTGGACTTGGCCAGGATCAACCCGCCACGTGGACCGCGCAGGGTCTTGTGGGTGGTGGTGGTGACCACATCGGCGTAGGGCAGCGGGTTCGGGTACAGACCGGCGGCCACCAGGCCGGCGACGTGGGCCATGTCGACGAACAGCAACGCACCGACCTTGTCGGCGATCTGGCGAAAGCGCGGGAAATCCAGGGTCTTGGAGTAGGCGGAAAAACCCGCCACGATCATCTTCGGCTTGTGCTCCACGGCCAGGCGCTCGACTTCGTCGTAGTCGATCAGCCCGGTGTTGGTGTCGATGCCGTATTGCACCGCGTTGTACAGCTTGCCCGAGGACGACACTTTGGCGCCGTGGGTCAGGTGGCCGCCGTGGGCCAGGCTCATGCCGAGGATGGTGTCGCCGGCGTTCAACAGCGCCAGGTACACCGCACTGTTGGCGGACGAACCGGAGTGCGGCTGCACGTTGGCATAGTCGGCGCCGAACAGTTGCTTGGCGCGCTCGATGGCCAGCACTTCAACCTTGTCCACATGTTCGCAGCCGCCGTAGTAACGCTTGCCCGGGTAACCTTCGGCGTACTTGTTGGTGAGGCCGCTGCCCTGGGCTTCCATGACACGCTTGCTGGTGTAGTTCTCTGACGCGATCAGCTCGATATGATCTTCCTGGCGCTGCTCCTCGGCATTCATGGCCGCCAGCAGTGCATCGTCATAACCCTGGATCTGGTCTTGCTTGCTGAACATCGCGTCTCTCCCAGCATTTCGTCTTGTTGAGGCACGTGCACGCGGCAGCGCCCTTTGATGCGATGGTAGGGCTGGTGCAGATAGACCAAATGCCTACGGACGCCACGCAAAGGTGCGTTTACGACATCGAATGAACGACACAGGATAATGATCGTTCCCACGCTCTGCGTGGGAATGCCGCCTGGGACGCTCCGCGTCCCGCTGCTGGCGCAAGGCTTGAGTCCTGCGCAATGGTGACGCGGAGCGTCACGGGATGCATTCCCACGCAGAGCATGGGAACGATCAAGGTATCTGCATCGCAGGCAAGCCAGCTCCCACAGGGGTTAGGCGATGATCTTTCGAAGGAGTAGCAGCAGCAGGAAATGCGCGGGATAAAGCGCATACGCCCAGCGCCGCATGGCCGGTGGCGATACCTGCCCGGCATGTCGCAACAAGACCAATCCGGCCAGCGGCGCAATCAGGCATGTCGCCAATCCCAGCATCGCCACCAGCGTGCCGCTGTCGAGCAGGATCTGCCATTGGTTGGCAGCCAAGCACACCACACCCGGCAGCACGCTGGAATACCACGGCCGGCGAAACACCAGCAACATCGCCAGCGGCAGCAGTACGCCAAAGAAACCGAACATCAGCTGCGCCGAGAAAAACCCCGCCAAAACCAGCGCGATCAACGCCAATCCTCGATCAATAAGCGTCTTCTGCTGCCATCCCCGGGCAACCAGCAAACCCAGCGCCAGGGTCGGCAGTACGTTCAGCGTGTCGGCGTCGTCGATGAACATCCGGTACGGCACCTCACTGATCACACTGAACAGCAGCAACCAGCCCAGATAGCGCCACTGCCCCGTCACCGGCGCGTCCTTGACCCGATGCAAATTCGCCGCGATCGCCAGGCAAAACCACGGGAACGCCAGGCGCCCCGGCACATACAGCCCGTCCAGGCTCAAACCGACATACCGCAGGTGGTCCAGCACCATACTCAGCAGCGCCAGCCACTTGAGCAGGTCCAGGGCGCCATCGCGGACGCGGCTTACAGGAACGCTTTCAGAACCGTGCATAATTCCCCAATGACTTTGCATTAACAGTGCGTGCGCCCGCCCGACAATCTTGGGTAAAGTGCGCACCAACATCGACCACAGGACTGGGCCATGACCGACAAGAGCCAACAATTCGCCAGCGACAACTATTCCGGCATCTGCCCGGAAGCCTGGGCCGCCATGGAACTCGCCAACCAGGGCCATCAACGCGCCTATGGCGATGATGAATGGACCCACCGCGCCGCCGACGGTTTCCGCAAACTGTTCGAAACCGACTGCGAAGTGTTCTTCGCCTTCAACGGTACCGCAGCCAACTCCCTGGCGCTGTCCTCCTTGTGCCAGAGCTACCATAGCGTGATCTGCTCGGAAACCGCCCACGTCGAAACCGACGAATGCGGCGCGCCGGAGTTTTTCTCCAACGGCTCCAAGCTGCTCACCGCCCGCACCGAAAACGGCAAGCTGACCCCGGAGTCGATCCGCGAGATCGCCCTCAAGCGCCAGGACATTCACTACCCGAAACCTCGCGTCGTGACCCTGACCCAGGCCACCGAAGTCGGCAGCGTCTACACCCCGGAAGAAATCCGCGCCATCAGCGTCACCTGCAAGGAACTGGGGCTGAACCTGCACATGGACGGCGCACGGTTCTCCAACGCCTGCGCATTCCTCGGCTGCTCGCCGGCCGACCTGACCTGGAAAGCCGGCGTCGACGTGCTGTGCTTTGGTGGCACCAAGAACGGCATGGCCGTGGGTGAAGCGATCCTGTTCTTCAACCACAAGCTGGCCGAAGACTTCGACTACCGCTGCAAACAAGCCGGGCAGCTTGCCTCAAAGATGCGCTTCCTCTCCGCCCCGTGGGTGGGCCTGCTGGAAAACGACGCCTGGCTCAAACACGCCCGCCATGCCAACCACTGTGCACAATTGCTCAGCAACCTGGTGGCGGATATTCCGGGTGTGGAGTTGATGTTCCCGGTCCAGGCCAACGGCGTATTCCTGCAACTCTCGGAACCGGCAATTGCCGCGCTGACGGCCAAGGGCTGGCGCTTCTACACCTTCATCGGCAAGGGTGGCGCGCGATTCATGTGTGCGTGGGATACCGAGGAAGAGCGCGTGCGGGAATTGGCGGCAGATATTCGGGAAGTGATGCAGGGCTGAACATCCTGGGCGCGGCCATACCCGCCGCGCCCTCCGGAATTACAGCTCTACCGGCTTGAGCACCTCCCACGCGTCCACCGGCCCTGGGTTTTCGATAAAGGTGCCACCGCCGAATTTCACGGCCAGCTTGTTGACCGCGTTCAATGCGGTGGTCACCGCGCCCTCCGCCCAGCCGCCGGTCCAGGAAACATCATCTCCCGCCAGGATAAACCCGTCCGGGTTACTGTCCCGAATACCGCTCATGAACTGTGAAAACAACCGGCGCTGATACTCGTACTGCCCCGGCAGGTTCATCTTGAACGCGCACAGAAAGAACGGCTCATCCTCCCAGTTGATCTCGATAAACGGGTCCTCCCAGCCGAACTCGGCCGCAAGGTTCAGCTGCGAATCGGCATACACCGTGTCCAGCAGCGTCGTGCATAGCTTAATGTGGGTCGGCAGCGGCGCCATGCGATCACCCAGAAACTTCAGGCTGTCGTCATTCCAGGTGTAGGAGAGGAACACGCCACTGCCTTTGTGCGGCCCTTGGCTGGCGGAATAGTCCAGCAGATAGGTGCCCCGGGTCAGACGGTCCGACAGGGTCACACTCATCCTGTAGCGATGGTCGGCCCCACGCTCGGTCCAGAACGGACGCTGGGTCGCAGCGAACACTTTGGCTGACTGCATGTAATGCGTGTACATCACCGCTTCCCAGGTGGGTTGTGGCAACAAGCTGTCCATCTGCATGAACCGGTCCTTGCCGTCCATATAGCGGAACTTGTCGAGAATCCGCACGTGCGGCGTGTAGATCACTGCGGGAAAGTTGTAGCGGGTATCCGCCCCCAGGTTTCGGTCATGGATATGCACATCGAAGGTGCCGTCCGCGCGCCGCCAGATCTGGCGGACTTCCTGGTTGAACGGCTGCGGGATCACCCGACAGGTAAGCGCTTCCACCGTAACATCGTCGCTCCAGCCCACCACCACATCGCCCAAATCCCTCGGCGAACGGCTCCACAAGCGCTTGGGCAACTCACTGGAGCCGTCATACATCAGCGAATGGTTGGTATCCAGCCCGGTGTAGAGCACCCGCAAGACCTCGAGGAAGCAGTTTGGATAGTCGGTGTTCCAACCTCCAGTGCCAAAACCGATCTGGCCAAACAGGTCGATATCCGCACGACTCCAGCCAGCCTTTTCGACCATGGCCGCGAAGAAACTCAGGTTGTCCCAATCTTCGGCAAGGATCGCATTCCACAGTCGCTTGATCTTGGCCTGGTCCAGGGAGCCTTCAGACATTGCCGCCTCCATCTCGCTGAAATGGATGGGGTCAATCTCAAGGAACACTTCAAAGAACAGGCGTTCGATTTCTGCGTATTTCGCGGGCAAGTCGCTGCCTTCGTAGTAGGTCTGGAGGTTCTGATAGTCGACCACGGTGCTGGCAGTTGCGGCTGAGCCGGGGTTGGGAAAATCTGCTGAGTTGAGGCTCATGCCGACCTTGTCGAAGTAGTGCAGCAACGCCTTGCCCGACTTGGGAAAACGCATGGCGCCCAACTCGCAAATGACGCTGTTGGCAGGGTCCTCAGGGTCGCCCATGACCCGCGAATACAAGCGCCCGCCGATCCGGTCCGACGCCTCTACCAGCACAGGATGCAACCCCATGCGCAGCGCCTCATAGGCCGCTACCAGCCCGGCCGCGCCGGCGCCGACGATCAACACCTGAGCCCCATGATGCCGCGTGGCAATCTGGGCCAGTGGCTTGCTATTGGCGGCAGCCTGGGACAGGTACCGGCCATAGTGAAAAGGAAAATCCGGAATCAGTGCAGTGACATCATTGGCCAGCAAGCGCTGAACATTGCGGGTACGCGAGGGGACAGCAGACATGGTGAGCTTCCTTGCAATGAGGGAATGTCCACCCCTGACTACAAGGCTAAAGGTGACAACGACGGGACGTGTGGTCAGCGTAGAAGATCCGGAAACGCCTGGTTATACCGCTTCGAAATAAATCTGATTGAGTTCCATGGCAACTGACGAAAAGGCATTACTTAAGGAAAGTCTGAAGTAATTATTTATATATCCCGATTCAATACGCCCTCCACTTACCAGATGCTCCGACACTCAAACACTATAAAAACAGACCGTGAACCTATGAACGCGCTTTCCGAAAAAACGGCTCCGCCCGTCACCCCCGGCCTGAAAATCGAAACCCGCTCCATCGATTACGTCCCGCGCAATGAACGCCACGGCAAGGTCTGGCATCAAGGCCCCTTCTGGTTCACCGGCAACTTTGTGCTCACCACCATGGTGACCGGTTTCACCGGTGCAGCCCTGGGGCTGAGCATGGTGTATTCGATCCTGGCGATTGTGATCGGCGTCGGCCTGGGTACCTTTGCCATGGCCTTCCACGCCAATCAGGGCCCGCGCATGGGCTTGCCGCAGATGATCCAGTCCCGGGCACAGTTCGGTTTGCGCGGGGCGATCGTGCCGTTTATCGCGGTGATCTTCGTATACATCGGCTTCAACGTGTTCAACGTGATCCTCGCCACCGACGCCATCAACACCGTACTGCCGGGCAGCCGTGCGCCGTGGTACGCGCTGATGATCATCCTGGCGGTTGTGATCGCGGTGATCGGCCACGACCTGCTGCACACCGTGCAACGCTGGCTGACCTACGTGATGATCAGCGTGTTTGCGGTACTGACCGTGGCAGCCCTCATGAGCCTGACCGCCGATGCAGCGGTGGCCAATGCGCATTTCTCCTGGTCGGCATTCCTGATTCAGCTCTCCGCCGCCGCCGGTTATCAGATCAGCTACGCGGTGTACGTATCCGACTACTCGCGCTACCTGCCGCACAAAACTTCATCGCGCAGTGTGATTTTCTGGACCTACCTGGGCGCCGCCGGCTCGGCGTTGTGGCTGATGTCCCTGGGTGCGTTCCTGGCTTCCGCCCTGCCCTCGCCCGACGCCATCGGCAGCGTGCGCGCCGTGGGCAACCAGGTGATTCCCGGGTTCGGCACCTTCACCGTGCTGATCGCCGTGCCCGCGCTGATCGGCATCATGGCGGTCAACTGCTACGGCGCGATGCTCACCGGTATCAGTGCGATTGACGGCTTTGTGAAGATTCAGCCGCGCCTCAAAAGCCGGGTGATAGGTATCGGTCTGGTGGCAGCGGTAATTTTTATGATCACCCTGAGTATTCCCGAGAGCTACCTGGCAAGTTTCAACACCTTTGTGTTACTGATGTTGTACTTCCTGGTGCCGTGGACAGCGGTGAACCTCGCGGACTTCTACCTGGTGCGCAAAGGCAAATACGCCATCAGCGACATCTTCAACCCGGCCGGCATCTACGGCCAATGGGGCAGCGCCGGCCTGGTTGCGTACTGCCTGGGGCTGGTGTCGATGGTGCCGTTCATGTCGCTGAGTTTCTATGAAGGTCCTGCCGCCGCAGCGCTGGGTGGTGCGGATGTGGCATTCGTTATCGGGCTGGCGGTTTCGGCAGTGATCTATTGTGTGATGAGCCGCAACCTCGACCGCGAGGCAGAGCGTCGTGCCATTGCCGCCAGCGAGGCGGCGCTGGAAGGAGTCCAGCCATGAATCCTGTACGGGTGATGTGTCATCAACTGTCACCACGGATCGCCGATGTACCTTACAACCGCGCACTCTGCGCCGACGCCATCCGTGGTGCAGCGGCACTGGGCGCACAGGTGGTAGTCCTGCCGGAGCTGATACAAAGCGGCTACGTGTTCAATGACCGAGAAGAAGCCCATGCGGTGTCGGAGACACTGGACGGGCCGACGCTCAACCAGTGGAAGACCCTGGCCGCCGAACTGAACATCATCATCGTTGCCGGCTTTTGCGAGCGGCTGACCGCCGGGCGCGTGGCCAACAGTGCGGCGCTGGTAGAGCCCGACGGCGGCCTGACGGTGTATCGCAAGGCGCACCTGTGGAATCGCGAAAAGCTGATCTTCACCCCCGGCAGCGCACCGCCGCCCGTGGTGGAAACGGTCGTGGGCCGGATTGCCGTAATGATTTGTTATGACCTGGAACTGCCCGAATGGGTGCGTCTGGCGGCACTCGCTGGTGCCGACCTGCTGTGCGCCCCGGTGAACTGGCCCGACGGCCCACGCCCCGGCGGTGAACGGCCAGGAGAAGTCGTGCGGGTACAAGCCAACGCGGCGGTCAATCGCATGTTTATCGCCGCCTGCGACCGCTACGGCGAAGAACGCGGCGTCAACTGGGTGGGTGGCTCGGTGATCGTCAGTGCCGAAGGTTACCCATTGGCCGGTGGCACCGCCCATCAGAAAGAACTACGGCTAATCGTTGACCTGCCACTGGACCAGGCCCGGGACAAATACATCAGCGACCACAACCATGTGCATCAGGACCGTCGACCGGGATTGTACTGAGCCCGACAACGAATGGTGGCGGAGTGCCGAGACTGTTTTTTGATATTTCTGACAGCAACCAACCTGAATTTCTTTGACTAGCCTCTTGGAACCCGAAAGGAAAAGGCCGCCTTTCGGGACTCACCGCCAGCCGAATAATCGGCCGGAAACGGAAATCCAGCAGAGGGCAATACCATGGAAGCGCAACGCTACGGCAACAACCTGCAAGGTGAAGGCACTATCAGCACCACCGTCATCGACTGGGACGAATTCAGAAAATCCGCGAAAATCGGTGACACCATCAGCGAACCGACGAGGACATTGCGGATCACTGACAAGGTCTATGAACTGACAGCATCCGGCCAGCACTTCGTCGTGCATATCTATGCCCAATAACCTCTAACTGATCGTTCCCACGCTCTGCGTGGGAACGCCTCCCCGGACGCTCCGCGTCCAGGCCACACCACGGTTCAAGGACGAATTGATGGGCAAAAGCCGCTACACCATTACCGAACCTGAAAAACCACACTTCCTGACATGCACCGTCATGGAATGGATACCGCTATTTACCCGCGACTACCTTGTCGGCCACCTGTTGAGTTGCTGGCGATATCAACAAACCCACGAACATTTCAATCTCTACGGCTACGTCGTTCTCGAAAACCATCTGCACTTCGTCGCTCAAGCACCTGACCTGGGTAAATGTGTCAGCCAGTTCAAATCCTTCACCGCTCGAACCATCATTGACGACCTGCAGAAACGAGGAGCGGAGCGAGTGTTGCAGCGTTTGCGTTTCAGCAAACGGGCGCATAAAACGGACCGGATTTATCAGCTATGGCAAGAGGGGTCACACGCCGAGTTGGTGTACAGCGAAGCGGTGATGCGCCAAAAGCTTGGTTACATTCACCACAACCCTGTGAAGCGGGGTTATGTGGACTTGGCCGAGCACTGGCGGTATTCCAGCGCCCGCAACTATGCAGGACAGGATGGCCTGATTGAAATTCAACGCTGGGCCTGATCGTTCCCACGCTCTGCGTGGGAATGCAGCCCGTGACGCTCCGCGTCACACAGCGGGACGCAGAGCGTCCAAAGAGGCATTCCCACGCGGAGCGTGGGAAAGATCAGGGAAAAATTCTCAGTAAACCATAACTCAGCAGCTCTTCGTTAGCTGTCAACATTGACAGGTATCAGACCAAGCAGAAAAGGTTTTTACTTACTTCTCGCTGAGTAATTTCAGCTACGGCTATAAAATCAAACGTGGAGTTTTTTGAAATGACTAAACATACAGAAGTACCCACTGAAGTCTTACGCAAGAAACCAAATGGGCAAACTATATTAGATCTTTCGCCGGAGTTGGCTGAAAAAATACACCCAGGCGACACAGTCGTATTAAAAAACATTGGTACATATACTTGTACCCGAAGGGTTTTTCATATCACCTACGTCGGTGAAATAATTAATGAAATTGATATCTGGGTCGACATCATTGACACCACAAGTTGATATTTAAACCGCCACCCATCTCCGATATTAAAAATATGGACGTGGGTGGCGGTACGCGTAAAGCCATCAGAACTCAATGCGCACATCACCCTTCGGCACGCTGCAGCACGACAGGATGTAACCCTCGGCTTCGTCTTCCTCGGTGATCCCGCCGTTGTGGTCCATCTCGACCTCCCCGCCCAGCTTCAGCACCTTGCACGTCCCACAGATGATCGCTCCAACGCTCTGCGTGGGGATGCAGCCCGTGACGCTCCGCGTCACACAGCGGGACGCGGAGCGTCCAAAGAGGCATTCCCACGCGGAGCGTGGGAACGATCGGTACCTGTGAAGCGGGGTTGTGTGGACTTGGCCGAGCACTGG
>NZ_JACAPW010000017.1:0-236522 GCF_013385495.1 Pseudomonas sp. F8002 | reverse complement strand
GGAGCTGGCTTGCCGGCGATAGCATCACCTCGGTGTGTCTGGAAGACCGAGGTGTCTGCATCGCCGGCAAGCCAGCTCCTACAAAAAAGCAGCTCTGCTTTCGTTCTGGTCTTTGCTTTTACCATAAGTAGCCGTTACCGCAGAAACGGATATGTACACAATCAAACCACCACAGCCTGCCGCACCTGCTTCTCCAGTTCAGCCTTCAACCCAGGCTCCAACTTAAGCTGCCGCGCCAACTCATCGAGGTAAGCCTTCTCCATGAAGTTCTCCTCATCCACCAACATCACACTGGCGATATACATCTCGGCGGCCAATTCCGGAGTACTGGCAGCCCGAGCCACATCTGCCGGATCCAGCGGCTTGTTCAGCTCGGCATGTAACCACTGCTGCAACTCACGATCGTTATCCAGCTTCACAAACTCCCCTTCGATCAACGCCCGCTCACGCTCATCCACATGCCCGTCAGCCTTGGCCGCAGCCACCAGCGCCTTCAAAATCCCCTGGCTGTGCTGCTCGACCTGGGCCGGTGGCAGCCGATCAATGGTCTGCGGCTCCCCTTGAGGCGCACTCGCCTGCTGCGCCTGCCAATTACCGTAGGCCTTGTAGGCAATCACCCCCAAAGCAGCCAACCCGCCATAGGTCAGCGCCTTGCCGCCAAACTTGCGGGCTTTCTTGTTGCCCAGCAACAGGCCCATGGCGCCGGCCGCGAGGGCCCCACCACCGGCACCGCCAAGCAAGCTACCCAACCCGCCGCCACCCAGCAGTCCGCCAAGGGCACCCTTGTCATCTGACTTGCGCTGCCCGCCAGCCTTGTTCTGCAACATGTCCTGGCCGGATTTGAGCAGTTGATCGAGCAATCCACGGGTATTCATTCACAACCTCCAGAAACTCAAGTTCACAGGACCAATAGGCCCCCAGCGTAAAACTAAGTGCCAAAAACCCCCGATCTAGAGTGCTTCCAGATGTAACGCGCTTACCCCTCAATTAAAACGATATACACTCGAACAAATCTATAAAAACACCCCACTGGTAATTCCAGCATGATGACCTTGCGTCAGATCCGTCACTTCATCGCCGTGGCCGAGACCGGCTCGATCTCCGCCGCTGCCCAGACCGCCTTCATCTCCCAGTCCACCCTGACCCTGGCGATCCAGCAACTGGAACAGGAAATCGGCGTCAACCTGTTCAACCGCCACGCCAAGGGCATGACCCTGACCCACCAGGGCCACCAGTTCCTGCGCCAGGCGCACCTCATCCTCGCCACCGTCGACAACGCCAAGCGCAGCCTGCAACAGAGCACCGACCAGGTGGCCGGGCAGTTGATCATCGGCGTGACCAGCCTGGTCGCCGGCTACTACCTGGCGGACTTGCTTACCCGCTTCCAGCGCGCCTACCCCAATGTCGAAATCCGCGTGATGGAGGACGAACGCCCCTACATCGAACACCTGCTGGTCAGCGGTGAAATCGACGTCGGCGTGCTGATCCTCTCCAACCTCGAAGACCGCCACGCCCTGCAAACCGAAGTGCTCACCCACTCGCCCCACCGTTTATGGCTGCCCGCCCAGCACCCGCTGCTGGAACACGACAGCATCAACCTGGCGGATGTGGCGCGCGAGCCGCTGATTCAGCTGAACGTCGACGAAATGGGCCACAACGCCCAACGCATGTGGACCGGCGCCGGGCTGCAGCCTCGCGTCACCTTGCGCACCGCCTCGACGGAAGCCGTGCGAAGCCTGGTCGCCGCCGGCCTGGGCGTGTCGATCCAGCCGGACATGACCTACCGCCCCTGGTCCCTGGAAGGCGACATCATCGAGGCCCGGCCGATTGCCGACCTCAGCCAGACCCTCGACGTGGGCCTGGCCTGGCGCCGAGGCACGGCGCGCCCGGCACTGGTGGACCCATTCCTGACGGTGGCCCGCGAACAGCCCCACCCACGCAAGCCATCTATTTAATCGAATGCTGCTTTCAGTATTTAGTATTTGTTGACCTCGCGCCTGACCTCTAGTCTCTGCTCATCCCATAAGAGAAGGTCAGGCGCCTCGCACGAGAACAGCCATGACCACACAAGAAAAGAGATCGCGAAAAATGTCTGGCGCGCCCACACCGCTGCTCACTGCGTTGCTGATCGACGGCGAACTGGTCCCCGGCCAGGGGTTTGTCGAGCCGATCATCAACCCGGCCACCGGTGAAATCCTCACCCATATCGCCGAAGCCAGTACCGAGCAGGTCGAAGCCGCAATCCTCGCCGCCCACCGGGCCTTTGCCGGTTGGTCGCGGACCACGCCCCAGCAGCGTTCGAACATCCTCCTGGGCATCGCCGAGACAATCGAAAAACAAGCCGACTACCTCGCCCGCCTGGAATCGCTGAATTGCGGCAAGCCGCTGCACCTGGCACGTCAGGACGATTTGAGCGCAACCGTCGATGTGTTCCGTTTCTTCGCCGGCGCCGTGCGCTGCCAGACCGGGCAACTGAGCGGTGAATACCTGCCGGGCTACACCAGCATGGTGCGTCGCGATCCTATCGGCGTGGTGGCCTCCATTGCGCCGTGGAATTACCCGCTGATGATGGCCGCCTGGAAAATCGCCCCGGCCCTGGCGGCCGGTAATACCCTGGTGTTCAAGCCGTCGGAACATACTCCGCTGTCGATCCTGGCCCTGGCGCCCGTACTGAGCCAGTTGTTGCCGCGCGGGGTGATCAACATCCTGTGTGGCGGCGGCGAAGGGGTCGGCAGCCATTTGGTCAGCCACCCGAAGGTGCGCATGGTCTCGTTGACCGGCGATATCGTCACCGGGCAGAAGATCCTCCAGGCCGCCTCCAAGACACTCAAGCGCACGCACCTGGAACTCGGCGGCAAGGCCCCGGTGATCGTGTGCAACGACGCCGACCTGCAAGCCGTGGTCGAAGGCGTGCGCGCCTACGGTTACTACAACGCCGGCCAGGACTGCACCGCCGCGTGCCGCATCTACGCCCAGGCCGGTATCCACGACAAATTGGTGGCCGAGCTCGGCGCCGCCGTCAGCAGCCTGCGGTTTGCCGGCAAGCGCGATGCCGACAACGAACTCGGCCCGCTGATCAGCACCCGCCAGCGCGACCGCGTCGCCAGTTTTGTCGAACGCGCCCTCGGCCAGCCGCATATCGAACGCATCACCGGCGCCGCCGTGCATTCCGGTGCTGGCTTCTTCTACCAGCCAACCTTGCTGGCCGGTTGTAAACAGAATGATGAAATCGTGCAGCGCGAAGTGTTCGGCCCGGTGGTCACCGTGACCCGCTTCGACGAGCTGGAACAGGCGGTGGACTGGGCCAACGACTCGGAATACGGCCTGGCCTCCTCCGTGTGGACCCAGAACCTGGACAAGGCAATGCAAGTGGCGTCGCGCCTGCAATACGGCTGCACCTGGATCAACAGTCATTTCATGCTGGTCAGCGAAATGCCCCACGGCGGCTTGAAGCGCTCGGGGTATGGCAAAGATCTGTCCAGCGATTCGCTACAGGACTACAGCGTGGTGCGGCACATCATGGCGCGCCACGGCCAGCATCTTTAAAACAACAACTACGCTCATGCACCACCTGCTGCAAAAACTGCCCCGACCATAATTAAAGAAGAGGGAACCCCCATGTCTGCGCACAAGACCGCTCTGCTCAGTGCCCTGACCACCGCGCTGCTGGCCAGTGTCAGCATCCAGGCCGCCGAACCGCTGAAGGCGGTGGGTGCCGGTGAAGGCCAGTTGGATATCGTCGCCTGGCCCGGCTATATCGAACGTGGCGAAAGCGACAAGAACTACGACTGGGTCACCGGTTTCGAGAAAGAGACCGGCTGCAAGGTCAACGTCAAGACCGCCGCCACCTCCGACGAGATGGTGAGCTTGATGGCCAAGGGTGGCTACGACCTGGTCACCGCATCCGGCGATGCCTCGCTGCGGTTGATCGTCGGCAAGCGCGTACAGCCGATCAACACCTCGCTGATTCCCAACTGGAAGAACATCGACCCGCGCCTGAAAGATGCGCCGTGGTACGTGGTCGGCCAGCAAACGTACGGCACGCCGTACCAGTGGGGCCCGAACGTGTTGATGTACAACACCAACGTGTTCAAGACCGCGCCCACCAGCTGGAACGTAGTGTTCGATGCGCAGAACCTGCCGGACGGCAAGCCGAACAAAGGCCGCGTGCAGGCCTATGACGGCCCGATCTACATCGCCGATGCGGCGCTGTACCTCAAGGCCACCAAGCCGGAACTGGGCATCCAGAGCCCGTACGAGCTGACCGAAACCCAGTACAAGGCCGTGCTCGACCTGTTGCGCGCCCAGCAGCCGTTGATCCACCGCTACTGGCATGACACCACCGTGCAGATGAGCGACTTCAAGAACGAAGGCGTGGTGGCCTCCAGCGCGTGGCCCTATCAGGTCAACGGCTTGGTGAACGAGAAACAGCCAATTGCCTCGACCATTCCGAAGGAAGGCGCCACCGGCTGGGCGGATACCACCATGCTGCACACCGATGCCAAGCACCCGAACTGCGCCTACAAGTGGATGGACTGGTCCCTGCAGCCGAAGGTCCAGGGTGATGTGGCCTCGTGGTTCGGTTCGTTGCCGGCGGTTCCCGCGGCGTGCAAGGAAAGCGAACTGCTGGGCGCCGAGGGTTGCAAGACCAACGGTTTCGACCAGTTCGAGAAGATCTCCTTCTGGAAAACCCCGCAGGCTGAAGGCGGCAAGTTCGTGCCGTACAGCCGCTGGACCCAGGATTACATCGCGATCATGGGCGGGCGCTAAGCACTCCCTAGTTGATCGTTCCCACGCTCCGCGTGGGAATGCCTCCTGTGACGCTCCGCGTCACGACTTTAAGGGCGGACGCGGAGCGTCCAGCGCTGCATTCCCACGCAGAGCGTGGGAACGATCACCTCTACCTCCGATTTAATTTTTACAAGACGCGCCTTTTTGGAGCACCGCACCATGACGCTTGCAGTCCAATTCACCCACGTTTCCCGTCAGTTCGGCGAAGTGAAAGCCGTTGACCGGGTTTCCATCGATATCCAGGACGGCGAGTTCTTTTCCATGCTCGGCCCTTCCGGCTCGGGCAAAACCACGTGCCTGCGCCTGATCGCCGGGTTCGAGCAACCCAGTGCCGGCTCCATCCGCATCCACGGTGAGGAAGCCGCCGGCTTGCCGCCGTATCAGCGCGACGTGAACACTGTGTTCCAGGATTACGCACTGTTCCCCCACATGAACGTGCGGGACAACGTGGCCTACGGCCTGAAAGTCAAAGGCGTGGGCAAGACCGAACGCCTCAACCGCGCCGAAGAAGCGCTCGGCATGGTCGCCCTCGGCGGTTACGGCGACCGCAAGCCGGTGCAACTCTCCGGCGGCCAGCGTCAACGTGTGGCCCTGGCCCGCGCACTGGTCAATCGTCCGCGCGTATTGCTGCTGGATGAGCCCCTCGGCGCTCTCGACCTGAAGCTGCGCGAACAGATGCAAAGCGAGCTGAAGAAACTGCAACGCCAGCTTGGCATCACCTTCATCTTCGTCACCCACGACCAGACCGAAGCACTGTCGATGTCCGACCGTGTGGCCGTATTCAACAAGGGCCGCATCGAACAGGTCGACACCCCGCGCAACCTGTACATGAAGCCCGCCACCACCTTCGTCGCGGAATTCGTCGGCACCTCCAACGTGATTCGCGGCGAATTGGCGCAACGCTTGAGCGGTAACCCGCAGCCGTTCTCGATCCGCCCGGAACACGTGCGTTTCGCCGAAGGCCCGCTGGGCAGCGGCGAGGTGGAAGTCAGCGGCCTGCTGCATGACATCCAGTACCAGGGCAGCGCCACCCGCTACGAACTGAAACTGGAAAACGGCCAGGCCCTGAACATCAGCCAGGCCAACAACCAATGGCTGGACACCACCGCCGGGCATCAAGTCGGCCAGTCCATCACCGCGCGCTGGGCGCGGGAAGCCATGACGCCGTTGACCGACATCGCAGGCGAGGTGTGACATGAGCCTGGCCCTGTCCCAACCGCCGATGCGCAGGTTTTCCAACCTGCTGTACAAGAAGCCCAACCTGTACCTGTCGCTGCTGCTGGTGCCGCCGCTGATCTGGTTCGGCGCGATCTATTTGGGGTCGCTGCTGACCTTGCTGTGGCAAGGCTTCTATACGTTCGATGACTTCACCATGGCGGTCACCCCGGACCTGACCCTGGCCAACTTCGCCGTGCTGTTCCAGCCGTCGAACTTCGACATCATCGTGCGCACCTTGAGCATGGCGGTGGTGGTGTCCATCGCCAGTGCCATCGTCGCGTTCCCGATCGCCTACTACATGGCGCGCTACACCACCGGCAAGACCAAGGCGTTTTTCTACATCGCGGTGATGATGCCGATGTGGGCCAGCTACATCGTCAAGGCCTACGCCTGGACCCTGCTGCTGGCCAAGGGCGGCGTGGCGCAGTGGTTCGTGCAGCACCTGGGTCTGGAGCCGGCGCTGCAATTCATCATGGGCATTCCCGGCGTGGGCGGCAGCACCTTGAGCACCTCGCACCTGGGCCGGTTCATGGTGTTTGTGTACATCTGGCTGCCGTTCATGATTCTGCCGATCCAGGCCTCGCTGGAGCGTTTGCCGCCATCGTTGCTGCAGGCCTCGGCAGACCTCGGCGCCAAGCCGCGCCAGACCTTCATGCAGGTGATTCTGCCGCTGTCGGTGCCGGGGATCGCGGCGGGTTCGATCTTTACGTTCTCGCTGACCCTGGGCGACTTCATCGTGCCGCAATTGGTGGGCCCGCCGGGTTACTTCGTCGGCGGCATGGTGTACGCGCAACAAGGCGCTATCGGCAACATGCCCATGGCCGCGGCGTTCACCCTGGTGCCGATCGTGCTGATCGCGGTTTACCTGTCCATCGTCAAACGTCTGGGGGCCTTCGATGCACTCTGAAAAAGCCTCACTCAGTCTAAAAATCGCGGCCTGGGGCGGGTTGGTTTTCCTGCACTTCCCGATCCTGATCATCTTCCTCTACGCCTTCAACACCGAAGAGGCGGCGTTCAGCTTTCCACCCCAGGGCTTCACCCTGAAGTGGTTCAGCGTGGCCTTCTCGCGGCCGGACGTATTGGAAGCGATCAAGCTGTCGCTGCAAATCGCGGCCATCGCCACGCTGATTGCGATGGTGCTCGGCACCCTGGCCTCGGCGGCGTTGTATCGCCGGGAGTTCTTCGGCAAGCAAGGCATCTCGCTGATGCTGATCCTGCCGATTGCACTGCCGGGGATCATCACCGGTATCGCGTTGCTGGCGACCTTCAAGACCCTGGGGATTGAGCCGGGGATGTTCACCATCATCGTCGGCCACGCGACCTTCTGCGTGGTGATCGTCTACAACAACGTGATCGCCCGTTTGCGCCGCACTTCCCACAGCCTGATCGAAGCCTCGATGGACCTGGGCGCCGACGGCTGGCAGACCTTCCGCTACATCATCATGCCCAACCTCGGCTCGGCGTTGCTGGCCGGCGGCATGCTGGCGTTCGCGCTGTCGTTCGACGAAATCATCGTCACCACCTTCACCGCCGGCCACGAGCGCACCTTGCCGCTGTGGCTGCTCAACCAGTTGAGCCGGCCACGGGATGTGCCGGTGACCAACGTGGTGGCGATGCTGGTGATGATCGTGACGATGTTCCCGATCCTGGGTGCCTATTACCTGACCCGCGGCGGCGAAAGCGTGGCCGGTAGTGGCGGTAAATAACTCACAACACATTGCCACTGAAGGAATGAGGTTCAAATGTGGGAGCGGGCTTGCTCGCGAAAGCGGTGTATCAGTCAGGTGATGTATCAACTGAAAGACCGTATTCGCGAGCAAGCCCGCTCCCACACTTGAACCGGTTTCGGCAGGGGAAACGATGCAGCTTTAAGAGGACTGAACCATGCAAACCAAACTGCTGATCAACGGCCATCTGGTCGAAGGCGAAGGCCCGGCGCAGCCGGTGTTCAACCCGGCGTTGGGTCGGGTACTGGTGGAAATCAAGGAAGCCAGCGAAGCCCAGGTCGACGCCGCGGTGCGTGCTGCCGACAGCGCTTTTGAAGGCTGGTCGCAAACGCCACCGAAGGATCGCTCGCTGCTGCTGCTCAAACTCGCCGACGCCATCGAAGCCCACGGCGCAGAGCTGGCAAAGCTTGAGTCGGACAACTGCGGCAAACCCTACAGCGCCGCGCTGAACGACGAGATCCCGGCGGTGGCCGATGTGTTCCGCTTCTTCGCCGGCGCCAGCCGCTGCATGAGCGGTTCGGCCGGCGGCGAGTACCTGCCGGGCCACACCTCGATGATCCGCCGTGACCCGGTGGGCGTAATTGCCTCCATCGCGCCGTGGAACTACCCGCTGATGATGGTCGCCTGGAAAATCGCCCCGGCCCTGGCCGCCGGTAATACCGTGGTGCTCAAGCCTTCGGAACAAACCCCGCTGACCGCGCTGCGCCTGGTGGAACTGGCCGCTGAAATTTTCCCGGCCGGTGTACTCAACCTGGTGTTTGGCCGTGGGCCAACCGTGGGCAGCCCGCTGGTGAATCACCCGAAAGTGCGCATGGTGTCGCTGACGGGTTCGATTGCCACCGGGGCCAATATCATTTCCAGCACTGCCGACAGCGTCAAACGCATGCACATGGAACTGGGCGGCAAGGCGCCGGTGATCATCTTCAACGACGCCGATATCGACGCGGCGGTGGAAGGCATTCGCACCTTCGGCTTCTACAACGCCGGGCAGGATTGCACCGCTGCGTGCCGGATTTATGCACAGGCCGATATCTACGACGCGTTCGTCGAAAAGCTCGGCGCGGCGGTTGCCAGCATCAAATACGGTTTGCAGGATGACCCGGCCACCGAGCTGGGCCCGCTGATCACCGCACAGCACCGTGACCGTGTGGCCGGGTTTGTGGAGCGTGCCGTGGCGCAATCCCATATCCGCCTGATCACGGGTGGCAAGGCGGTGGAAGGCAACGGGTTCTTCTTTGAGCCGACCGTATTGGCCGACGCGCAGCAGGACGATGAAATCGTGCGCCGCGAAGTGTTCGGGCCGGTAGTGTCGGTAACCAAATTCAACGACGAGGCCCAGGTATTGGCCTGGGCCAACGATTCGGACTACGGCCTGGCCTCTTCCGTGTGGACCGCCGATGTCGGCCGCGCCCATCGCCTGGCTGCACGGTTGCAGTACGGCTGCACCTGGGTGAACACCCACTTCATGCTGGTCAGCGAAATGCCCCATGGCGGTCAGAAACTGTCCGGCTACGGCAAGGACATGTCCATGTACGGCCTGGAGGACTACACCACGGTTCGCCATGTGATGTTCAAGCACTGACCCTCCACCCCTGTCGAAACGAGTTCACTGTGGCGAGGGAGCTTGCTCCCGCTGGAGTGCGAAGCGCTCCCAGGATTTTTGGGGCCGCTACGCAGCCCAGCGGGAGCAAGCTCCCTCGCCACAACAGCCGGCTCCTGCAGGGATCTCATAACAATAAATAATTCGCAGGTTCCCATGGACATCACCCGCCGCGACTTCCTCAACGGCGTCGCTATCACGATTGCCGCCGGTATGACCCCGCTGCAAATCCTCCAGGCCGCTCCCGATGGGCGCTACTACCCGCCCGCCCTCACCGGCTTGCGCGGCAGCCATGTCGGCTCATTCGAAGTTGCCCACCAGATGGGCTGGGAAAAGAAGGCCTTCGACACCGATAAACTGCCGATCACCGAAGACTACGACCTGGTGGTGGTCGGCGGTGGCTTGAGCGGTTTGTCGGCGGCGTGGTTCTACCGTGAGAAGCACCCGAAGGCGAAGATCCTGATCCTGGAGAACCACGACGACTTCGGCGGCCATGCCAAGCGCAATGAGTTCCAGGCCGGTGGCCGGCTGATCATCGGCTACGGCGGCAGCGAAGCGTTCCAGTCACCGAATCATCTTTACAGCAAGGAAGTAAACGGGCTGTTGAAAAAACTCGGGGTGAACATCAAGCGCTTCGAGACCGCCTTCGACCGCCAGTTCTACCCGGGCCTGGGTTTGTCCCGCGGGGTGTTCTTCGACAAGGAAAACTTTGGCGAAGACAAACTGGTGACCGGCGACCCGACGCCGATGGTCGCCGACGACATCGCCCCGGACCAGTTGCATGCGCGCTCCATCAGCGACTTCATCAATGATTTCCCGCTGCCGGAAACCGACCGTCAGGCGCTGATTGCCTTGCACGTCGCGCCCAAGGATTACCTGCCGGGCAAGACTGCCGAGGAAAAGGCCGAGTACCTCGCGACCACCAGCTACCGCGATTTCCTGCTCAAGAACGTAGGACTCTCGGAAGGCGCGGTGAAGTACTTCCAAAGCCGCACCAACGACTTCATGGCCTTGAGTATCGACGCGGTGGCGTCGGCTGATGCCTATAGCGTGGGTTTCCCTGGCTTCGGCGGAATGAACCTGGCACCGATCAGCGAAGAAGCCGCCGCAGAAATGGAAGAACCCTACATCTACCACTTCCCCGACGGCAACGCCTCGCTGGCACGCTTGCTGGTGCGCAGCCTGATTCCGGCAGTGGCACCGGGGCACACCATGGATGACATCGTGCTGGCGCCGTTTGACTACGCCAGGCTTGATCAGCCCAGGACACCGGTGCGGGTGCGTTTGAACAGCACTGCGGTCAGTGTGCGTAACGTCGGTGACGGTGTGCACATCGGCTACAGCCGTGGCGGCCAACTCGCACAGGTACGCGGCAAACGCTGCATCCTGGCCTGCTACAACATGATGATCCCGTACCTGCTGCGCGATCTGCCGGCAGAACAAGCCCAGGCCCTGAGCCAGAACGTGAAGTACCCGCTGGTCTACACCAAAGTGGTGGTGCGCAACTGGACGTCGTTCCAGAAGCTGGGGGTGCACGAGATTTATGCAGCGACCCAGCCTTACAGCCGGATCAAGCTGGATTACCCGGTGAGCATGGGCGGCTACGAGCACCCGCGCGACCCGACGCAGCCGATTGGTTTGCACATGGTGTACGTGCCCACCAGCCCCAACAGCGGCATGAACGGCCGCGACCAGGCCCGCGCCGGGCGGGGCAAGTTGTATGGGCAGACATTTGAACAACTGGAAGCGCAACTGCGCGACCAACTGCAGCGCATGCTCGGCCCGGGTGGCTTCAACCACCAGACCGACATTCTGGCGATCACTGTCAACCGTTGGTCACACGGCTATGCGACCTTCTCCAACAGCTTGTTTGACGATGCCGATGAAAGCGAAAAACTGAAGGACCTGGCGCGCCAGCCGGTGGGACATGTGAGCATCGCCAACTCGGATGCCGCGTGGAGCGCGTATGCCCATGCGGCGATTGATGAGGCATATCGAGCGGTAGGCGAAGTGGGCTGATCCCGGCGTTCCTGAAGAGGTTATTGTGGCGAGGGAGCTTGCTCCCGCTGGGCTGCGCAGCAGCCCCAAACCAGGCGATCGAGATATCCCTGAAGGATCTCGATCGTCTGAACTGGGGTCGCTTCGCGACCCAACGGGAGCAAGCTCCCTCACCACACGGTTTCCACAGAAACGTCTTGTTTCATATGCAGCGCCATCAACCCGCCATCAATCATTTTTCCTTGCGCACCGAACCGCTTAAGCTATTTGGTATCTGTTTAATGTCCGTTGCGTTTGGCCGAAGGCATGTCCGAACCGTTTTCCTTGATCCAGCACGTGCCAGGAACGGCGCGGGATTGTTCACGACAGGTTGTATTTATGCACCGCAGGAATTTGCTCAAAGCGTCCATGGCCATCGCGGCTTACACCGGTCTGTCGGCCAGTGGCCTGCTGGCCGCCCAGGCCTGGGCGGGCAACCGCGCCGCTGATGGCGAGGCCCAGGCCTTCGATTTCGAGGCCCTGAAGATCCAGGCCAAGCAGTTGGCAAGCAATCGCTACCAGGACACCAAGCAGGTATTGCCGCCGACCCTGGCGACCATGACCCCGCAGAATTTCAACGCCATCGGCTACGACGGCAAGCATTCGCTGTGGAAAGAATTGAACGGCCAACTGGACGTGCAGTTCTTCCACGTCGGCATGGGCTTCAAGACGCCGGTGCGCATGTACAGCGTCGACCCGAAAACCCGCCAGGCCCGCGAGGTGCACTTCCGCCCTTCGCTGTTCAACTATGAAAAAACCACGGTAGACACCAAGCAGTTGACCGGCGACCTGGGTTTCTCCGGCTTCAAGCTGTTCAAGGCCCCGGAACTGGACCGCCACGACGTGCTGTCCTTCCTCGGCGCCAGCTACTTCCGTGCGGTGGATTCCACCGGCCAGTACGGCCTTTCCGCACGCGGCCTGGCCATCGACACCTACGCGAAAAAGCGCGAGGAATTCCCGGACTTCACCAAGTTCTGGTTCGAAACCCCGAACAAGGACAGCACCCGCTTCGTGGTCTACGCCCTGCTGGATTCGCCGAGCGCCACTGGTGCCTATCGCTTCGATATCGACTGCCAGGCCAACCAGGTGGTAATGGCCATCGACGCCCATATCAATGCGCGTACCGCCATCGAGCAACTGGGCATCGCACCGATGACCAGCATGTTCAGCTGCGGCACCGTTGAGCGGCGGATGTGCGACACCATTCACCCGCAAATCCACGACTCGGATCGCCTGGCCATGTGGCGCGGCAATGGCGAGTGGATCTGCCGCCCGCTGAACAACCCGGCTACCCTGCAATTCAACGCGTTTGCCGACACCGACCCGAAAGGCTTCGGCCTGGTGCAGACCGATCATGAGTTCGCCAGCTATCAGGACACGGTGGACTGGTACAGCAAACGCCCAAGCCTGTGGGTAGAACCTACAACCGCGTGGGGCGAAGGCTCTATCGATCTGCTGGAAATTCCTACAACCGGCGAGACCCTGGACAACATCGTGGCCTTCTGGACCCCGAAGAAGCCCGTCGCTGCCGGCGAATCCCTGAATTACGGCTACAAGCTCTACTGGAGCGCCCTGCCGCCGGTCAGCACGCCACTGGCGCAGGTCAATGCCACCCGTTCGGGCATGGGCGGTTTCACCGAAGGTTGGGCGCCGGGCGAGCACTACCCCGAAGTCTGGGCGCGGCGCTTTGCCGTGGACTTCAACGGCGGCGGGCTGGATCGTTTGCCTGAAGGCACCGGGATCGAGCCGGTGGTGACCTGCTCCCATGGTGAGGTCAAAGACTTCAGCGTGTTGGTACTGGATGCCATCAAGGGCTATCGAATTCTGTTTGACTGGTACCCGACCAGCGACAGCGTCGAGCCGGTTGAACTGCGGCTGTTCATCCGCACCCAGGACCGCACCTTGAGCGAAACCTGGCTGTACCAATACTTCCCACCTGCACCAGACAAGCGCAAGTACACCTGATACCGAACGTTCCCACGCTCGCGTGGGAACGCCCCTTCGGGATCTTCAGAACCGCGAAATACTCTTCATCGCCCCAATCAAGTACCGCATCGCCACCTGATCACTCTCGGTCAGGGCGCGGTACTGTTCCAGCAATTGCTCTTCGTCCGAACTCAGGCGCCGACTGCGCAGCGACATCCTGCGGGCCAGAAAAGACGACAACACCCCCGCTACACCATAAGACTTGGCCATGGACTGTCTCCTCGTATCAATCAACTGCTCCTGGTTGCCCATAACCCCATCCCGCGATGCGACCTGCGAGGATCAACAAGCTGATTTCCTGGGCCAGAAATCATGCTTACCTTAAGCGTAGAAACTATCTTGCAGGGCGTGGGACTTTTTTAGAGTAATCACTTAAAAAAACGCTTGCAGGGCAATGACCTACAGCGTTATCCCACAAGCGGCCGGTACAGGTGGATGTCGTGCGGCTCCTGTTGAAACAGCTCGGGATCCGGCTGCTTGAGCAACCGGCAGCCGAGCCGCAGATAGAACTCCACCGTATTGCGCGATTCCGTGGCCGATACGTACAACGCCTCGGCCCCGGCTGCGCGGGCGTGTTCACAGGCCAAGGCAAACAGCTGGCCACCCAGGCCCAGGCCACGGGCCCCATGGCTCACATGCAGGAATTTGAGCTGGCGCATACGCAGGCCCTGGTTGAGGATAACCCGGTTGTCCACTACCACGGCCGCCAGCAGCTTTGCATCGTCAAACACACCGTGCAGCCACCCGCCGCGCTTCAGGCACGCCTGCAAGGCCACGGCATCCTGCTCGGCTTCGCCTTCGGGCCAGCCGCGCATGTCGTGGTGCTCGGGGTACAGCAGCAACCCCCCGTGCTCCACGCGATAGCACGCCTCGATCCGTTCGGTACGGTCAATCAGCGCCAGCAACGGCAGGTCCTTTTCGGTCAGGTCACGCTTGATCAACATGCTGTGCTTCCAAGGGTTGATGGTGAACAAGGTTGAAGCCTTCCGCAGGTGTCGGTGCTTCGAAATAGCCGGTGATCAAGTCGAACTGGGCGTCACTGGTTTCGAACGCGTGGGTACCCGCCGCGTTGCGCGCACGCAGGCGTGCCTTGCAGACCTCGTCCGATACGTCCAGGTAATGCAATTGGTGGTCAGCGCCTGCGCCTTCGAACAGTGAGCGCATCCAGCGGCGACTGGACAGGGTGTTGGCGGGAAAATCCAGCACCACCGAGACGCCGGCCTTGAGCAACGCGATGATATGCGCCGTCAACGCATCACGCAGGTGGCCGGTGCAGCGCACGTAGTCGCCCAGGGCGTGAATTTGTCCGGGATAGAGGCGTGACAGCCACTCATCCTCACTGATCAGGATCGCCTGGGAGCCCTGCGACAACTGTTGGGTCAGGGTCGATTTACCGGCTGCGATTTTGCCGCAGATCAGGTGCAACATGAGCTTCTCCTTGTGTCGCAGGGCTTGGCCGGTGATCGGCGGGCAATAAAAAACCCGCCGGATCAAGGGCGGGTTTTTCATGCTTTTCCAGCACGCGTCAGCCCACCCTCTCCTGGAGGGTGGGAATAATCGAGGCGTTCAGTAATAGAGTCATAGTTTCGACATTAGCTTCAGGCGTTTTCCTACGCAAGGTTAATCCCGCAAATCCGACTCATGAATCGGCTGGTCGCGATGCGTAGCCCGCTGATACTGGGCCGGCCAAGTGGCTTTGCGCCCACCCAGGTCATCATCGGCATGCAGTGGCCAGTACGGGTCACGCAACAGTTCACGGGCGAGGAAAATGATATCGGCCTGACAGGTACGCAGGATGTGCTCGGCCTGGGCGGGCTCGGTAATCATGCCCACGGTGCCGGTGGCGATTCCCGACTCTTTGCGCACACGCTCGGCAAAGCGGGTCTGGTAGCCGGGCCCGGTAGGAATTTCCGCATTGGCCGCGGTGCCACCCGAGGAGACGTCGATCAGGTCGACGCCCAGGTCTTTCAGGCGGCGCGCCAGTTCGACGGTTTCATCCGGGTTCCAGCCGTCCTCAACCCAATCGGTGGCCGAGACCCGTACAAACAGCGGCAGCTCTTGCGGCCAGGCCTCACGCACCGCCGTGGTCACTTGCAGCACCAGGCGGATGCGGTTTTCGAACGAGCCGCCGTACTGGTCCTGGCGCTGGTTGCTCAGGGGCGAAAGAAATTGATGCAACAGGTAGCCATGGGCGGCATGGATTTCCGCCACTTTGAAACCGGCGGTCAACGCGCGCTTGGCGGCAGCGACGAAGTCAGCGATCACTTGCTGGATCTGCCCTTCATCGAGTTGCTTGGGGGAAGTGTGCTGCGGATCGAAGGCAATCGACGAGGGGCCCACCGGCACCCAGCCGCCATCTTCCGGCTTGACGCTGCCGTGCTTGCCGATCCATGGCCGGTGCGTGCTGGCTTTGCGCCCGGCGTGGGCCAGTTGAATGCCCGCCACCGCGCCCTGGGCATTGATAAAGCGCGTGATGCGTTGCAGCGGTTCGATCTGTTCGTCGTTCCACAGGCCCAGGTCCTGGGCGGTGATGCGGCCATCGGCAGTCACGGCGGTGGCTTCGGTAAAGATCAGCCCGGCGCCACCGACGGCACGGCTGCCGAGGTGCACCAGGTGCCAGTCATTGGCCAGACCATCGACGCTGGAATACTGGCACATCGGCGAAACGGCGATGCGGTTGAGCAGGGTCAGTTGGCGCAGGGTATAGGGTTCAAGCAGCAGACTCATGGGGCACCTCTTTTATGCAGTGGGCAGGCTCCAGGGTTCTGTTTGAAAGGTCGACGAAAAACCCGTCCCCGGCGGGCTGAAATAAGACAAGGTCACAAGACCGATCACACAGTGCTTAGAGACTAGTCGACAACAGAGGATTGCACAGGGTTCAGCGCGGCTCGATATGCGCGATCATCAGTTGCACGGTTTCCTGACCACGGAACTCGTTCACGTCGAGCTTGTAGGCCAGTTCTACCCAGCGAATGGTGGGGTTGGGCCAGATCTCGCGGTCGATGCCGAAAGCAATGCCATCGAGCTTCACCGATCCACACTCGCTCTTGAGCACCACCTTCAGATGGCGCTCGCCGACGACGCGCTGCTCCACCAGTTGGAACACCCCGTGAAACAACGGCTCTGGGAAATGCTGGCCCCACGGCCCGGCGTTGCGCAGGGCGCGGGCCAGTTCCAGGTGAAACTCTTCAACCGCGAGGGTGCCGTCGGACAGCAGCCGGCCCGTCAGGTCTTCTTCGCGCAGTTGCCGACGCACTTCGGCGTCAAAGGCCTCGGCGAACAGTGGGAAGTTGGCCTCGGGCAAGGTAAGACCTGCCGCCATGGCGTGGCCGCCGTACTTGGCGATCAGCGTTGGGTGCTGGCTGGCCACCACGGCCAGAGCGTCACGAATATGAAAACCCGGCACGGAGCGCCCGGAGCCCTTGAGCAGGCCGTCACCGGCGTCGGCAAAGGCGATGGTCGGGCGGAAGTAACGCTCTTTCATGCGCGAGGCAAGGATGCCGATCACGCCCTGGTGCCATTCCGGGTCGAACAGGCACAAGCCATACGGCATCGACTCCACCGGCAAGTCCTTGAGCTGGGCCAGGGCCTCGCGCTGCATGCCTTGTTCGATGGACTTGCGGTCCTGGTTCATGCCGTCCAGTTGCGCGGCCATTTCCCGGGCGGCGGCGAAATCCGAGGTGAGCAGGCACTCGATGCCCAGGCTCATGTCATCCAGGCGACCGGCGGCGTTCAGGCGCGGGCCGAGGATAAAACCAAGGTCGGTGGAGGTGATGCGGGCGTGATCGCGCTTGGCCACTTCGAGGATCGCCTTGATCCCCGGCCGGGCACGACCGGCGCGAATGCGTTCCAGGCCCTGGTAGACCAGGATGCGATTGTTGGCGTCCAGCGGGACCACGTCGGCCACACTGCCCAGGGCCACCAGGTCCAGCAGTTCGCCGATATTCGGCTGCGGCTTGTTCTCGTACCAACCCAAGCTGCGCAAGCGCGCACGCAGGGCCATCAGCACGTAGAAGATCACGCCCACACCCGCCAGGGCCTTGCTGGGGAATTCACAGCCCGGCTGGTTCGGGTTGACGATGGCGTCGGCTGCGGGCAGTTCGTCGCCCGGCAAGTGGTGGTCGGTAACCAGCACCTTGAGCCCCGCCGCTTTTGCGGCCGCCACACCTTCGACGCTGGAGATACCGTTGTCCACGGTGATCAGCAGCTGTGGCTGGCGCTGCAGGGCCACGGCGACGATTTCCGGGGTCAGGCCGTAGCCGTATTCGAAACGGTTGGGCACCAGGTAGTCGACATGGGCGGCGCCCAACAAGCGCAGGCCCAGGGTGCCCACGGTGCTGGCGGTGGCGCCGTCGGCGTCGAAGTCACCCACGATCAGGATCCGCTGGCGCTGCTCCAGGGCCGTCACCAGCAAGTCCACCGCGGCATCGATGCCCTTGAGCTGCTGATACGGGATCAGCCGCGCCAGGCTTTTATCCAGCTCGGCTTCCGATTGCACCCCGCGTGCGGCGTAGAGACGGGTCAACAACGGCGGCAATTCACCGAGGAATGGCAGGACGGCGGGCAACGGGCGAGGATCAATACGCATGGGGTGACGGAAGCTTCTCTTTAATGTTGAAAATTAGCGGTGATCCCTTGTAGGAGCTGTCGAGCCCCAGCGAGGCTGCGATGGGATCACCTCGGTGTACCTGTCAGACCGCAGCGCCTGCATCGCAGCCTCGCTGAAGCTCGACAGCTCCCACACTCGACCAGCGTCCAATCAGTTATCGACGTTTCAGCCGCGCTCGCCAGCCAGCCATTCCAGCTGGACTTCGTGCTGGCCACGGTCGTCAGTCACGAAGATCGTGCCTTCGCTGATCATCACGTCCCACTTGATCACCCGGGGCATGTCCTTGGCCAGCACTTCCAGGATTTCCTGGGGTACGGCGGCGATGCTCACGTTTTTCAGGTTTTTCGCCACTGGCACTACTTTGCCTTCCCAGACGCGCAAGCTGCCATAGGCCAGCAAGGTCGTGCGTTCGGTACGGCGGGAACACCAGGTCAGGCGGTCCGCGTCCGGCTGGCCGACTTCGATCCAGTGCAGAACGCGATCATCCAGGCTTTTTTCCCACAGCGCTGGTTCGTCTACATCTGACAGGCCACGACCGAAAGACAGCTGCTCGTTGTAGAAAAGCGCGTAGGCCAGCAAACGCACGGTCATGCGCTCTTCGGTTTCCGAAGGGTGGCGGGCGATGGTCTGCTTGACGCTCTCGTACACCGAACGGTCAAGGTCGGTGAGGTTGAGTTCAAACTTGTAGGTCGTGGACGGCTGGGCCATGAACGGACTTCTAGAGACAGGGAAAGGCGGCAAGTCTAACCGATGGTGAGCTGATTCAACGAATCCTGCGCTGCATCATCCTTATCACTGCGCCACTCGCCTATGTTAAAAGGCTCACATCCCTGCCCTGCCCGAAAGGTTCCTCATGTCGTTTACCGCCAAACCACTTGCCGGCCTGAAAGTCATCGAACTCGGCACCTTGATCGCCGGCCCGTTTGCATCGCGCATCTGCGCCGAGTTCGGCGCCGAGGTGATCAAGGTCGAATCCCCGGATGGCGGCGACCCGCTGCGCAAGTGGCGCAAGCTGTATGAAGGCACCTCGCTGTGGTGGTTTGTGCAGGCGCGCAACAAGAAATCCCTGACCCTGAACCTGAAACACCCGGACGGCCTGGCGATCCTCAAGCAACTGTTGGTGGATGCCGACATTTTGATTGAGAACTTTCGCCCTGGCGTGCTGGAAAAGCTCGGCCTGAGCTGGGAAACCTTGCACGCCCTGAACCCGAAACTGGTGATGGTGCGCCTCTCGGGCTTTGGCCAGACCGGGCCGATGAAGGACCAGCCTGGGTTTGGCGCGGTGGGCGAATCCATGGGGGGCCTGCGTTACATCACCGGTTTCGAGGACCGCCCGCCGGTGCGCACCGGGATTTCCATCGGGGACTCGATCGCGGCGTTGTGGGCCGTGATCGGGGCGCTGATGGCCCTGCGTCATCGTGAAGTGAATGGCGGGCTCGGCCAGGTGGTGGATGTGGCGCTGTATGAGGCGATCTTCGCGATGATGGAGAGCATGATCCCGGAGTTCGACGTGTTCGGCTTTATCCGCGAGCGCACCGGCAACATCATGCCCGGCATCACGCCCTCCTCGATCCACACCAGCAAAGATGGCAAGCATGTGCAGATCGGCGCCAATGGCGACGCGATCTTCAAGCGCTTCATGTCGGCCATTGGTCGCGACGACCTGGCCAACGACCCGGCACTGGCCAGCAACGATGGCCGCGACAGCCGGCGCGATGAGTTGTACGGGGTGATTGATCGCTGGGTCAACTCGCTGCCGCTTGAGCAAGTGGTGGAACAGCTGAACAAGGCCGAAGTGCCCGCCAGCCGTATCTATAGCGCGGAAGACATGCTGGGAGACCCGCAATTTCTCGCCCGCGAGATGTTCCTCAAGGCGCAGCTCCCGGGCGGCAAGGACTTCAAGATGCCCGGCATCGTGCCCAAACTGTCGGACACACCGGGCAGCTGTGAGTGGGTAGGACCGCAGTTGGGCGAGCACAACAGCGTGGTGCTCGCTGAATTGGGCTACGACGCGGCCGCCGTTGCCCGCCTGCGTGAGAACGGCGCGATCTGATGGGCCGGCGCTTCATCATTCGACTCTGCCTCCTGGGTTCACTGCTCGGGACTTGGCCACTGTCGAGCCAGGCCCAGGAAACCTTGATCTGGCTGTTGCGTGACCTGCCGCCAGTGACAATTTTCGAAGGCCCGCAAAAAGGCCAGGGCGCCCTCGACCAACTGCTGCCGATACTCGCCGAACACATGCCGGAGTATCGACATCAGATCCTCCACGTGAACCGCGCGCGCGGCATGCAGATGCTCCGCGACCCCGGCACGCTTACCTGCGACCCGTCCCTGCTGTGGACGGCGGAGCGCGCTAAAACCATCGTGTTTTCCGCCCAGGCCTTCGCGGCCGTGAGCAACGGGGTGACGATCCGCCAGGGTCAGCGGGCGCTGCTGGCGCCGTTTGTTGTGGATGGCCTGTTTGACCTGGAGGCGTTCCTGAATGCCCGGGATGCGCGCCTTGGCATCATCGCCGAACGCAGCTACGGCCCCATCATTGATGAAGCGCTGAAGCACACCAGTGCTCACAAACTGGCGCCGCATTACGGCAATGACGCCCTCGGCAGCCTGCTGCAGATGCAACGAAAGGGGCGGCTGGAAGCGGTGCTGGGTTACTGGACAGAAGTGCGCTACCAGGCGCTGCAACAAGGCATTGATCCACAGGAGCTGATCTTCTACCCCATCAAAGGCACCCCGCCCTATCAACTGACCCGGATTGCCTGCACGGATAACGCCTCAGGCCGCACGGCTATCGAGCGGATCAATCAGGTGCTGCGCGAGATCCCGCAGGAGCAACTGCGACAGTCCTACGCCTCATGGCTCGACCCGGTCATGCGTGAGCAATACCTGCAAGACCACCCGACGTTTTTCCAGGATGCCCCGAGCCCATGACAAATCGCAGGCAAAAAGAAACCCCGAGCAGTGGGGAGACAACTCGGGGTTAATAAGGGCCTTAAAAGACCAGTAACAACGAGCCACAAGCACCGGAGCACAATGCTTGATCTCGCTGTTACAAAATCTGACTCACCTTGCCGTAGGAAGGTTCCCAACAAAAATAAATCTTCATGCGCAGGCAATCGGCCGAGTCAGGGCCGCATTGCGCAGGGCCGCCATGACCGAGGGTTCCAGGCGTCCTTCGGCAATCATCAAGTCGCGGTGCAAACAGTCCACCACATCCACCAATGCACGCTTGTCGGTCAATTGTGCCTGGTCGACTTCTCGTTCGACCACGATGGCACCGGCCGGATTCTTTACGGTCACCAGGCATTCGCCCTGCACACCCGAGGTGGTCAGCGTGACCTGATAAGGGCTCAGTGCTTCACCGAGCAATAGGCTGATACTTTCCATCTCGATCACCACTCAATAGTTCGGAAACAATCGTGTAAACGGGAGCTGCATCTATCCTAAGTGACTATTTGCGTCGTAGGAAAGTTCGCTTTTTCGTCTTTCAAGGGCTGCCGGGGATGACGTGTCCAGCATGCGCTTGCAACATGACAAGCAAAAAACGGCAGCACATAACTGCTTACTCAATGAGTTGCCGTTTTGGCGCTGATGCCGAGGGTGAATCCTATACTCGGTGAGTGCTGATCATGCTGCCATGCAGACCAAAGCGCATATCAAAAGGCCCCTGATTCGGAGGATAAAGACGATGCTGGAACACAACCAAGAGCAGGCTGCACTGGAAAAGATTCACGCCGATATATCACGCATCTATGCAGAGCAGCGCAAACTCAACGCTGAAGCTCACAAGATAACCCGTGAGAATTTCTGGTACCCCATGGGCATCGTCCTGGGCATGTTTACGGCTATCGGCACCATAATGGCCCTGGCGCACAAATTGCTCGCATAAACGATCGCCCAGACCGGGCCTGCCAGAAACGAAAAACGCCGCTGCCCCACGGACGGGGACGCGGCGTTTTTTACGCCTTTGTAGAACCCACCTTCAGAGCCTCTCCTGCGTTAACAGGCTAGAATCCCCAAATTACCCTGGGAGCCTGTATTGAACGAAACGTCTGACAAGCCATTGCGCATCGTCCTCGCCGACGACCACCCGATTTTCCTCATCGGTCTGCGGGCAGTCCTGGAACGTGACGAGAGGCTAACCATCGTCGGTGAAGCCAACTCACCCCAGGCCCTTGGCGAACTGCTGCAACGTTGTGCCTGCGACATTCTGGTGACCGACTTCATGATGCCCGCCGAGCCCCAGGCCGACGGCTTGCGCCTGATCGAACAACTGCGCCGGCATCACCCGGGCCTGCCCATCGTGGTGGTGACCATGCTGAACAACGCCGGCCTGTTCCACGCCATCCTGGAGTTGGGTGTCATGGGCCTGCTGAGCAAGGCCAGTCTCGCAGACGAATTGCCTGAAGCAATCCGTCAGGTGCGCCAGCAGCGACGTTATGTGGCCCAGACCATCAGTCAGTCACTGAACCTGGCAGGCGTCGAGCGTGTGCACTCCCAGGATCAACTATCACCCCGTGAACTGGAAGTCATCCGCCTGCTGGCCGGCGGCCTGACGGTAGGCGAGATCGCCGCGAATCTTCATCGCAGCAAGCAAACCGTCAGTGCACAAAAGGTCAGCGCCATGCGCAAGCTGGGCCTGAGCAACGACGCCGCGCTGTTTATCTATGTGCAGGAACACGGGCTGGCCTAGCCTGAAACGCGATCCACTGCTTCAGCGCCTCGGCGTCCATGGGGCCGGCGATAAAGCAGCCTTGCAACCACGCAGCCCCCAGTTCACTCACCGCGTGATAGTCGGCGGCGCTTTCAACCCCGGTCACCACCACACCCACACCCAGTCGCCTCGCCATGCTCATGGCGCCGGCAACCACTGCCGCCTTGCGATCGTCCCTGGCCATGCCGCTGGCAAACGCCGGCGGGATCTTCAATTCGCTGAAGGGCAATTCCAGCAAGCGTTGCAGGCTGGTGCCGCCCACGCCGAAATCACCGATGGACAGCTTGCACCCCATCATCCGCAAACGCAGCAAGCCGGTGACGTGGGCGCTGTCGGTGTTCAGGCGCGAGGTTTCCACCAGTTCCAGGGTCAGGCCACGGGCGGGCACGCCGTGAAGTTGCAGCAAGCCTTGCAGCACTTGGGGAAAGTGCGGACGCTCCAGCATCCGCCCCGGGATATTCACCGCCACCGGCAGCACCTGCCCGGTTTCGCGCATGACGTGTGCCGCCTGGCCCAGCGCTTGTTCCAGCACGTGCCAGGTAAACGCCTCTTCCATTCCGGCAAACTCCAGCACCGGCAGAAACGCGTCAGGCAACAGCAACTCGCCGTCAGGAAGCTGCCAGCGGGCCAGCGCTTCGACACCTTGCAACACGCCCGCCTGGCTGACAATGGGCTGATACCAGACCGTGCCGCAGCGGGCGATAGCGACCTGGCTCAGATCCGCCGAAGGCGGCAACTGCTCGGACTCACTCAAGTCCAGCAACTGGCGCACCCGCTCCCAGGACACCACCGGCGGCCCGGGCCGCAAGCGTTCCCGGCACGCCTCGAGGACTTTCCCGATCAGCGTTGCCGACGCCGGTTTGGGCAGGCAGCCGAGCACGTTGAGCCCCAACTGTCGGGCCATGTGCGCCACGCCTTCCAGCACATCCGGCTCGGCGTTGCTCAGCAGGATCAACACCTGAGCCTGGCGGCGCTCGGCCATTTCCCGAATCAGCTCAAGGCCATCACCCTGCTCCAGGTACAGATCGCAAATCGCGATGTCCACCGCGCCCTTGCTCTCCAGTGACTGGCGAGCGGCGTCGACCGTTTCGGCCGTGCGTACATTGAATACGCCGTTGGCGTTGAGCATCTGATGCAGGGCCATCAGTTGGAACGGGTTATCTTCGAGGATCAGGACGTTGAGGGAGCGCATGAAAAACGTTACCGGGGAGAAGCGAGGGTGCACAGACTAATAAAAACCCCGCGCCTTCCCCATAGGACATGTCTTATTCGGACGGGTCCAGATAAGCCTCAAGCTCGACCTGGAATTCGATCAATGCTTCGCGCAGCGCTAACCAATGCATTTCAATCTCAGCGTTGCGCTGCTCCCGAATACACCCTTCCAGCGCCACACAGGCCTTGGCCAGCGGCAACGCATCCACCAGGCAGCATATGCCCTTCAGGCGGTGCAGCGAGGCGGCCAGCCGGACCTGGTCGTGGTCCGCCATGGCGGAGGCCATCAGGTTATGCTCCTGCTCAAGGCTCCTCGCCAACTCCTGCAGCATCCGCTGCAAAACCGGTCCGTCGGCCTGGGTCATGGTGCGCAGGGTCTGGATGCTGAAAGAGCGTGCAGGCACGACGCGGGCGAGCACACGCGTCCAGTGCTCAAGGGTCACGGGCTTGACCAGCAGTTCATCCATTCCCGCCTCCCGGCAGCGCTGCTGTTCATCATCCAGGGCATTCGCCGTGCAACCCACCAGCGCCAGGCGTGGCCGTCGCTCCTGGGCTTCCAGCCGGCGGATGGCCTCACTCAAGGCATAGCCGGACATGCCCGGCATATTGCAATCGGTGACCAGGACGTCAAACACCTCATGATGCCAACGCTGCAAGGCCGCTTCGGCCGAGTCGACGGCCACTACTTGATGACCCAGGAACTGCAACTGCTGAACCAGCACCAGCCGATTGGCCGGCAGGTCATCCACCACCAACACCGACAGGTTGCGGCCGGCCACCAGCAGCGGTACACCCGCAGATGCTGGCACGTCGTCACTGCTGACCCGATCCAGGTACAGGTCGATGCACACCACCGTGCCCTCTCCCACCACGCTGCTCAGGGTGATGCTGCCTCCCATCAATTCCACCAGTTGCTGGCAGATGCTCAAGCCCAGTCCCGTGCCGCCGTGCTCGGCAGCCGTCCGCGCGCTGACCTGGATAAACGGCTTGAACACTCGCGCCTGCTGCTCGACGCCAATGCCCGGCCCGCTGTCCTCCACACACAGCTGCAAATATTCGGCCCCCGCCGGGTCAAGCTTGCGCGCAACACTGACCCGAACCTCGCCGCGCGAGGTGAACTTGAGCGCGTTGCCCAACAGGTTATGGATAACCTGACGCAGGCGCAGCGGGTCGAACCAGTAATACCCTTGCGCGCTCGGGTCGAATGCCAGGGTCAGGTGAAGGCCCTTTTTCTGCGCCATGGGTTCGAACAAGCGCTGTATGCCCTCGAAGAAACCTTTCAAGTCAGTGGCCTGCGGCGCCAGTTGCAGATGACCGGCTTCAATCTTGGCCAGGTCGAGGCTGTCACCCATCAGGGCAATCAACTCACGCGCCGAGCGATGGGCCACTCGCAGGGCTTCAGACACTGTCTTGCCTTCAGCCTGGGCACGCTCCTGCTCCAGCTCGAGCAGACCGATAATGGCGGTCATCGGCGTGCGAATCTCGTGGCTCAGGGTCGAGAGAAACGCGCTTTTTGCGTAGTTCGCTTCGTCAGCGGCCTGCCGCGCATCCATCAGCTGGAGCTCCAGGACCTTGCGCTCGTTGATATCGACCCAGCCACCGAGCAAACCCTGGAGCTGGCCCTTGGCGTCGAAGAACGGCACCGTCCACTGATACACATGAAACGCCCCGCCATTGAACTCCAGCTGCCGGTCGACGAACAGCGACTGCTGGCTCGCCAATTGCTCCATGTGGCCGGCATGCAGGCGCGCGGCCGTAGCGTCAGGCATCAGCCCGCTTTCCATCAGCGTCAGGCCCTGTATCTGCTCGCGCCGGGTGTTCAACTGTTGTTCATAGCTGGTGTTGCAGGTCACCAGGCGTCCTTCCAGATCACGCACAAATACCGGGTTGGGCATGCCGTCCAGCAGCGCGCGCTTGAACGCCAACTGGTCGTTGAGCCGCTGCTCGGCCTGGAGGCGCTGGCGAATCTGGCGCTTGAGCCGGCTGTTCCAGGCCAGGGACACCAGCACAAACAGCAGCGCCATGGCGACCGTCCAGTAGGCCCATGGCGGCACACGCTGCCAGGCCGGCACCGGGACAGGTACGCTCCCCAGCCAACGCAAACGCAGGGCGCTCAATTCCGCGACCGGCAGCGCTTCCAGCGCCTTGTTCAAAATGCTCAGCAGTTCCGGTTGATCCTTGCGCACCGACAGGCTGTTGGCCGACCACTTGCCCTCGACACTGCGGCCGATGCGCAACTCATCGGCCGGGTAACTCTGCACTTCCACTTCACTCTGGATAGTCGCCGCCGCGCGACCCTGCGCTACCAGCTCACGGGCCTGGACGTAGTTATCCACCGATTGCAGCTTGATCCCGGGGTGCTCGCGACGAATATATCCCTCCAGGACATGGCGTGCCGGCAGCGCCAGCACCTTGCCTGAAAGCTCGCTCAAACTGGCCACTGGCGGTGCGTCAGCGCGCTGGATAAACACCCAGCCTGAGCCCCCGAACCCATGGCTGAAATCGAGAAAGGCCTTGCGCTCCTGATTCTCGGCCAGGGTGGTGTTCATGTCCGCCCTGCCCGTTTCCAGCAACCCCAGGGTCTGTGCCGTGGAGGACACTTCCTCCATCACGAACTGCAGGCCGGTCATGCGTGAAATGCGGTTGAGCAAGTCCACATTCAGCCCCACCCACTGGCCGTCCTTGTCCTTGAACACATAGGGAGACAGTTGCTGGGACGCCACCACCACATGCGGATGCTGAAGTACCCAGGCCCGCTCCGGGGCCGACAAGGCGATGCGCTCGGCGGCAATGCCCACCCCCAGTCCGGTGGTCCAGCGCGCAAGGATCTCCCGCCGCACAGACTCATCAATACTCGCCAGCGCCCGTTCCATCAGCGTCCCCAACAGCGGGTCGGCCTCCCGCGTGGCAAAGGCAAAGCCGATGGGCGCCAGCCGGCTTTCCACCTTGATCTGCAAGCCCAGGTAGGGCCGTAGCGATTTATAGGCGCGCACGATCACTTCGTTGCCGATAAACGCATCGGCATCACCTTGCTTCAGCGCTTCGAGGCCACTGTAGAGATTCGGTGCCAGCATGATGTGGCTCCCGGGATACGCCTGATGGACGTTCTTGACGTTGGCGTAACCGTCCAGCAACACCAGCTTCTTGTCCTTGAGGTCCTCGTTCTGGGTGCTGTCATCCCGGCGCACGACCACCACCGAGCGGTCCGGCATGTAGTCTTCGGTAAAGCGCAACCCCGACACATCACGCTCGTAACCGTTGGCACTGGTGAGAATATCGATGGCGCCGCTCCGCAGGGCCTCCACCGCTTGCGCCCGCTCGGCAAAACCCAGGACCTGCATCGGTGCATGCAGACGCGCGCCGATCAGGCTCAGGTAATCGGCGCTGATGCCCTGGTAGCGATTGCGGTCGCGGGTGATATCGATCGGCTGATAGTCATCAATCGAGATGCCCACCCTCAGTGGCCGATGCGCCGCCAGCCATTGCTGCTCGCTGGCCGTCAGGGGCATGGGCTCCAGGGCAATGAACGCCGGCACCAGCTTGAACGGCAGGCTGACAGCCGCGAGGCTTGCCGAACCATGGCCAAGCAGCAGCACACATGCCAGCCACGCGTGTGCTCGGGTCGATAAATACACCGGTTGGGTTTCCTTGATTATTCTTGTTGGTCGCCGCGCAAGTATGGCTCGCCAGAATGAAAAAGCCCGTCACGAAGACGGGCTTGATCCACCACGCAAAGCCGTTGGCTCAGAGTGGCTTGCCGCGATTGCCATGCTGGCTGACAAACGCCTGTACCGCTTTCAGGTCATTGGCCAATACCGTGCAACGCTCTTCACGCTCAAACAGGTCGGTGAGGTGCGGCGGCAATTCCAGCGCCTTGCCAACCCCGGCCTTCTCTACCGCTTCCGGGAATTTGACCGGGTGCGCGGTGCCGAGAATCACCATCGGGATGTCCAGGCTGCGGCGGCATTCGCGCGCGGCCTTGACGCCAATGGCGGTGTGCGGGTCCAGCAGCTCGCCGGTCTGGGCGTAGACTTCGGCGATGGTCTCGCAGGTTTCTGCGTCGTCCACCGCCAGGGAGTCGAACAGCTTGCGGGTTTCGGTCCAGCGCTCCTGCTCGACGCTGAAACCGCCACCTTGCTTGAAGCTGTCCATCAGGCCGGCCAGGGCAGCACCGTTGCGACCGTGCATGTCGAACAGCAGGCGTTCGAAGTTCGACGAGACCATGATGTCCATCGACGGCGACAGTGTGGCGTGCAGGGTTTCCTTGACGTACTGGTTGCCGCTCATGAAGCGGTGCAGGATGTCGTTGCGGTTGGTGGCGACGATCAACTGGTTGATTGGCAGGCCCATGTTGCGTGCCAGGTAACCGGCGAAGATGTCGCCGAAGTTGCCGGTTGGCACCGAGAACGACACCGAACGCGCCGGGCCGCCCAACTGCAGGGACGCATGGAAGTAGTAGACGATCTGGGCCATGATCCGCGCCCAGTTGATCGAGTTCACCGCTACCAGGCGGGTGCCCTTGAGGAAGCTCTGGTCGGCGAAGCTGGCCTTGACCATTTCCTGGCAGTCATCGAAGTTGCCTTCGATGGCGATGTTGTGGATGTTCTCGCCGAAGATCGTGGTCATCTGCCGACGCTGCACTTCCGACACGCGGTTGTGCGGGTGCAGGATGAAGATGTCGACGTTTTCGCAGTGCTTGCAGCCTTCGATCGCCGCCGAGCCGGTATCACCGGAAGTAGCGCCGATGATCACCACGCGCTCACCGCGTTTTTCCAGCACATAGTCCAGCAGGCGACCCAGCAGTTGCAGGGCGAAATCCTTGAACGCCAGGGTCGGGCCGTGGAACAGCTCCAGGACCCATTCGTTACCGTTCAGTTGGCGCAACGGGGCAATGGCGCTGTGGGAAAACACGCCGTAGGTTTCTTCCAGGATTTTCTTGAAATCCGCATCCGGGATGCTGCCGGTGACGAACGGGCGCATGACCCGGAACGCCAGCTCGTGGTACGGCAGGCCGGCCCACGAAGCGATTTCTTCCTGGGTAAAGCGTGGCAGGTTTTCCGGCACGTACAGGCCGCCGTCAGTGGCCAGACCGGCCAGCAGAACGTCTTCGAAATTCAAGGCCGGTGCCTGGCCGCGGGTGCTGATATAACGCATGACTGGCTCCTCTAGAGCATGCTTGAACAAGGGCCGCCGAACGCGTGGGGCCCTTGCCGCAAAACGATTAGTTCAGGTGTTCGACGCGAATCCGCACCACCGGCCCAACCACGCCCTGCAACGCTTCAAGCGCGGCGATGGCGTCGTTGATGTGCTGCTCCAGCACACGGTGGGTCAGCAGGATCATGGGCACCAGGCCGTCCTGTTCTTCGACTTCCTTCTGCATGATCGATTCAATGTTGATGCCGCGCTCCGACAGGATGCTGGCCACCTGGGCGAGCACGCCCGGATGATCCTTGGCCTGGATGCGCAGGTAGTAGGCACTTTCGCAGGCTTCGATCGGCAGGATCGGGTGGGCCGACAGCGAGTCCGGCTGGAAGGCCAGGTGCGGTACGCGGTTTTCCGGGTCGCTGGTCATGGCACGAACCACGTCCACCAGGTCGGCGATCACCGAGGAAGCGGTCGGCTCCATGCCGGCGCCGGCGCCGTAGAACAGGGTGGAACCGGCAGCGTCACCGTTGACCATCACGGCGTTCATCACGCCATTGACGTTGGCGATCAGGCGGTCGGCCGGGATCAGTGTCGGGTGCACACGCAGCTCGATACCGGCCGGGGTGCTGCGCGCCACACCGAGGTGCTTGATGCGGTAGCCCAGGGCTTCGGCGTAGTTCACGTCGGCGGTGGTCAGCTTGGTGATGCCTTCGGTATAGGCCTTGTCGAACTGCAGCGGGATACCAAAGGCGATGGACGCCAGGATGGTCAGCTTGTGGGCAGCGTCGATGCCTTCCACGTCGAAGGTCGGATCGGCTTCGGCGTAACCCAGGGCCTGGGCTTCGGCCAGCACGTCTTCGAAGGTACGGCCCTTCTCGCGCATTTCGGTGAGGATGAAGTTACCGGTGCCGTTGATGATGCCGGCCACCCAGTTGATACGGTTGGCGGACAGGCCTTCACGGATCGCCTTGATCACCGGGATACCACCGGCCACGGCGGCTTCGAACGCCACGATCACGCCCTTCTCGCGGGCCTTGGCGAAGATTTCGTTACCGTGCACGGCAATCAGCGCCTTGTTGGCAGTGACCACGTGCTTGCCGTTTTCGATGGCCTTGAGCACCAGCTCGCGGGCCACGGTGTAGCCGCCTACCAGCTCGATGACGATATCGATTTCAGGGTTGGTGGCGACTTCGAAGACATCGTTGGTAATCGCAATACCGGTCGTTTGGAACTGAGGCTTTGGCGTACGCGTGGCAATTTGTGCCACTTCAATCCCACGCCCTGCACGGCGGGAAATTTCTTCAGCGTTACGCTGAAGTACGTTGAAGGTGCCGCCACCGACGGTCCCTAACCCACAGATGCCTACTTTGACCGGTTTCACTGAAGAACTCCCCATGAAACGGCCGACTCAAGGTCGGCCGTGAAAACAGCCGCACAACTGCGGCTCTCTATTAATGACCCGCCGAACTGTCGGCGGATCATGATCGTCAAGGCTCGACGATAGTGCTTACTTTGCGTTCAGTGCCAGTTTGGCAACTTGCGGCGCAGGCTGGTAGCCTGGAATCACCTGGCCGTCAGCCAAAACGATGGCCGGCGTACCGTTCACACCAATCGACTGGCCGAGGGCGAACTGCTTGGAAACCGGGTTGGCGCACTTGGCGGCCTTGATTTCCTTGCCATCGACCATCTTGTCCATGGCCGCTTTCTTGTCGGCCGAACACCAGACGGCTTGCAACTGCTCGTCACCCGGCGAACCCAGGCCCTGGCGCGGGAAGGCCACGTAGCGCACTTCAACGCCGAGCTTGTTCAGCTCAGGCACTTCGGCATGCAGCTTGTGGCAGTACGGGCAGGTGGTGTCGGTGAACACGGTGATGTGGGTCTTGGTTTCGCCGATGGCCGGGTAAACCACGGTTTCAGCCACAGGAATACCGTTGATCAGCTTCGACACGCCCAGGCGCTCGGCTTTCTCGGTGAGGTTCACGGGCTTGCCGTCTTTGAGCTGGAACAGGTAGCCCTGGACGATGTACTGGCCATCGGCACTGGCGTACAGCACGCGGCTGCCCTTGAGCTTGACTTCGTACAGGCCGGCCATCGGGCTGGCGTTGATGCTTTCAATCGGGGTGTCGAGCTGGAGGGCTTCCAGGCTCTTGCGGATTGTCTTCTCTGCGGCGTCGTCGGCGACGGCAAAGGTTGAGACCAACGCAATGGCTGCGATGGCAAAAATCTGGGTCAAGCGCATGGGAACTCCTGAAGGCAGATGCAGGGACGGGAGCAGGAACACCGATCTTCAAACACGGGTTTGGGCCGTCCGCTTTGCGAACCGGCAAAGCCTACCACAGTTGGGCCGCAGGGCAGCCAGTCGCGGGGAAATTGGGCTTTTTCCGAAGTGTTTTTCATCCACGGGGATGGTGCTTGGCGTGCATCTCCTGCAAACGTGCCCGCGCCACGTGGGTGTAGATCTGGGTGGTGGATAAGTCGCTGTGGCCCAGGAGCATTTGAACCACGCGCAAATCCGCGCCGTGGTTGAGCAAATGCGTGGCGAACGCGTGGCGCAGGGTGTGGGGCGACAGCGATTTGCCGATGCCGGCAACCTTGGCCTGGTGCTTGATGCGATGCCAGAAGGTCTGGCGGGTCATCTGTTCGCCGCGCTGGCTGGGAAACAGCACATCGCTGGGCCGACCGTTGAGCAACTCGGCTCGGGCGTCGCGCATGTAGCGTTCGATCCACACGATCGCCTCTTCACCCATGGGCACCAGGCGCTCCTTGCTGCCCTTGCCCATTACGCGCAATACACCCTGGCGCAGGTTGACCTGTTCCAGGGTCAGGCTGATCAGCTCGGTGACGCGCAGGCCGCAGGCGTACAGCACTTCCAGCATGGCACGGTCGCGCTGGCCGATGGCTTCGCTCAGGTCGGGGGCTGCGAGCAAGGCGTCGACGTCGGCTTCCGACAGGGATTTGGGCAGTGGCCGGCCCAGCTGCGGCATGTCGATTTGCAGGGTTGGGTCGATGGCGATCAGCTTTTCCCGCAGCAGGTAGCGATAGAAGCCACGCACGCCTGAGAGAAAACGCGCAGTAGAGCGAGGCTTGTAGTTTTGCTCCAGGCGCCAGGCCAGGTGGTCGAGAATCAGCTCGCGACCGGCGTCGAGCAGCTCGAGGTTTTTCTCCTGCAGCCAGCCATTGAACAACGCGAGGTCGCTGCGGTAAGCCTGGCGGGTGTTGTCCGACAGGCCTTTTTCCAGCCAGAGGGCGTCAAGGAAGCGATCTATCTGCGGGTGGTCGATGGCGGGCATGAGGGCTCAAGCAGGGAAAATGGCGTATCGGGTAGATCCTATCGCAGCACGGGCCGCTACACATCAATGAAAGCGGGCAAATAATCTGTGGCAAGGGAGCTTGCTCCCGCTGGGGCGCGAAGCGGCCCTGATTGACCATTGAGGTCCAACAGAGAGACTTCTATTGCCGGTTTCAGGGCCGCTGCGCAGCCCAACGGGAGCAAGCTCCCTCGCCACAAAAGCGGAAAACGGCTTTAAGGTCAGTGCGACGCTGAATTTCTTCGAGGCGGGGAGTGATGAATAGATACCGGGGAAATAGACAAATTTCAGGCAACAAAAAAGCAGCCCGTAGGCTGCTTTTTTCTGCATCGGGAAGCTGGACTTAAGCCAGTTTTTCCTTGATGCGAGCTGCTTTACCGGACAGGTCACGCAGGTAGTACAGCTTGGCTTTACGTACGTCACCGCGACGTTTAACGGCCATGCTGTCGATTTGCGGGCTGTAGGTCTGGAAAGTACGCTCTACGCCAACACCGTTGGAGATTTTACGAACAGTGAAAGCACTGTTCACACCACGGTTACGCTTGGCAATTACCACGCCTTCGAACGCTTGCAGACGCGAACGGTCGCCTTCCTTCACTTTCACCTGAACGACAATGGTGTCGCCCGGGGCAAAGGTAGGGATCTCTTTGGTCATCTGCTCTGCTTCGAGTGCAAGGATGATTTTGTTAGTCATGCTGTGCTCCTAAGGTAAGTCGTCGGACCTACCATCGATACGTTGTTAACTATCGTCCCGCCCGAGGATGTATTCCTCGAGCAGCTTCTTCTCTTCTCCAGAAAGCGAGCGGCTTTCCAGAAGATCGGCGCGTCGTTCATAGGTCCGCCCGAGGGACTGCTGTAAACGCCAACGCCGGATGTGTGCGTGATTGCCACTTAGCAATACGTCGGGAACACGCTGATCCGCATACACCTCCGGTCGGGTGTAGTGCGGGCAATCCAGCAAACCATCCGTGAAGGAATCTTCCTCCGCGGAGTCCGCATGCCCTAAAGCTCCAGGCAGCAGTCGTGTAACCGCATCTATCAGGACCATCGCCGGCAGCTCGCCGCCAGACAGGACATAGTCCCCAATCGACCACTCTTCATCGACATGAGCTTCAATAAACCGCTCGTCAATGCCTTCATAGCGACCGGCAATCAGGATTAATGCTTCCAGATTCGCCAACTCGCGTACCGCCGACTGATTCAGCTGACGGCCTTGAGGGGACAGGTAAATTACCTTCGCCTTCTCCCCGGCGGCTGCCTTGGCCTGAACCAACGCATCTTCCAGGGGCTTGATCTTCATCACCATGCCCGGACCACCGCCAAATGGGCGATCGTCCACAGTGTGATGTCGATCCGTCGTGTAGTCTCGCGGGTTCCAACAGGTGAGCTGCAAGAGCCCCTGTTTCACCGCCCGACTGGTGATGCCGTACTCGCTGATGGCGGAAAACATCTCGGGAAACAAACTGATCACTTCAACGCGCAGGTTAGCCACGTTAGAAGTCCGCGTCCCATTCCACCTTCATCTCGCCCGCTGCCAGGTCGACGGCCAACACGCATTGCTCGGTATAGGGCAACAGGCGTTCGCGATCATCCAGGCTGCCAGCGCAAGGCTTGACCACCATTACATCATTGGCGCCGGTTTCCAGAAGATGATCGATTTTCCCGAGCAATTGCCCAAGTTGATCAATAACCTTCAGACCTTCCAGCTGGTACCAGTAGTACTCGCCGTCGGTCAATTCAGGGAACAGGTTGCGCGGCACGCAGATCTCATAACCGGCCAGAAGACGAGCTTCTTCACGATCATCAAGACCCTTGAGCTTTGCGACCAGGAACTTGTCGCTCCCGCGTCCACTGACCAGCTCTACCTGTTTCACACTACCTTCGCGCTTGAGCGTCCAGGTCTTGTACTGCAACAGGTTTTCAGTCGGATCAGTAAAGGAATACACCTTCACTTCGCCGCGAACGCCATGAACAGAATAAATCTTGCCGATAACGATCAAATCATCAGCTACCGCTGGCGTCGCGTTCATATTGCTCAGGCCGCAGCCTTAGATGCATCCTTCAACAACTGAGCAACGCGCTCAGAAGGTTGTGCACCAACGCTCAGCCAGTAGGCTACGCGCTCTTGGTTCACGGACAGACGGACTTCTTGACCACGAGCGATCGGGTTGAAGAAGCCAACTTGTTCCTTGTGAGAGCCGTCACGTGGGTTGCGGCTGTCAGTTACGGTCAAGTGGTAAAACGGGCGCTTTTTGGAGCCGCCAAGGGCAAGACGGATTGTTAGCATGTGAACATCGTTCCTGTAGTCGGTGCTGCAAATCTAAATGCACAGCGGGCATAGGTGCCCGAAAGGCCGCATATTCTAAGGAATATCCGGACTTTTGCAAATGTCTTTTTCTGGCGCCTATCAGCGTGCCATTCAGATCTGCTATAGAGCCGTCGGTTAAAACGGCAAGTCAGCTCCCGCCAATGGCGGGTTTGCTGGAGATCCCGCATCCCTGCGGGTCGGAGCAGAAGCGAACTTCTGCTCGAATTCTTTACATTTTCGGCATGCCGCCGCCGGGCAACATACCGCCCATGCCGCGCATCATCTTGGCCATCCCGCCTTTTGCGGAGAATTTCTTCATCATCTTCTGCATCTGCTTGTGCTGCTTGATCAAGCGACCGATGTCCTGCACCTGGGTGCCGGAACCCATGGCGATCCGACGTTTGCGCGAACCGCTGATCAGCTCAGGGTCGCGGCGCTCGGCCGGGGTCATGGAATTGATGATGGCTTCCATCTGCTTGAATTGCTTCTCTGCCGCGCCCTGGGCATTGCCCATTTGCGCCAGGTTCACGCCGCCGATGTTCGGCAGCTTGTCCATCAGGCCGCCGAGGCCGCCCATGTTCTTCATCTGTTGCAGCTGGTCGCGGAAGTCTTCGAGGTCGAAGCCCTTGCCCTTCTTCAGCTTTTTAGCCAGCTTGTCGGCCTTGTCCTTGTCGAGGGTCGCTTCCGCTTGCTCGATCAGGCTGAGCACGTCGCCCATGCCGAGGATACGCGAGGCGATCCGCTCAGGGTGGAACGGCTCGAGCGCTTCGCTCTTCTCGCCCATACCGATGAACTTGATCGGCTTGCCGGTAATGGCGCGTACCGATAAGGCGGCACCGCCACGGGCATCGCCGTCGACCTTGGTCAGGATCACACCGGTCAGCGGCAGCGCATCACCAAAGGCCTTGGCGGTATTGGCCGCATCCTGGCCGGTCATGGCATCGACCACGAACAGGGTTTCTACCGGGTTGATCGCGGCATGCAGCGCCTTGATCTCGCCCATCATCTCTTCGTCGATGTGCAGGCGACCGGCGGTATCGACGATGACCACGTCGATGAATTTCAGCTTGGCTTCTTTAATAGCCGCCTGGGCAATATCGACCGGCTTCTGGCTCAGGTCGGACGGGAAGAAGGTCACGCCCACTTCGCCCGCAAGCATTTCCAGCTGTTTAATAGCCGCCGGACGGTAAACGTCGGCAGACACCACCATCACCGACTTCTTCTTGCGCTCTTTAAGGAAGCGCGCCAGTTTGCCGGCGGTGGTGGTCTTGCCCGCACCTTGCAGACCGGCCATCAGCACAACGGCTGGCGGCACGGCACTGAGGTTCAAATCTTCGTTGGCCGCGCCCATCAGGCTTTCGAGTTCGGCCTGGACGATCTTCACAAAGGCCTGGCCCGGCGTCAGGCTGCGGGACACTTCGGTGCCGACCGCGCGCTCTTTGACCGAGTTGACGAAGTCCTTCACCACCGGCAAGGCGACGTCGGCTTCCAGCAACGCCATGCGCACTTCACGCAGGGTGTCTTTAATATTGTCCTCGGTCAGCTTGGCCTTGCCGGTGACATGGCGCAGCGTCTGCGAGAGACGGTCAGTCAGATTTTCAAACATGCGCGATCCTTTCAGGCCCTATTCATCGAAATGCATTGTTAGACCGAGGTAATGGCGGCCCAGGCTGTGGTAAATCGCTATTAAAAACAGCGCTCGGCGAGCCTGCGGCGTGGGCAGGTCGCGGATTATAGCGAAGACTGTCGCCATGCACACCCGCTGTCTGGCCTGAGAGTCTTTCGTGTTACGCAGGTGTATGCCAAACTCAGCGCCTTTCGGGCCTGCTTAACAGGATTTATGCTCCCTTTGTCACCCAGTTTGCTACCCAGCCTCGCCGCCGCCATCTTGTATGCCGCTGCGACCCTCTATCAGGGCACTCGTCTGGCCCAAGGCGCCAAGGCCGACAAACGCCTGCTGGCAGGCCTTGGCGTCCTCGCCCTGCTGGCTCACGCCGCCAGCCTGTTCACGCACTTGATGACGCCGGTCGGCCTGGGCCTGGATTTCTTCAGCGCTGCCAGCCTGATTGCCGCCGCGGTGATCGCGCTGACCCTGATGGCCTGCTACCGGATCCCGGTGGAGAACCTGCTGGTGCTGTTGTTCCCGCTCGGGATGCTGACGGTGCTGCTGGCGCAATTCACACCGACCGGCACCGTGCAGGTCATTGATGAAGAGCCGGGCATCCTCGCCCACATCCTGCTGTCGATCCTCGCCTACGGCATGTTCACCATCGCGGTGTTCCAGGCCTTGCTGCTGCTGTTGCAAGACCACCAGCTCAAGCACAAGCACCCGTCGGGGCTGATCAAGAACTTCCCGCCACTGCAAACCATGGAAAGCCTGCTGTTCGGCTTCCTCTGGGCCGGCTGGACGCTGCTGTCGCTGTCGCTGATCTCCGGCTGGCTGTTCGTCGAGAACCTGTTTGCCCAGCACCTTGTGCATAAAACCCTGCTGGCCTGCCTGGCCTGGGTGGTGTTCAGCGTGCTGCTGTGGGGCCGCAACCGTCTCGGCTGGCGCGGGCACAAGGCGATCCGCTGGACCCTGGCCGGTTTCTGCCTGCTGATGCTGGCCTATTTCGGCAGCAAGCTGGTTCGCGAATACATCCTGCATATCTGACGGGCAGCCGACATGGACAACTTGCCCTTGGGGCCGATGCTTGCGGTAGTAGCCTTGCTGGTTTTATGGTCGGCGCTGTTTACCGCCATCGAAGCCGCCCAGCAACATTTGCTGGCCCTGCGCCCCGGCACCCGCCAGGGTGACAAAGCCGCCGCCCGCCTGAACTTCCCGCGCAACAGCCTGATCCTCTGCAACACCCTGTGCCGCGCCGTGGTGGTGATTCTCTGCACCCTGCTGGCGATCTACGCCTGGGCGCAAAACGGCCCGTGGCTCGGCTGGGTGATCTCCAGCGCGGTGCTGCTGGTGCTGGCCGACTATCTGCCGCGCGCCCTGGCCACTCGCCACCCGCAAACCATCCTTGGCTTCGGCAATACCTTGCTGAGCGTGCCGCTGAAAATCCTTTATCCGCTGGCCTGGCTGCTCAACGGTGTCAGCCTGTTGCTGCTGCGCCCGTTCACCCGCAAGCCCGGGCTGGTCAAGAAGAGCGACGAGCCGCAGCCGGACCAGGACGACGAGCCGGAAGCCGAAATCCCCAACACCCGCGCGCCGGGCATGCCGGGCATCCACGCCCTGGACAACATTACCGTCAACGACATCCTTGTGCCCCGCAGCGAAGTGGACGGCATCAACCTGGATGACCCGGTAGAGGAAATCATCGAGCAACTGCGGGTTTCCACCCGAACCCGGCTGCCGGTGTTCCACAGCGATATCAACCAGGTCGAAGCGGTGCTCAACACCCGGCAGATCCGCCACCTGCTGCCGGACGCCAGCCTGACCAAGGAAGCCCTGCTGGCCGCCTGCCACGAGCCCTACTTCGTCCCGGAAAGTACACCGCTGCAACTGCAATTGCTGAACTTCCACAAGCAACAGCGCCGCCTGGGCATGGTGGTGGATGAATACGGCGAAGTGCTGGGCATCGTGACCCTGGAAGATATTCTTGAAGAAATCGTCGGTGAGTTCGAAAGCGAGCACCACCTCGACAACCCGCACATCCAGCCGCAACTGGATGGCCGCTACGTGATCGACGGCGCCGCCTCGATCCGCGACTTGAACAAAACCCTCGGCTGGCACCTGCCCAGCGACGGCCCCAAGACCCTCAACGGCCTGGTGACCGAAGCACTGGAGACCATTCCGGATTGCGCCGTGTGCCTGAAAATCGGCCGCTATCGCCTGGAAATCCTCGAGACCGAGGACAACCGCGTCGCCAAGGTGCTGATCTGGCACACCAGCACGGTACCGGTCGCCGCTTAAGCCCCTTGTTGGATCCGCAAACCCCTTCCTATAATCGGGCGGCTTACCCAAGCCCCGCCCGACCGCGTGCTACCCGCACTGAGCGCGTCCAGGCACCGCTTTACCGTGTCTGACCGGTGTTTGCTCCCATCCCGAGCCGCCCCGCGCACAACCCTGATCCATGGGTGTTCGACCAATAATAATCCGCGTCCAAACGCGCAATGACCGTCAGGGATACCTCAATGAGCACCACCTATAACGAGACGGCGACCGCCGCCCCGACCAACTCGACGGCCCGGGTCGCCACCGCGAGCATCATCGGCACCGCCATCGAGTTCTACGACTTCTATATCTACGCAACTGCCGCCGCGCTGGTGATCGGCCCGGTGTTCTTCCCGCAAACCTCCGGCACGGCGCAGATGCTCGCCTCGTTCCTGACCTTCGGTATCGCGTTTATCGCGCGGCCACTGGGCTCGGCGCTGTTCGGCCACTTTGGTGACCGGATCGGTCGCAAGTCGACACTGGTCGCCTCTTTGCTGCTGATGGGCGTGTGCACCACGCTGATCGGCTTGCTGCCCGGATATGACAGCATCGGGGCCTGGGCACCGATCCTGCTCTGCGTACTGCGCTTCGGCCAGGGCCTCGGGCTTGGCGGCGAATGGGGCGGCGCGGCGTTGCTGGCCACCGAGAACGCCCCGAAGGGCAAACGCGCCTGGTTCGGCATGTTCCCGCAGTTGGGCCCGTCGATTGGCTTTCTGGCGGCCAACGGGCTGTTCCTGATCCTGGCCATGAGCCTGAGCGACGAGCAGTTCCGCAGCTGGGGCTGGCGCATTCCGTTCATTCTCAGCGCGGCGCTGGTGATGGTGGGGCTGTATGCGCGGCTCAAACTGCATGAAACGCCGGTGTTCGCGAACGCCGTGGCCAAGGAAGCGCCGGTGAAGGTGCCGCTGGTGGAACTGTTCAGCCAGCATTGGCTGCCGGTCCTGCTGGGTGCGGCCTCGATGGTGGTGTGTTATGCGCTGTTCTATATCACTACGGCGTTTTCCCTGAGCTACGGCGTGTCTACGCTGGGCTACAGCCGTGAAACCTTCCTCGGGCTGTTGTGCTTCGCGGTGCTGTTCATGGGCGCGGCGACGCCGCTGGCGGCGTGGGCCAGCGACCGTTACGGGCGTAAGCCGGTGCTGATTGTCGGTGCGATCCTGACCATCCTTTCCGGCTTCACCATGGAGCCGTTGCTGACCCACGGTTCAACCTGGGCCGTGGCACTGTTCCTGGCGCTGGAGCTGTTCCTGATGGGCGTGACGTTTGCCCCGATGGGCGCGATGTTGCCGGAACTGTTCCCGACCCGCGTGCGTTATACCGGTGCTTCGGCGGCGTATAACCTGGGTGGGATCGTGGGTGCGTCGGCGGCACCGTTCTTCGCGACCAAGCTGGTGGCGATGGGCGGTTTGAGTTATGTCGGCGGGTATGTGTCGGCGGCAGCGGTGATCAGCTTGATTGCTGTGTTGTGCCTGAAAGAGACGCGCAATAACGATTTGAACAAGGTCGCCTAATGATGATCATTCCCACGCTCTGCGTGGGAATGCATCCGGTGACGCTCTGCGTCACGCCCTTAAGAGCGGACGCGGAGCGTCCAGCGCGGCATTCCCACGCGGAGCGTGGGAACGATCGGCGGGGGGTTACAGCTCGACAACAACCGCTTTCGAAGCACGGGTCGCTTTAGCCCGCGCTGCCTCAATCGACTCATCCCGCGCCAACGCCACGCCCATACGGCGCTGGCCATTCACTTCCGGCTTGCCGAACAGACGCAACGCCGTATCCGGCTCGCTCAAGGCTGCACCCAGGTTGGAAAACGCCGTCTGGGTCGACTTGCCTTCCACCAGGATCACCGCCGAAGCCGAAGGCCCGAACTGACGGATCAACGGGATCGGCAGGCCGAGAATTGCCCGCGCATGCAGGGCGAACTGCGACAAGTCCTGGGAAATCAGGGTCACCAAACCAGTGTCATGGGGGCGCGGCGATACTTCGCTGAACCACACCTGATCGCCCTTGATGAACAGCTCGACACCAAACAGGCCACGACCACCCAGGGCCTCGGTCACTGCCTTGGCAACGCGCTCGGACTCTGCCAGTGCAATCGGGCTCATGGCCTGTGGCTGCCAGGATTCCTGGTAATCGCCCTTCTCCTGACGGTGACCGACAGGCGCGCAGAAGGTAGTGCCGCCAATGTGCCGCACGGTCAGCAGGGTGATTTCGTAGTCGAAGTCGATAAAGCCTTCGATGATCACGCGACCCTTGCCGGCACGCCCGCCTTCCTGGGCGTAGTCCCAGGCTTTCTGCACGTCATCGGCGCTGCGCAGCAAGCTCTGGCCCTTGCCCGACGAACTCATCACCGGCTTGACCACGCACGGGAAGCCCAGGTCGGTGACGGCCTTGCTGTAGTCCTCGAAGGTGTCGGCGAAGTGGTACGGCGAGGTCGGCAGGTCCAGCTCCTCGGCGGCCAGGCGACGGATGCCTTCGCGGTTCATGGTCAGCAACGTCGCGCGGGCGGTCGGGATCACGGTGAAGCCTTCGGCTTCCAGCTCCACGAGGGTGGCGGTGGCGATCGCTTCGATTTCCGGCACGATGAAGTGCGGCTTTTCGGCTTCGATCACGGCACGCAGCGCGGCGCCATCGAGCATGTTGATCACATGACTGCGGTGGGCAACCTGCATGGCCGGCGCGTTGGCGTAGCGATCCACGGCAATCACTTCAACGCCCAGGCGTTGCAGTTCGATTACCACTTCCTTGCCCAGCTCACCGCAGCCACACAGCATTACGCGGGTCGCGGTTGGCGACAATGGAGTTCCGATTCGGGTCATCTCAGGTCCTCAGGGGAGCGGATCGTGGGGAGAAAGGCCGGCATTTTACATGAACTGTAAGGATTGGCTTCAGTTGGCGACGCGCTGCCGGCGCAAACGCCAGGCCATGGCCAGCCACACCACGGTAACGCCGGCGAATTTCGACACCAGGGCAGTGCCGGCGACCGCGGGCGTCAAGGCGCCGATCAGGCCGAAAAAGATGAAGGTATCGAGGGGGATACTCAGCGCCGAACTTATCCACAGGCGGTCGTGGAGTGGGCGCTTGGTGATGCTGAACACCAGCCAGTCAATGCATTCGGACACCGCGAACGCCGTGGCGCTGGCCAGGGCGATGGACGGATCGGAGGTGATATAGGACAGCACCAGCGCCGCCAGCATGGCGATGATCGCGCCATGGCCGAAACGGGTTTGCACCATGTCCCGCAGGACAAATACCAGGCCGCCCCAGGCAGACCAGATGACATCCAGGTGCGGAGCGGTAGAAAAGGCGAAGTTGATCAGCACGACGCTGCTGATGTAGGCAATCAGGAAGAACATGGGGCGAGGGACCTGTGAACAAGGGGCACAGGGTACTTCACATTTGGAAATATGTCGTCTGGGCGGGCCCTTTCGCGAGCAAGCCCGCTCCCACATTTTGAACGCATTCCTCCAAGACAAACGCAATCAAATGTGGGAGCGGGCTTGCTCGCGAAAGCGGTCTATCAGGCGCCGGACTTCCCCGGAATCATCCACACCAGCCCACTCGCCTTCGCCCGCTCATGGCACAACCCCAACACCACCCGGCGCTCGGCGTTGTCCATGCGACTCCAGCGGGTAATCTCTTCCACCGTGCGCTGGCATCCCGTGCAGATATCATCGTGATCCAGCGCGCAAATGCTCACGCAAGGCGACGCTAACGGCCGTTCAGATACGGTCATTCTTCCTGCTCAACCAGATCACGGGCATACCGCTGGGCGTTATGCACATAGTGCGCAGCGCTGGCCTCAAGCATCTTCTTCTGCACGTCGGTCAGCTCCCGCACCACCTTGCCCGGCGAGCCCATCACCAACGAACCATCGGGAATTTCCTTGCCCTCGCCGATCAGCGAATTGGCGCCGATGATGCAGTGCTTGCCGATCTTCGCCCCGTTAAGAATCACCGCATTGATGCCAATCAGGCTGTAATCGTCGACGGTGCAGCCATGCAACATGGCGTTATGGCCGATGGTCACGCCGGTGCCGAGGGTCAGCGGGTAACCCATGTCGGTGTGCATCACGCTGCCGTCCTGCACGTTGCTGTTCTTGCCGATCAGGATCAGCTCGTTGTCGCCGCGCAACACCGCGTTGAACCAGACGTTGGCGCCCTCCTCCAGCTTGACCTTGCCCACCAGCGTGGCATTGGGGGCCACCCAGCTGTTGGGATGGGTTTCGACTCGGGCGTCGCCCAGGCGGTATTTCATAGGTGGATCCTCACGGCAGGAACGATGGCCATCTGGCTCTTAGGTATTGATGAAGCTTTTCGGCGGTCGATGCAGGCTGATGTCGGCATCGTCATAGAGCAAATTGATCAGTTCGACAATCATGATCGCCGTCAGGCCCCAGATCTTGTATTCGCCAAACCGGTAACTGGGCACGTACCAACTGCGGCCCTGGTAATCGATACGGTGGGTATGTTCGCGCGGGTCCTGGCGAAAAAACTCCAGGGGCACGCTGAAAACAGCGGCGATCTCGGCGTCATTGGCCAGGTATTCGACGTAATCGGGGATAACGCCTACATAAGGCGTGACACGGATACCGTGCAGGGAAATCAGCGGGCTCAACGGGCCGATGACTTCCACCAGGCCCGGCGGCAGGCCGATCTCTTCTTCGGCTTCGCGCAGCGCGGTGAAGATCAGGTCCGGGTCTTCCGGGTCGCGGCGCCCGCCAGGGAATGCCACTTCGCCGCCATGGGTGGATAACCCGCTGGCGCGCAAGGTCAGGATCAGCTCGGGTTCGTCACTGCGGGTGATCGGCACCAGTACCGCCGCTTCCGGGAAACGACCGTCGGTCTCCAGCGTGTGGGGCGTATGATTGCTTACCCGGCGAAGTAGCTCGTCCAGCATGAGTCATCTCGGTCTGTTGGCTACCTTGCATCATGCACCAAACCTTGCGCACGCCCAACCCCAAAACCCTGGCCATGTCGCTAAACGACAACTTGCAGCCCATACCCGGTCACGCCAAGATAGGCGCACTCTCCAGGAACCCCAGCATGAACTTCTGCAGCCAGTGCGGTAAACCGGTCACCCAGCGCATTCCCGAAGGCGACGCACGCTTGCGTTATGTCTGCGATCACTGTCAGACCATTCACTACCAGAACCCCAATATCGTCGCGGGCACCGTACCGGTGTGGGGCGACCAGGTGCTGCTGTGCCGGCGCGCCATCGAGCCGCGCCTGGGTTTCTGGACCTTGCCCGCCGGCTTCATGGAGAACGGCGAGACCGTCGAGCAGGCCGCCATGCGCGAAACCCTCGAAGAAGCCTGCGCCCGGGTGCGCAACCTGAGCATCTACACCCTGATCGACGTGCCTCACATCAGCCAGGTGCACATCTTCTACCGGGCCGAACTGATCGACCTGGATTTTGCCGCCGGCCCCGAAAGCCTTGAAGTGCGCTTATTCGATGAAGCCGACATCCCTTGGTCCGAGCTGGCTTTCCGCACGGTCGGGCGTACCTTAGAATGCTTTTTTGCTGACCGTCGGCAACAGTCGTATCCGGTGCGCAGCGAATCGGTGCCGCCGCTGACCCAGTTGGCCAAATAACAATCCAGGCGGCACGTAGTCTTTTCAGGGGATACCGTTTCAATGCGTTGGTTGCTTGCTCTGATCTGCCTGTCGTTTGCCACGCTGTCGCCAGCCTCCACCCAAGTGATCCTGGGGGGCAAACCCGTCGAGAAAATCCTGGTGCTCAAGTCCGCCCATCAGTTGCAACTGATCAATGACGGCAAGCCCCTCAGGACCTACCGCATTTCCCTGGGCAAGAACCCCAAGGGCACCAAGCTGATGGAAGGCGACCGCCGCACCCCGGAAGGTTTCTACTGGATCGACTGGCGCAAGACCAGCGACCGCTTCAACCTGGCCATGCACATCTCCTACCCCAATATCAGCGATTCCGCGCGCGCCCGCCGCGAAGGGGTCAAGCCCGGCAGCATGATCATGATCCACGGCACCCCCGACGCCGAGGACTACCCCGAAGAGCTGTTCCATACCCTGGACTGGACCGACGGCTGCATCGGCATGCGCAATGTCGACATGCGCGAAGTCTGGAACCTGGTGAAAGACGGCACGATGATCGAGATTCGTCCGTAATTTCCTGCCCCTCGTAAAATAATTCAAAAAAAATTCCCGCCCCATGGGTGGCCTGCCGGTGAATACCAGTTCACCTCGGCAAGCTGCGCGCTTCTGCCTGAAATAAAGACCTCTCTAATACCACTTGAATTGGCGCACTATTAAGGCGCCCACAAACGCTCGCCTGCACTGTTTTCGCTGCATTGACATGGTATTTAAGTGGTATTAGCTTGCGATCACTACCGGGCGACAACACTCCAATAACCGCATCGGAAACCGACACGATGAACCCCATCCTGGCCCTGCGCCCCGACGATAAACAATCGACGCCGCTGTACCTGCAACTGGCCCGCAACCTCGAAGCCGCAATTCATGCCGGCCAGTGGAAATCCGAGCAGGCATTGCCGTCAGAACGTGCCCTCAGCGAGCAACTGAGCATTTCCCGGGTGACCGCCCGCAAGGCGCTGGAAGTGCTGTTCGAACAAGGCCTGATCCGTCGCAGCCAAGGCTCCGGAACCTTCATCACGCCACGCCTGGAACAACCGCTGTCGCGCCTGTCGGGCTTCAGCGAAATGCTCCGGCTCAAGGGCTTTGTGCCGACGTCCCAGTGGCTCGAGCGCGACATCACCCCGCCGACCCATGAAGAATTGATTCGCCTGGGCCTGTCACCCAGCGACAAAGTCGCGCGGCTCAAGCGTTTGCGTAAGGCCGACGACACGGTGATGGCGATTGAAATGACCGCCATGCCCGCCTCCGTCCTCCCCCACCCGCAGGCCATCGGCAACTCGCTCTACGAATACCTGGAAAGCATCGGCAAACCCATCGTGCGCGCCCTGCAACACATCCAGGCGATCAACGCCTCGGACGAGTTCGCAGCCCTGGTGGGCATCGCCCCCGGCACCGCCATGCTGCTGATGACCCGGGTGGGCTACACCGCCGACAACACCCCGATTGAAATCACCGACACCTACTGCCGCAACGACTACTACGACTTCGTCGCAGAACTGCGCCGCCACGACTATTCCGCTGAACTGCGAATTTAGAGAACTGCCCATGTCCGAAGACAATATCCTCACGCCACACGGCTGGATTCGCGGCCGCCTGGTGCACCAGCACGGCAAGGTCACTGCCGTAGAAGGCAGCCCGTGCAACCCGGCTGACAACGACCTGCCGTACCTGCTGCCAGGCTTTATCGACCTGCACGTGCACGGCGGTGGCGGCAAAGACATCATGGAAGGCACCGACGCCTTCCACACCATCACCCGCACCCACGTGCGGTTTGGCACCACCTCGCTGCTGGCCACCACCATGACCGCGCCGGTGGATGAGATTTCCCGCGTGCTCGGCGAGATCGGCACCTATTGCGAAAACCGCCCGACCGGCACCGCTCGCGTCCTGGGCGTGCACCTGGAAGGCCCCTACATCAATCCGGGAAAACTCGGCGCACAACCGAACTTCGCCCACACCGCCTTGATGGCCGAAGTCGAAGAATACCTGCGCCTGGCGCCGATCCGGGTGATCACCATTGCTCCGGAAATCGCCGGCCATGACGGCCTGATCCGCGCCCTCAGCGAACGTGGCGTGCGCATGCAGATCGGCCACACCCTGGGCAGCTACGAAGAAGGCGTCGCCGCCCTCGCCGCCGGGGCCACCAGCTTTACCCACTTGTACAACGCCATGAGCCCGCTGCATCACCGCGAGCCCGGCATCGTCGGCGCGGCCCTGGCCCACGCCAAATACGCCGAGTTGATTCCCGACCTGCTGCACGTGCACCCCGGTGCCATGCGCGTGGCGCTGCGCTCGATCCCGTGCCTGTACTGCGTCACCGATTCCACCGCCGCCGCCGGCATGCCCGACGGCGAATACAAGCTGGGCAGCCACACCGTGACCAAGTGCCTGGGCGGCGTCCGCCTGGCCGATGGAACGCTGGCCGGCAGCACCCTGACCATGGACCAGGCGCTGCGCAACCTGGTGAAGATCGGCCTGCCGATCAGCGAAGCCTCACAACGCCTGTCGCAATTTCCTGCGGACTACCTGGGCCTCGAAGAACGCGGTCGCCTGCAACCCAGCAGCTTTGCCGACTGCGTGCGCCTGGACCGCTCCCTGCACCTCACCGACGTAATGGTCGAAGGAGAAACCATTGACTTCAAAAATGCTTGAAGAGGCCCTGGCCTCCTGCGAGGCCGTCGAGGCTCAACTGCAACGCCTGGACCCATTGCTGGAGGAAGTCGCCGGCCGCCTGCGTCGCCAGCCGCCGCAAGTGGCAATGACCATTGCTCGCGGCAGCTCGGACCATGCCGCCAGTTACTTCGCCTACCTGACCATGCAACACCTGGGGATTCCGGTGGCGTCGCTGCCGATGTCGGTGGTGACCATGCTGCAATCGCCGCTCAAGGTCAGCGGGCAAGTGGCGTTCGGTTTCTCCCAGTCGGGACAGAGCCCGGACCTGGTCAACAGCCTGCGCCTGTTGCGCAAGCGCGGCGCCTTGAGCATCTCGATGGTCAACGCCGAAGACTCGCCACTGGAAGCCGCCTGCGAATTCCATGTGCCGCTGTGCGCCGGGCCGGAACGCAGCGTCGCCGCCACCAAAAGCTTTATCGCGACCCTGAGCGCCAGCGCCCAGCTGATCGGCCACTGGAATCAGGAAGACGAGTTGCTGCAAGCCTGTAAGGCACTGCCCGAAGGTTTGCGTGAAGCCGCCAGGCAAGACTGGAGCCTGGCCATCGACGCCCTGCGCGACTGCCAGCAACTGATGGTGATCGGCCGTGGCGCCGGTTTTGCCATTGCCCAGGAAGCCGCGCTCAAGCTCAAGGAAACCTCGGCGATCCAGGCCGAAGCCTTCAGCAGCGCCGAAGTGCGCCATGGCCCGATGGCTCTGATCGATGACAACTACCCGCTGCTGGTCTTCGCCCCACGCGGCGCCGAACAAGCCGGCCTGCTGAGCCTGGCCGCAGATATGCGCCAGCGCGGTGCCCGCGTGCTGCTGGCCGCTCCCGATGACATCGCCGAGCGCGACCTGACTCTGAGCCGCGCCGAACACCCGGCCCTGGACCCGATCCTGGCGATCCAGAGTTTCTACGTGATGGCCGCCGGTTTGGCAGAGGCCCGGGGCATGGACCCGGACCAACCGCGTCACTTGAGCAAAGTGACCCGCACCCACTGAGTTGATTGCAGCGTTTTCCTGATGAGTACCGTGCCCATGTCCCACAATAATAAAGACCTCACCCTCAGCGCTCCCCTCAGTGGGCCGGTGCTGACCCTGGGCGACGTTCCCGACGAAGTGTTCGCCAGTGGCGCCATGGGCGACGGCATTGCCATCGACCCGCTCAACGATTGCCTGCACGCGCCGTGTGATGGCGTGATCATCCACGTCGCCCGCACCGGGCATGCGCTGACCATTCGCGCCGATAACGGCGCTGAATTGCTGATGCACGTGGGCATCGACACGGTGGAATTGAATGGCGAAGGCTTTGCGCTGCTGGTCAAGCAAGGTGCGCGGGTCAGCAAGGGCCAGGCACTGGTCCAGTTTGATCTGGACCTGATTGCGCGGCAGTGCAAAAGCCTGGTCAGCTTGATCATCCTGACCAACAGCGAGCTGTTTGAGCTACGGCCGATCACCTTGAAAACAGTGAAGGTCGGCGAGCCGCTGCTGCATGTGGTTGCACGGTTGGCCGGTGCAGCGAAAGTGATTGATGAGTCGGTCACCGAAGCCAGCGCGACTATTCGCATCACCCATCGTGGCGGCCTGCATGCGCGCCCCGCTGCCTTGATCCGCAAGACTGCACAGGCATTCAGCAGCCAGTCGCAGCTGCATTTCGCTGGCAAGTCGGCTTCGTGCGACAGCCTGATCGGCTTGATGGGCCTGGGGATTGGTGAGCAGGACGAGGTGCAGGTCACCTGTCGTGGCAAGGATTGTGAAGCGGCGCTGCAAGCACTGATCGCTGCGCTGTCGGTGGAAGTTGGCGAAGCGCATCACGCTCCAGTGGCCGTCGCCCCACGCCGCGCGAATACCGAAGCCGGAGTACTGCAAGGCGTGTGTGCCGCGCCGGGGTTGGTCTGCGGCCCGTTGTTCCGCCTGAACGGAATCGAGCTGCCGGTGGACCCGGGCAACAACGCCCCGGATGAACAGCTGCAGCACCTGGACAGTGCCCTGGAACAGGTGCGTAGCGAAATCCGCCACACCCTGGACCAGGCCCGTCAGCGCAAGGATGTGGAGGAAGAAGAGATCTTCGCCGCCCACCTGGCCCTGCTGGAAGACCCTACGTTGCTGGAGGCCGCCACCGCCGCCATCGAACAGGGCAGCGCCGCCACTCACGCCTGGCGCGATGCGATCCAGGCCCAATGCGCGGTGCTGCTGGCACTGGGTAAACCGTTGTTCGCCGAACGCGCCAACGACCTGCGCGACTTGCAGCAACGCGTGCTGCGGGCGTTGCTGGGCGAGGCCTGGAATTTTGATTTGCCGGCCGGCGCTATCGTCTCGGCCCATGAGCTGACCCCATCGGATCTGCTGCAACTGAGCAATCAACACGCCGCCGGTATCTGCATGGCCGAAGGCGGCGCGACGTCTCATGTGGCGATTCTGGCGCGGGGTAAAGGCTTGCCGTGCGTGGTTGCACTGGGCACTGAATTGCTTGATGTGCCCCAAGGCCAGCGCGTGGTGCTGGATGCCGCCAACGGCCGCCTGGAGCTGACGCCGGATGATGCGCGCCACGCCCAGGTTCACCAGTTGCGCGATGCACAGAAACTGCGGCGCCAACAGCAGCACGCGCAGGCTCAAGGCACCGCCAGCACTCAGGATGGCGTGCGTATTGAAGTGGCCGCGAATGTCGCCTCCAGCGTCGAAGCCCTACTGGCCTTCGAGAATGGCGCCGATGGCGTCGGCCTGCTGCGCACAGAATTTCTCTTCGTCGACCGCCGCACTGCGCCCGATGAACAGGAGCAGCGCCAGGCCTACCAAGCCGTGCTGGATGCCATGGGCGACAAATCCGTGATCATCCGCACCATCGACGTCGGCGGCGACAAGCAACTCGACTACCTGCCGCTGCCGTTCGAGACCAACCCGGTGCTGGGCCTGCGGGGCATTCGCATGGCCCAGGTACGCCCGGAACTGCTGGACCAGCAACTGCGTGCCCTTCTCCAGGTCAGCCCGCTGGAACGTTGCCGCATCCTGCTGCCAATGGTCAGCGAAGTCGACGAACTGCTGCACATTCGCCAGCGCCTCGATGAACTGTGCGCCGAACTGGAGCTGACCCAACGCCCGGAACTGGGGGTGATGATCGAAGTGCCCGCGGCGGCGCTGATGGCCGAACAACTGGCCGAGCACGCGGACTTTCTGTCCATCGGCACCAATGACCTATCGCAGTACACCCTCGCCATGGACCGCGACCACGCCGGCCTCGCCGCCCGGGTCGATGCCATGCACCCGGCGCTGCTGCGGCTGATCGCCCAGACGTGCATCGGCGCGGCCAAGCATGGGCGCTGGGTCGGTGTGTGCGGGGCGCTGGCGTCCGACCCGCTGGCCACGCCGGTGCTGATCGGTCTGGGCATCAGCGAGCTGTCCGTCAGCCCGCCGCAGATCGGAGAAATCAAGGACCGTGTCCGTCACCTGGACGCAGCCCAATGCCGGCAACTGAGCCAAAGCCTGCTTAACCTGAGCAGCGCCAAAGCCGTTCGCCAAGCCTGTCAACACCACTGGCCGCTGAGCTGAAAACAACAAGAATAGGGAGACACGCCGTGTACCAATATTTTATCGAAGGGCTGCAACGCCTCGGCCGTGCGCTGATGCTGCCGATCGCGATTCTGCCGATCGCCGGCCTCCTGCTGCGGCTGGGCGACACTGACCTGCTGAACATCGCGGTGATGCACGACGCCGGGCAGGCGATCTTCGCCAACCTGGCGCTGATCTTCGCCATCGGCATTGCCGTGGGTTTTGCCCGCGACAACAACGGCACGGCGGGCCTGGCAGGCGCCATCGGTTACCTGGTGATGGTCTCAACCCTCAAGGTGATGGACGCCAGCATCAACATGGGCATGCTCGCGGGCATCGCCAGCGGCTTGATGGCCGGTGCCCTTTATAACCGCTTCAAGGACATCAAGCTGCCGGAGTACCTCGCATTCTTTGGTGGGCGACGGTTTGTGCCGATTGTCACTGGGTTCTCCGCAGTGGCGCTGGGGGTGATCTTTGGTTTGATCTGGCCACCCGTGCAGCAAGGCATCAACAGCTTCGGCGTGCTGCTGATGGAAAGCGGCAGCTTTGGCGCGTTCGTGTTTGGCGTGTTCAACCGCCTGCTGATCGTCACCGGCTTGCACCATATCCTCAACAACATGGCGTGGTTTGTGTTCGGCACCTTCACCGACCCGACGACCGGCGCGGTAGTGACCGGCGACCTGACTCGCTACTTTGCCGGCGACCCGAAAGGTGGGCAGTTCATGACCGGCATGTTCCCGGTAATGCTGTTCGGCCTGCCGGCGGCGTGCCTGGCGATGTACCGCAATGCACTGCCGGAGCGGCGCAAGATCATGGGCGGGATTTTCCTGTCGATGGCGCTGACCTCGTTCCTGACCGGGGTCACCGAGCCGATCGAATTTGCCTTCATGTTCCTCGCGCCGTTCCTGTACCTGGTGCATGCGCTGCTGACCGGGTTGTCGATGGCGATCACCAACATGCTCAACATTCACCTGGGCTTTACCTTCTCCGGTGGGTTTATCGACATGGTGCTGGGTTGGGGTAAATCCACCAACGGCTGGTTGGTATTCCCGGTTGGGCTGGCGTATGCGGTGATCTACTACAGCGTGTTCAATTACTGCATCCGTCGCTTCAATTTGAAGACGCCGGGGCGCGAGGATATTCAAGTCGCGCAGGCTGAGGCCATGACCGATAACCAGCGGGCCGGCGCTTACATTCGCGCGCTGGGTGGTGCAGAGAATCTGCTGAGTGTGGGTGCTTGCACGACGCGTCTGCGGCTGGACATGGTGGATCGCAACAAGGCGGTGGATGCCGAGCTGAAAGCACTGGGTGCCATGGCGGTGGTTCGGCCGGGCAATGGCGGGAGTTTGCAGGTAGTGGTCGGGCCGATGGCGGACAGCATTGCCGATGAGATTCGGTTGGCGATGCCTTCGTATGTTGCGGCGCCTGCGGTGGTGGTAGCGCCTGTTGAGAAGAGCACACCAGTGAATGTGCATGAGGCCGAGAAATGGCTGAGTGCGCTGGGCGGTCGGGCCAATGTATTGCAACTGGATGCGGTGGCGATGACGCGGCTGCGAGTGGAGCTGGGGGATGGTTCGGTGTTGTCGGAATCCCAACTGACTGCGCTAGGTTGCCAGGGGGTTAGCCAGCTTGAGAGTGGGGTTTGGCACTTGCTGATTGGTGACAAGGCTTCGGGGTTGGGTGAGGCGTTGGAGCGGTTGGTCAGTGGCCGTGAGGTTGGGGTAAAAGCCTGAATCTTTGCTGAGCATCAGGGCCTCTTCGCGAGCAAGCCCGCTCCCACATTTTGATCGGTGCCCGTCATGGCAACGCGGTCAAATGTGGGAGCGGGCTTGCTCGCGAATGGCCGTGACAGGCAACAAAAAACCCGCTGACCAAACTGGCCCAGCGGGTTTCTTGTTTTGCAGCCAGCGAATCAAAAATCCGCCAACTGCCACACCTCATACGCCGGTGTCTCGTACGGATGGCTCAGTTTCAACGCAGCCACCACAGCCACGATCAACTCATCCGCCACCACCAACTCAACCTTCCACTCTTCAACCACTTCAACCTGCCCGACCTGCCCGATAAACGGCTGGCTGCCGTCCATCGCGCGGAATTGGCCCTGGCCCAGTACCTGCCAGGCGCAGCTGTCGTAGTTGCCGATGCGCCCGCCGCCGGCTGCGAAGACGGCGGTTTTCACCGTCTCCACGTGGCTGTCGGGCACAAAGAAGCTGAGCTTGTACACCGCCTTAGTTCACCCAGACGCGAGCGTTACGGAACATGCGCATCCACGCGCCGTCTTCGTTCCACTCTTCCGGGCGCCACGAGTTCTGCACGGCGCGGAACACACGCTCCGGGTGCGGCATCATGATGGTGACGCGACCGTCGCGGCTGGTCAGCCCGGTGATCCCGCGCGGCGAGCCGTTCGGGTTGGCCGGGTAGCCTTCGGTGACCTTGCCGTGGTTGTCGACAAAACGCAGGGCCACAGTACCGGACAGGTCGGCTTCCAGCAGTGCTTCTTCGCTGGCGAATTCCGCATGGCCTTCACCGTGGGCGATGGCGATTGGCATGCGCGAACCGGCCATGCCTTGCAGGAAGATCGAGTTGGATTCCTGTACCTGGACCATCGCAACCCGCGCTTCGAACTGCTCGGAGCGGTTACGCACAAAGTGCGGCCAGAACTCGCTGCCCGGGATCAGTTCGCTGAGGTTGGACATCATCTGGCAACCGTTGCACACACCCAGGGTGAAGCTGTCATTACGCTCGAAGAAGCCCTGGAACGCGTCACGGGCACGGCTGTTGAACAGGGCCGACTTGGCCCAGCCTTCACCGGCACCCAGTACGTCGCCGTAGGAGAAACCACCGCAGGCAACCAGGCCTTTGAACTCATTGAGGTCGACGCGACCGGCGAGGATGTCGCTCATGTGCACGTCGATCGCATTGAAGCCGGCACGGTCGAACGCCGCCGCCATTTCCACCTGGCCGTTGACGCCCTGCTCACGCAGTACGGCCACTTGTGGGCGGATGCCTTTCTTGATGTAAGGCGCGGCGATGTCCTGGTTGACGTCGAAGCTGAGCTTGGTGCTCAGGCCCGGATTGTCTTCTTCCAGGATCACCTCGAATTCCTGCTCGGCGCAGTCGGCGTTGTCGCGCAGGCGCTGGATCTGGTAGCTGGTCTCGGCCCACTGGCGTTGCAGCAGGCGGCGCTGGCCTTCAAACACGGTTTCGCCGTTGAAGACGATGTTGATTTCACCGTTGTTGATCGGCTGGCCAATCACGGCCACGCAGTCGCCCAGGCCAGCGGCGCTGAACTGTGCGAGTACGTCCGGGGTTGCGTCCTGGCGAACCTGGATAACGGCGCCCAGCTCTTCGTTGAACAGGATTGCTGCGATGTCAGCGGAAGTTTCTGCCAGGCCATCGAGGTTCAGGCTCAGGCCGCAGTGACCGGCGAAGGCCATTTCCACGGCGCTGGTCAGCAAACCACCGTCGGAACGGTCGTGGTAAGCCAGCAGGTGGCCGTCGGCGTTCAGGCCCTGGATCACGGCGAAGAAAGCTTTCAGGTCTTCGGCGTCGTCGACGTCCGGGGCCTGCTTGCCGAGCTTGCCGTGCACCTGGGCGAGGATCGAGGCGCCCATGCGGTTCTGACCGCGACCGAGGTCGATCAGGATCAGGTCGGTGGTGCCCTTGTCCATGCGCAATTGCGGGGTCAGGGTCTGGCGAATGTCAGTCACTGGCGCAAAGCCGGTAACGATCAGCGACAGCGGCGAGGTGACGCTCTTGTCCACGCCTTCATCGTTCCAGCGGGTGGCCATGGACATGGAGTCCTTGCCCACCGGAATGGTGATGCCCAGCTCAGGGCACAGCTCCATGCCGACCGCTTTCACGGTGTCGTACAGGCGCGCATCTTCACCCGGGTGACCGGCAGCGGACATCCAGTTGGCCGACAGCTTGATGTCGGAGATCTTGGCGATACGCGAAGCCGCGATGTTGGTCAGGGTTTCGCCGATGGCCATGCGGCCCGACGCCGGGGCGTCCAGCAGCGCCAGCGGAGTCCGCTCGCCCATGGCCATGGCTTCACCGGTGTACACGTCGAAGCTGGTAGCGGTGACGGCAACGTCAGCCACCGGGACCTGCCACGGGCCGACCATTTGATCACGGGCAACCAGACCGGTAATGGTGCGGTCGCCGATGGTGATCAGGAAGCTTTTGCTGGCAACGGCCGGGTGGTGCAGGACGCGCTCCACGCAGTCGGCGATGGCCAGGGTCGACGGATCGAAATCGTCGCCCAGTTCGTTTTCACGCACGGCCGAACGGTGCATGCGCGGGGCTTTGCCCAGCAGCACTTCCAGCGGCATGTCCACCGGGCTGTTGCCGAAGTGGCTGTCGGTGACCGTCAGTTGCGGCTCGGCAGTGGCTTCGCCGACTACCGCAAACGGGCAGCGCTCGCGCTCGCAAATCGCCTGGAAGCGTTCGAAGTCTGCAGGACCTACCGCCAACACGTAGCGTTCCTGGGATTCGTTGCTCCAGATTTCGTGCGGGGCCATGCCCGGCTCGTCGTTTGGAATGTTGCGCAGTTCAAAACGGCCGCCACGGTCGCCATCGTTGACCAGTTCCGGGAAGGCGTTGGACAAGCCACCTGCGCCGACGTCGTGGATGAAGCTGATGGGGTTCTTGTCACCCAGTTGCCAGCAACGGTCGATGACTTCCTGGCAACGGCGTTCCATCTCAGGGTTTTCACGCTGTACGGAAGCGAAGTCCAGGTCGGCCGAGCTGGTGCCGGTGGCCATGGAGGAAGCGGCGCCGCCACCCAGGCCGATCAGCATCGCCGGGCCACCGAGGACGATCAGCTTGGAGCCGACCAGAATCTCGCCTTTCTGTACGTGTTCGGCGCGGATGTTGCCCATGCCGCCGGCCAACATGATTGGCTTGTGGTAACCGCGCACTTCATCGCCACGCGGGGTGGTGATGGATTGCTCGAAAGTACGGAAGTAACCGGTCAGGGCCGGACGCCCGAATTCGTTGTTGAACGCGGCGCCGCCCAGCGGGCCTTCGATCATGATGTCCAGCGCGGTGACGATGCGCTCAGGCTTGCCGTACGGCACTTCCCACGGCTGTTCGAAGCCCGGGATCTGCAGGTTGGACACGGTGAAGCCGGTGAGGCCAGCCTTTGGCTTGGCGCCACGACCGGTTGCACCTTCGTCGCGAATCTCGCCGCCGGAACCGGTGGCTGCGCCCGGGAACGGGGCAATCGCGGTCGGGTGGTTGTGGGTCTCGACTTTCATCAGGATGTGCACCGGCTCCTGCACCGCGCCGTACTGGCGGGTTTCAGGGTCCGGGAAGAAACGGCCGGCGACAGAGCCGACGATGACCGAGGCGTTGTCCTTATAAGCCGACAGAACGCCTTCGCTGTGCATCACGTAGGTGTTCTTGATCATGCCGAACAGGCTTTTTTCCTGGCTCTGGCCGTCGATGTCCCAACTGGCGTTGAAGATCTTGTGGCGGCAGTGCTCGGAGTTCGCCTGGGCGAACATCATCAGTTCGATGTCGTGCGGGTTGCGCTTCAGGCCGATGAAGGCGTTGACCAGGTAGTCAATTTCGTCTTCGGCCAGGGCCAGGCCCAGCTCGGTGTTGGCGGTTTCCAGGGCGGCACGGCCACCACCGAGCACGTCAATCGCGGTCAGCGGCTTGGGTTCGGCGTGGCTGAACAGACCGGCGGCCTGTTCCAGCTGGCTGACGATGATCTGGGTCATGCGGTCGTGCAGGCTGCTGGCGATCAGCTCGGCCTCGGCCTCGCTGAACTGGCCTGCTACATAGAAGGCAATCCCGCGTTCCAGGCGCTGGATTTTGTCCAGGCCGCAGTTGCGGGCGATGTCGCTGGCCTTGCTCGACCAGGGCGAGATGGTGCCGAACCGTGGCAGAACCAGGAACAAGCGGCCCGCAGGCTCTTGAACTGGAACGCTGGGACCGTACTTCAGAAGGCGCGCCAGCACTTGCTGTTCGTCGGCGGTCAAAACGCCGGTAACGTCGGCGAAGTGAGCAAATTCAGCATACAAGCCACTGACAGAAGGTACCTTCTGGCTCAGTTGCTCAAGGAGTTTGCTGTGGCGAAAGGCAGAAAGGGCAGGAGCGCCGCGCAGGATCAACATCTTCGGGACAGCCTCGGGAAGGGGGTGTGCTTTGAGGCCGTGCATTCTAGCGTAAACCGTCGCCAACGGCACCCGAAACGGCACCAGTGGCCGCAGCCGGACGTCAGTTGGCATAAATCGCACGATATCATATGGCCATACAGGCTATTCCGGGCAGTTATTTTAACCGTCACAATCGGCTGCCAAGCCCCGTTTCTGCGGGCTGCAGCCAAGGTTTACGGGCGCTAGCAGACAAGTGCCCCGCTGTCGAGATATGGCGCCGAGGGTCCTTTGCGTATACTGCGCAGATGTTCTCCCCTACTGCTTTACGCCCGCGATGCGCCAAATGGCTCTTCGTTACCGGACTCTTCCTGCTGCTCAGTGCGTGTGTGGATAAACCCAACACGCTCGAGCGAATCAAGGAGGATGGCGTATTGCGGGTGGTCACCCGAAACAGTCCGGCCACTTATTTCCAGGACCGTAACGGCGAAACCGGCTTCGAATACGAACTGGTGAAACGTTTTGCCGACGAGTTGGGGGTAAAGCTCGAGATCGAGGCGGCCGACAACCTGGATGACCTGTTCTCGCAGATCGGCAAACCCAACGGCCCGGTACTGGCCGCCGCCGGCCTGGTCAGCAGTGAGCAGCGTCGCCAGCAAGTGCGTTTCTCCCACCCTTATCTGGAAGTCACCCCGCAGATCATCTACCGCAACGGCCAGTCCCGGCCGACCACCGCGGCAGACCTGGTGGGCAAGAAGATCATGGTGCTCAAGGGCAGCACCCACGCCGAGCAACTGGCGCAGCTGAAAAAACAGTTTCCCGGGATTGAATACGAAGAGTCCGACGCCGTTGAGGTGGTCGACCTGCTGCGCATGGTGGATGAGGGCCAGATCGACCTGACGCTGGTGGACTCCAACGAAGTGGCGATGAACCAGGTGTACTTCCCCAACGTGCGGGTGGCCTTTGACCTCGGTGACGCCAGCCATCAAGCCTGGGCGGTTGCCGCCGGTGAAGACAACAGCCTGCTCAACGAGGTCAACAACTACCTCGACAAGGTGGAAAAGAACGGCACGCTGCAACGCCTGAAAGATCGCTATTACGGGCACGTCGATGTACTCGGCTACATGGGCGCCTACACCTTCGCCCAGCATCTGCAGCAGCGCCTGCCCAAATACGAGAAACACTTCCGGGCCTATGCCAAGGAAGAAAAAGTCGACTGGCGCCTGCTGGCGGCCATCGGCTATCAGGAATCACTCTGGCAGCCGGCGGTGACCTCCAAGACCGGCGTGCGCGGCCTGATGATGCTGACCCAGAACACGGCGCAGGCTATGGGCGTGTCCAACCGCCTGGACGCTAAGCAGAGCATCATGGGCGGCGCCAAGTACCTGGCCAAGATCAAGGATGAGCTGGACGACAAGATTGCCGAGCCGGACCGCACCTGGTTTGCCCTGGCGGCGTACAACGTCGGCACCGGCCATTTGGACGACGCGCGCAAGCTGGCCGAAAAAGAAGGCCTGAACCCGAACAAGTGGCTGGACGTGAAGAAGATGCTGCCGCGCCTGTCGCAGAAGCAGTGGTACAGCAAGACGCGTTATGGCTATGCCCGTGGCGGTGAGCCCGTGCATTTTGTGGCGAACATCCGGCGTTACTACGACATTCTGACGTGGGTGACGCAGCCGCAGCTGGAAGGCAACCAGGTGGTCGAAGGCAACCTGCATGTGCCGGGTGTGGACAAGACCAAGCCGACGGAAGAAACCCCGCCGCTGTAATCCCCCGATTCTCCAAACACCACAAAACCAATGTGGGAGCGGGCTTGCTCGCGAAGGCGGTGGTTCAGCCAGCACATGGATTGACTGACACACCGCCTTCGCGAGCAAGCCCGCTCCCACATTTGATCTTCGTCGTCTTATAGAGCGGTGTTCAGGCCGGTAAGCAGGTGCACCACCCCACCCGCCAACACCATCACGCCCGGCACGCCTGCCGCCTTGAGCGCCTGTGCATCCAACCGCCCCACATCCTGCAACTGCACCCGCACTCGGGTCAGTGCTACCCGCTGCTGCGACTTGAGATTCTCCGCGCCGCCCAGCGCATTCAGCACTGCCGGGGCCAACAGTGTTTCGCTCACTGGAGCTGCCTGCGGCGCTTCATGCACCAGATCCGGCGTCAGGGCCTTCCAGAACGCCCGCTGAAATTTCTCGAACATGTCAGTTCTCCACAACCAATGAGGTTTCAACGGTAGCCGCGTGATACAGGCGTAACGCCTCGCGAACCTGCGACGCTTCTTCCAGGCCCAGCACCTGGCGGGCGATGGATTGGCAGTCCGCCAGGTCCAGCTCGCGCACGGTAGCCTTGATGGTCGGGATCAGCGGCACGCTGACCGACAACTCATCCACCCCCAGCCCGATCAGCACCGGCACCGCCAGCGCTTCAGACGCCAACGCCCCACACACGCCGACCCACTTGCCATGGGCATGGGCCGCCTTGACGGTGGCGGCGATCAGGCGCAGCACCGCCGGGTGAAAGCTGTCGGCCTGGCTGGCGAGGCGCGGGTGATCGCGGTCCATGGCCAGGGTGTATTGGGTCAGGTCGTTGGTGCCGATGGAGAAGAAATCCACCTCCGGCGCAAACAGATCGGCCATCAATGCCGCCGATGGCACTTCGATCATGATTCCCAGCTTCGGCAGTTCCGTCAGCCCCAGGGCCAGCGCCTCCTCTTCAAGAATCTGCCGCGCCAGGCGCAGCTCCGAGAGCAGGCTGACCATCGGCAACATGATGTGCAAACGGGCGAAACCGGCACTGGCGAGAATTGCACGGAATTGTTCACGCAACAGTTCCGGGCGCTCCAGGCACAGGCGAATCCCGCGCAGGCCAAGGAACGGGTTGGTCTCGCTGTCCATCGGCACATAGGCCAACGGCTTGTCGCCACCAACGTCGAGGGTGCGCACCACCAGATTGCGCTGCGGGCCCAATGCACGGGCGATGGCGCTGTAGGTGCCCGCCTGCTCCTCGGGGCTCGGCGCGCGGTTGCGGTCCAGGTAGAGGAACTCGGAACGCAGCAAACCAACGCCTTCGCCCCCCAGGGACAATGCCTGCTCCACCTCCTGCAACGATGCGACGTTGGCCGTCACTTCGACATGATGACCGTCGCGGGTCGTAGCGGGCAACGACGCCTGCTCCACTTCCCGCTGGCGGCGCAGCACTTGTTGTTGGCGGCTGGCTTGCAAGTGTTCGATCTCGGCCAGGTCCGGGTCCAGGTGCAACTCGCCCTTGTCGGCATCCAGCAGCACTTGCTTGCCGTTGGCCAGTTCCAGCACCTGCGCCGGCACCCCGCAGATGGCCGGCAAGCCAAGGGCGCGGGCGAGAATGGCGACGTGGCTGGTAGCGCCGCCGCCCACCGTCACAAAACCCAGCACCTTGCGCGTGTCGAGGCTGGCGGTTTGCGAGGGAGTCAGTTGTTCGGCAATCAGGATTGCCTGCTCCGGCAAATCCCAGGCGCTGTCCTGAACCCCGAGGATCAATTTCAGCACCCGCTGGCCAACGTCTGCCAGGTCGGCAGCGCGCTCGGCAAGCAAGGCGTTGCCCAGGCCCTGGAAGAGCGTGGCGGTGGCCTCGGTGGCGCTGTTCCAGGCGAAGGCCGCGCTCTTGCCCTGGTCCAGCAGGTCGCGGGTTTGTTCCAGCAGGGCCGGATCGTCCAGCAACTCCTGATGGGCGCGGAAGATCTCGGACTGGGCAGTGCCGACGGCCTTTTCCTGCAGGGCTTGCAGCGCCTGATTGGCGTTGTTCAGGGCATGGGTCAGGGCCGCACGTTCCAGCGCTTCACCTTTGCCGGTCTCTACGAACGTCAGTGCCGGCTCCTTTACCTGCACCACTTGGCCAAACGCCGAACCGGGCGAGGCGCACACGCCGCGCAGCAAGGTCGCCGATGAATCAGGCGCCACGGGTGCAGCGTCAGGTTGATGAGCCGCGACGGTTTCGCCGCAGCCTTCGGCCAGCAAGGTCACCAGCGCCTGGATCGCCGCTTCGGCATCCTCGCCGGCCGCGCTGACTTGCAAGGTGTCACCCTGCACCGTTTGCAACGCCATGATCCGTACCAGCGACTTGGCGTTGGCGCTCTCGGTTTGCTTGTGCAGGTAAATACTCGCCTTGAAGCCTTTGGCCGCCTGCGCCAGCACCGCCGCCGGGCGCGCATGCAGGCCGTTGGCGTTGGGCAAGGTCAGTGGCCTGGAGAACAGGGCGTCACCCTCCTCGTCTTTCACCTCGTCGGCAACGGCTTGCGGCGTGACTCGCAGCAGTGGCTGCCCCACGTCCACCAGGCCCTGCTCGGGCGTCAGCAGCTTGAAGGGCTCGCCACTGACCACCAGCATCAGGGTCAGCAAACTACGGGCATTGAGCGCCACGTAGTCGGCATCGAATTCAATCAGCGGTTGCCCGGCTTCCACCCGCTGGCCTTCCTCGACCAATCGGGTGAAACCCTTGCCCGCCAGGTTCACGGTGTCCAGGCCGATGTGCATCAGCACCTGGACGCCGTTGTCATCGGTGATGCTCACCGCATGACCACTGTCCTGGATATTGCTGATCACCCCGGCCAGTGGCGCGCAGAGGGTCTGCGAGGTCGGATCGATGCACAGGCCATCGCCGATCAGGCGACTGGAGAACACCGGATCAGGCACCTGGTCCAGGGCGAGCAGCACCCCGGACAATGGCGCCAGCAATTCCAGGGATTGGGTTGTGGTCATGACTTCACCTGCTGTTTGGTTCTGTAAAAATCATTGGGCATCGACGGCTTATTTCCACCAGTACTCAACCTGCACACCAAAGTTGGAGCCATGCAACGCCGAGCCATAACTGCCGGTGTCGGACAACGCCGAACCTGCCGCCAGTTCATTGGCCGCACGCTTGGCCGCTTCGTTCCAGGTCGCGTAGGTGTAATACAAGCGCACTTCCGGTCGTGCCCAGAAATCCGGGCCTTTGGGCGACCAGGTCGGGGCGAACGTAAATTTGCTCAGCTTGCGCGTGCCACCGGTAGCCTCGACCTGATCATGACCGAGTTCGGTGACCAGCTTGAACTGTTCGGAAATCGCATAGGCCGGGCGCACGCCCAGCGACATCCAGGTCTGATCCTGGCTGCCCGGGCGAATATCCTTCTGGTACACGGCCTCGATCTGCCCGCCAAACCGTGGCGTCACTTGCCAGTCGAAGAACTCCACTGCGCGGTAGCTCTTGCTGCTTTTATCGAGGAAGGTATCGCCGGTATAACCGAGGCCGGTGCCGGGGCCTTCGCCGTACTGCAGGGCAAATTTGTTGCGCCCGCCGAGGAAGGGTTTCTGCACATGCTGGGCGGTAATGGCCCAGCCGCTGTTGGTGTCACGGCCACCAGCTTTTTCGATGTAGCTCAAGCCCAGTTCCAGCTCGCCGCCGGGATTGGTCTTGAAGCCGGCCACGTTGAAGTCGTGACGGGTGGCGTATTCTTTCTGGTACAGGTTGTCCTTGCGGGAAAGCGCGTAGCTGTATTTCAGGTCGCCGATTTTCACGTCCTCGATACCGCCGCCCGTGGCGCTCTGGTTCCAGTAGTAGAAGTCGGAGATATGGATGTCGTTTCGTTTGTAGTAGCGCCGGCCGGCCCACAGCGAACCGCCGTTGAGGCTGGGGATGTTCGACCACTGCGCATACATCTGCGGCATGCGTGCCGAGCCGTTGTCTTCGCCCTGGAACTTCAGCGCCCGGTCGTACTTGTTGTACAGCGAAGCCATGGCGTCGACGCTGAACACCGAGCCGTCGTCGAGGGTCAGCAGGTCCTGGCGCAATTCGAGTTCGGCGTACTGCTCGCACTCGTTGCCCAGGCGGTATTTGGATTGTGCACCCGGCAACTGGAAGCACTGCTGCTTGCCACTGCCGGTTGAAGTCCCCGCACCGCTACGCAAGTAGCCGGCAAATTCCAACGCCTGGGCTGCCATCGGCAAGGTCAGGCAGGATGCAACGAGGCCCAGCTTTATTGTTGTTTTCATGAAGCACTCCGATATTTTTATTATGTTTTTTTAAGCGCCCCGGCTCTCCCGCGCCGGGGGTAAAGCGGGTCTCAGTCCTTGAGATGCAGCACAAACGATTCATACGGGCGCAGCGAGACTTGGCTCGAGCGCTGTGGGCAGTCGTCGTAGTTGCTGATCAGCAGGCGTTGCTCACTCGCCGCCGTCAGCAGGCCATCGGGCAGTTCGATCTGGCAGGGCGTGCCGTAGAAGTTGTTCAGCACCAGCAGGCGTTCGCCGTGGCCTTCGCGCAGGTACGCCCAGACCTGGGTGTGCTGTGGCAGCAGTTGGCGGTAAACGCCTTCCTGAATCAGCGGCTCATGCCGACGCAGCTTGATCAGCGCACGGTAGTGATGCAGTACCGATTGCGGGTCATTCAGCTCGCTTTGCACGTTGATCTGCGCGGCGTTGGCCGGGATGCCGATCCACGGTTCGCCGCGACTGAAGCCAGCGTTTTGCTCGGCATTCCATTGCATCGGTGTGCGGCTGTTATCGCGGGACTTCTGCATGATCGCCGCCATGCTCGATGCCTCGGACTCACCGGCCTCACGCTTGAGCCGATAGATGTTCAGCGTCTCGACATCCCGGTATTGGTCGATGGTGTCGAAGCCCGGATTGGTCATGCCCAACTCTTCGCCCTGGTACACGAAAGGCGTGCCCTGGAGGAAGTGCAGCGCAGTGGCGAGCATCTTCGCCGAGACCACGCGGTGCTCGCCGTCGTCACCAAAACGCGAGACCACCCGCGGCTGGTCGTGGTTACACCAGAACAGCGCATTCCAGCCGCCACCGGCCTGCATGCCGAGTTGCCAGTCGGACAGAATCTGCTTGAGTTGCAGGAAGTCGAAGTCGGCCGCGACCCACTTCTGCAGGTTCGGATAGTCGACTTTCAGGTGGTGAAAGTTGAAGGTCATCGACAGCTCTTTCGACTGTGGATTCGAATAACGAATGCAGTGCTCAAGGCTGGTGGACGACATCTCGCCGACGTTGATCAGGTCATGCCCCTCGAACACTTCGCGGTGCATTTCCTTCAGGTATTCATGCACGTTCGGGCCGTCGGTGTAGAAGCGCCGACCGTCGCTGTTGTCTTCCGGAAAATCCGCCGGCTTGGAGATCAGGTTGATCACGTCCAGGCGGAAACCGCCCACGCCCTTGTCGCGCCAGAAGCGCATCAGCTTGAACACTTCGGCGCGCACCTTGGGGTTGTCCCAGTTCAGGTCGGCCTGGGTGTGGTCGAACAGGTGCAGGAAGTACTGGCCGGTCTGCGCCTCGTATTCCCAGGCCGAGCCGCCGAACTTGGATTCCCAGTTGTTCGGCTGGTCGCGCCAGATGTAGAAGTCGCGGTACGGGTTGTCGAGGCTGCTGCGGGCCTGCTGGAACCACTCGTGTTCGATGGAGGTGTGGTTGACCACGATGTCGAGCATCAGCGTGATGCCGCGCTTGGCGGCTTCGCTGATCAGCAGGTCGCAATCGGCCATGGTCCCGTAGCTCGGGTCGATGGCGTAGTAGTCACTGATGTCGTAGCCGTTGTCGCGCTGGGGCGAACGCAGGAACGGGGTGATCCACAGGCAGTCGACGCCCAGCCACTTCAGGTAATCGAGCTTGTCCACGATGCCCAGCAGGTCACCGGTGGCGTTACCCGCGTGGCTGTGGAAGCTTTTGGGGTAGATCTGGTAGATCACCGAATGTTGCCAGTTTTGCATGACGGGTTCCTTCAATCTGGAAATGCGATCAACTGTGGGAGCTGGCTTGCCTGCGATAGCGGTAGATCAGGCGACCCGGTATCCAGGCCGGACAATTTTCATGCTCAACACACAGGTCAAAACAAACGGCACGACAATCGCGACGACCATGCCGATGACAAAACTTGGGATGTACTGCGGGATGATCGAGATGAACCCGGGCAAGCCACCCACGCCAATCGCCGAGGCCTGCACCTTGTTCAGCGAGAGGAAAATACTGCCCAGCGCCGAGCCGGTCAGCGCCGCGTAGAACGGAAACTTGAAGCGCAGGTTGACCCCGAACATCGCCGGCTCGGTGATGCCGAAGTAGGCGGAAATCGCCGAGGTGGACGCCATGCTCTTGTCCCGCGCATTGCGGCTCATGTAGAACACGCCGAGCGCCGCGCTGCCCTGGGCCAGGTTGGACATGACGATCATCGGCCAGATAAAGGTGCCGCCCTGGGTGGAGATCAGTTGCAGGTCCACGGCGAGGAACATGTGGTGCATGCCGGTGATCACCAGCGGTGCATACAGCAGGCCGAAGATTGCGCCGCCGACCATCGGCGCCAGGTCAAACAGAGTGACCACGCCTTCGGTGATCAGGATGCCGAGGTGGCGGGTCACCGGGCCGATGATCGCCAGCGCCAGTACGCCGGTGACGACGATGGTAGTGATTGGCACCACCAGCAACTGAATGGCATTCGGCACCCGTGCCCGCAGCCATTTCTCAATCACGCTCATCACGTAGGCGGCCAGCAGGATCGGCAGGATCTGGCCCTGGTAGCCGACCTTCTCGATCTTGAACCAGCCGAAAATATCGAAGTACGGCAGGCTCTGGCCGTCGAGGCCGGCGACCGCCTTGCCGTAGTTCCAGGCGTTGAGCAGATCGGGGTGCACCAGCATCAGGCCGAGGACAATGCCGAGGATTTCACTGCCACCAAAGCGCTTGGCGGCCGACCAGCCCACCAGTGCCGGCAGGAACACGAACGAGGTGTTGGCCATCAGGTTGATCAGGCTCCACAGGCCATCCAGGTTCGGATAGGCGTCGAGCAACGTCTTGTCCGCGATGAACATGCCCTTGGCGCCCATCAGGTTGTTCACCCCCATGAGCAAACCGGCAATGATCAGCGCCGGCAAAATCGGCATGAACACATCGGAGAACACCCGCACCAGGCGCTGCATCGGGTTTATTTTGTCGGCGCTTTTCTGTTTCACGTCCGCGATGGTCGACGCGGCGAGGCCCGTTTGCTCACGCAGGGCGGCGTAGACTTTTTCCACTTCGCCGGGGCCGATCACGATCTGGAACAGACCGCCGGTGAAGAACGAACCCTTGACCAGGTCGACCTGGTTCAGCTCGCCGCTGTTGGCCAGGCTCGGGTCCTTGAGGGCCAGGCGCAGGCGGGTGACGCAGTGGGCAGCTTGCTCAAGGTTGTCGCTGCCGCCGAGGTTCTTGAGAATCTCGCGGGCAATATTCGGATAGTCGTGGCTCATGCTTGGTATCCACTCTGGTTTTTTTTATTGGGCGGTCATAGGCAGCACGCCGAAGCCAAAAGTACTCGTCTGTACGAGTTAAAGCAATAACTCGTATGTACGAGTTTGAAAATGATTAATTTTCTGTTTTTTGAGTCAGAAATTTCCGAGTTCTACAATGGGTTGCATGGACAAACCCCATCGCTGCCACTAAGGTTCCTGCCTTGAACGCCAACGTGGCACAGAGCCCTTCCCCATGAGTAAATACAACCAGATCTATACCGATCTGCTTGCCAGCATCACCACCGAACGCCTGCAACGCGGCACGCGCCTGCCCTCCGAAACCGAACTGATGGACGCCTACCAGGCCAGCCGTGGCACGGTACGCCGGGCGATCGAGCAATTGCAGGAGCGCGGCTTCGCGCAAAAGATCCACGGCAAGGGCACCTTTGTGCTGTCACCCAACCCCATCGAGTTCCAGCTCGGCGGTATCGTCAGCTTTCGCGAGACCCATGCCGCCCTCGGCGACGACGTCAGTACCGAAGTGGTGGAGTTCAGCCAGTTCCCGCTGGAAGGCCCGTTGATGCAGCACATTGAGGCCGAACCTGGCAGCCTGATCACCCGGGTCAAACGGGTGCGGCGGATCGACGGCAAACGGGTGATCCTCGACATCAACCACTTCGTCGCCGACCTGATACCGGGGCTGGATCGGGAGATTGCCGAGCAGTCGATCTATGCGTTTATCGAACAGACCTTGCAGCTGCAGATCAGCTATGCCCAGCGCACCATCGAAGCGCTGCCACGGGGAAAGGACGATCAGACACACCTGGACCTCGAAGGTCAGAGCCATGTGATCGTGGTGAGCAACCAGACGTTTTTGCAGGATGGACGGCAGTTCGAGTACACCGAGTCGCGGCATACGCTGGATAAGTTTTACTTTTCGGATATTGCGCGGCGGTAGACAAACGCCAGAAACACAAAACCCCGGCACCAGGCCGGGGTTTTGTTATTCAGCGCTCAGCTGCTACGGCAGGATCATTCCCACTCTATTATCAACTACCCAGTAAACCCTTCTATTTTAAGGACGAAATTATAAATAAGTTTTTCAATACCATGAAAAAAACCACGCTCCGTAAAGAAGGTTGCCATTTCTCGATGAGGTCGTAATGGGCTGACGCTACCATCATAGGGAAGCAGATAGGCAAATACCTGGGCCCAGAGACTATGTAAGCACTTAGCGCTGCGTAATTTCAGCGCGAAGAGCTCCTGCTACAGGCATTCGCAAGGCCCAAGGAAAACGTTTGGGATCGCTCTGCTCGTACTGATTCACTTCAAGCCTCGGAAGATTTCGCTTGTCATAGAGCGTACCGAACCGCAGTGCAATACTCGCAGGGGCCGCCAAGAACAGAGAAATTTCAGTCACGCCCTCGCGAGCCAGAGACATCACAACGTCTAGAAACTGCAGCGCGAGCTGCTGCTGCTTTCTCTCGGACCAATGCGAATTCGTACTACGTCCGGCGAGGTCCATTCTAACAATCGGAATATCCGACTCGACGAGGCGAACATCAACGTCTAGAACATCGTAAGAGGCAGATATGCAGAGCGCCACTCGCTGCACTTTTGCGCCGAAAGCTCCAAGACCAGTAACAACGAAACGCTTGCCATCATCCTCATCATCGAGCGTGCGCCACATATGCTGCTTGCGATCCCAATCCATAATGAATGTTCTTGATTCATCGTCGACAATTATGCCGAGAAGAAAAAGAAGTGGTACCGGTGCGAGCCCACCGACCACGAACGAAATATCCGCCCTGTCTAGGCCGTTACAACGGCGCGCAATATCTTCAGGCAAGCTCGCAATACGGCGCAGTGCGGCTTCCGGACTGATGATCTGACCATCCACTATCCCCTGCCTTACATCAACCACCACCTGCTCACGCCGTCCCGGCATAGAGGACGGGATTGCTTTTATCAACGGCTGCCCCTGCCAATCACGCAACCCCCTCGCCTCAACTACAATTACCTTTTGTCGGCTCTCCTGACGAATGTCGCGAATGATCAGAGCCAATCCTAAAAAGACTATGAGGCTTGCAATCAGAAACACGCCCCAACTCAGGGCCATAGAGCCGCCACTTGCCGAGTCCCAGCTGAAGATAAACGGCCCATTGGATGTAGGAATCGTTACGCCGACGGTGAGCCCCACGAGAACTAGGGCGAAGAGAGGTACTCCAAATTTTACAAGAGTTACACCTGCTGAGCGTCGCCGAAAGATCCAGTCGATGAGCGATCGCAAGAAGTAGGTGACCAATGTCATTTCTCCAAAATTTCGACAGGCGAGGGGTTAGTATTTCGGGAAAAGAGCGTGCAAGAACAGGAGATCCTGTGCAACCAGTGCAGCCGAACGATTAAGAGCACGGCGAATCCTATGCCGCGTTCGCCCTCGACTAATTCATTCATTGAGAGCGTGTCCTGAACGCTAGGTGTTACGGGGAACCGCGGATGAGAGTGCCACTCCCCTAGATAATTGAAACGGTCATACTCGTGTCCCGTCCGATTGAAGAACTCGCTCAGTGCTCCAGCGTGAGCTTCTGGACTACGGACGAAATGGGCCTGACCTCCAGTCTGATCGTCCATCGAAAGATCAACGACTCGGAAAAAGCCTGGCTCGACTTGCTCGGCCATCAGCACGCCGCCGATCTCACGGCGACCTGCGCTTATTAGCGCCCGCCGCAGCTTGGCCTTGACGTCGCGCGCAATTTCAACCCGCATCGGACGCTCCGGGAAGTAGGTCTGCAAGCAGCTGCCTTAACGCATCCGAGTCGCTTGCCTCTGGCTCGGAGCCCCAAGCATCACTCTCCCCGAGATCGATCGGTTGCACGTCAAACGGGGCGGTGAAGATCCACCTTTCAGCCATCCCTATTAAGTAAGCGGAAAACGGGAAGATTGTCGCGCCGGGACGGGCGAGGATATCGATTGCAAACCGAGACAGATGCGCAGCGACGACCGATACGTCCGCGTCGTCTGCAATAAGGGGAGTTCCTACCCCGTCGCTGTCCGTATACGGCTGCGAAGACCCGTCATCTGGCCATTCAACACCCTGCTCCGCATACCAGCCCTCAATGCGCTGACGGGCAGTAAGTGGTGTCGGATCCATTTTAGGACGTAGGCGTACGACAATGCCCCCCGCCCCGCCCCCGAATACCTGCGCCCAACACATCGGCTTCTCGGCCCTGCGCGCAATCGCTGCGCATAAATTGAACACCGTCGCATCAGCGGTGGCATCTATGATCAGATCGCACTCGGCGATGTCGCTCACTGTGGCGGAAATTGTCCCGCCGCTCTCTTGGCCTCCTATGACTGTGGTACGACTAGTGACGTCGCAATCAGCACTGACCTCCTTGAGCCGGGCCCCGAGAGCAGGTGCCTTATGAATCCCCACCGACCGCCAGTCGAGCTCGTTGCGCACTAAGTTGCCGGACGCGAGGACGTCACCATCGATGAGCACGAACCTACCCACACCCGACCGGGCGAGGTTCACAGCGACCTTCGACCCGACAGAGCCACATCCTACCACCGCGACCTTCGCTCCTGCCAAACGAGCATATTCGGGATCTAGGCGCGCACGACCGTGCTCGGCGAACACTAAGTCGTAGTTGATAAGCAAACGGGATTCCACACTACCGATGACCATTAGGACTTGAATACTTATGCCATCGAAGAGGATGACCCCCACGCCACAAGACACCGCCGATAGCTCTGCTGCCGTAGATCCAAAACCGTGATGCTGAAGTAGAGAAGTCAGCTCCCCAAGCGTCTTACTTTTTGCTGACGCGCCCTCAGGCAGACGGACAACCCAGGCGCTCAACAGACGGGCTCCGTACCCGCGCTTATTAGATTCGGACCATAAAGGTGCATCTTTTGGGCCCATACGCGAGAGCTGGGCAGCGTAAAATCCCGCGAAGTCGTGTTCTTGAATCTCGGCCTCAACTACTTTGCCCTCTTCGACCATCAATAGACCGGCCCACACGTCGTACGAGTAGAGGAACCGCAGTAGCGCACCCCGAGTTCGTTGGGCTGGTGAAGAGTTGTGATCTGAAAGAGCAGACGCCCCAGTCTCATGCTCGGAAGACAACAGGCGATAGGCACTTTCAATCATCATGGCGCCGGTGACATCCGACGTCCAATTATCAGGGCGATACTGCAAGCATAGCTCTCCGGCCGCACCATACTGGTGGCCAGAGATGCGGACTCCGTCCCGCGGGACAATAGAGGGGGTCACGTCCGGGAAAAATTCGGGATAGGTAAGTGTTAGCGGGACAATCCGTTCCCCCACCTCAAGATTGAAGTCGACCGCGATCTGGAGGTTAGCCGCAAACCGCCACTCAATATTCGACAGCCACGAATTCCGATCGAGCAGATCCGCTACCGAGGCTCGCTCGGATTGTGCCCGAGAGGGTTGATCTGCCCACCAGATCAAGCGAAACCCTTTGGCGATGTCGGTTCACGCCGAGTGTTCGGAAATACTGGCGCGCTGGGAGCCGCAGCGCCTAGCGCAGCAGCAGCCGTCGCGGGGCGTAACATGCTCCCAGGTGGCGGAGCTAGACGCGCAGCGGCTCTTTCCGCAACTGCCCCCATGCGAGGTTGGATGCTTTCAATCAAACGCCGCCTTTCAACCTGCTCTGCGAGCTCCCCAAAATCGTGGCGAGCTTGGCCAAGCCATTCAAAGAAAGCTGCTTCTCGCTCAGGATGTTGCGGCCATTTGTCAGCAAAATTCTCGAGAGGGTCGGATGGGTTACGAATGACGCGATTGTGCCCGTCGTGCTCTATGAATTGATCCATACGCGAAAGGATTGAAAAAAGGGCATCCGCGATCTTTTCTTCACCATTGTAAGCATGGGCAGCGAGCGTAGTGATAATTATAGAAATCGGCCGCTCGTCGTAGCGTCCCACAAACATCCCGTCCCGATGCCGCTTTAAAATCATTATGGCCGACTGGAGAGGCGTCCGAATTTTATAGTCAGGTATATCCTCAACGCTCGCTTTTATCGACTCCGCAAGCACGCGCCTACGTTTCTCAAACACCGATCCCATACGTTGCCTGAACCACTCGGCGTATCCCTTGGGATTCGAGCGCTGCCAATCGTTAGAGATCATCTCGTAGACTGGTGACCTAATATCGGTAATGACCAGGGCTGTCTCAGACCATTTCAGATCCAGTCCACGCGCTTCAAGCTGTAGGCGCTGTCGGGTTGCGTTGGGAATTGCAGGGACGATGTCCATATGAAATTGAGCACCGTCCGCATAAGCTAAGACCCAGCAACGGCGCCCCTCAGTAACAGGCTTCACCATATTCTGCGAGTTACGATAAGCCTTGACCTCATCGCCGACGAGCGACTTGAGTTGTTTCTGGGTCAGGTCTCCGGTTCCGAGACGTAGCAAGCAGACGGAATCAACATCGTATTCCTCCTCATCACTAAGCGGGCGAATTGCTGTACCTAGTCGAAACGATCCTTGAACGTATATCTGCGGATCGTGGCCAACGACGGTAGATTCCGCACGATGCAACCATGCCCCTAGAGACTCATAGCTCCGGCACGCTTGATCGTATCGAGCCTCACTGATCGCGAGCTCATCTGCAAGCGCGGCGAGATAGTCTTCAGCAGTTTGCGTCGGCATCCTTGTCAGCTCCGAGTTTTTTGGGCTTCTTTAATGGCACTATAATGCCATTCACATAACATCGGCCAGGTAAGTCTCAACCAAAAAATACTGTACCGGCCGTTTAGAATCGCTTCCGGTCTTGACGCGAGGAAATACGCTGGATACAGCGATATTGTAGGACAGCCGAAGCTAGTCGGATGAGGTGCTGAACTGGCGTCACCGATCACAGGGCTAGCTTCTTTTCCGATCCCGTGCAGGCATTGGAGTCGGGCCACAAGCCAGAATGGTATCGTGCGAAGACGTAAAGTGGAGCGATGTTGTCATGGTTAGTGAATTAGTAGAAATGCTCGGTCGAGCAAGAACCTTAGCAGGTGAAGAATTTACTGGGGTCGGCGTGATTGTCTGCAATCCGGATACAGAGCTTCCCACAGTCCCGCTTAGACTGGAGATCGTGATCCCTAAAGAAGAGGATGCAGCTTTATCCTTGGCCAGAGTTTCTAAGGTAACGAACGACCTCCACGACGGATTCCATGTGCTGACGCCTGATCTCCGCCTAGTAGCAATGTCACAGTATTTTTCTCCTCCTGTATCGAAAACTGCGCTTATAAATAGAAGCAGGAAATTTGGCGGACGGTACTTGGCAGCACTATTTGGATCAACCATTTCAAAAGTGCTTTTATGCGGCATTGCCACTGAATCATTAGGCATTGTCATATTTAAGGATGGCCAAGAAATTTTCTCCGAGAGAACATAGATGTTTTTACTATTATATCCGCTAAGACTAATTGCATTTATAGCTATTGCCTACTGTGTATGTGTGATTGGGAGTTATGAAATAATCAGCAGATTTAATTCCGAGCAAAAAACCGAGATACTTGGAATGGCATTAGGCGGTGGTGCTGCACTTAATACAGTAGTACTTGGGTTTGTATATTGGGGCTGGCGAAAAGTTTGGGAGTTTTTGCCATTCCTGAATAGCTGGCTGTTCCCCGACCTCAATGGTGAATGGGACATGACGATTCACTACCGAAACCACGGTAAGAGCGGTGAAGTTCGTGCCATAGCCATAATCAGGCAGAACTGGCTGAGTATGAGCATGGAGGTGTTGTCGCAAGATTCGGATTCACAGACGCTTGCGATGGTACCAAAAAAAGATCCTGAATCCGGCCGCGCCCAAATCTTCTACTTTTATCGTGTGACACCAAAGAAGACCAATATTGCTACAAGAGAGGCTTATGAAGGATCTGCCAATTTAAAGTTCTTCGAAGCTAGCCCAACACAACTGGCAGGAAATTATTATACCAGCGCGGCAACGGACGGGCACTTTGAGCTAAGAAGACCAGGAACTAATTCTCCATGATTGTGCTGCCTGCCGCATATACGTCGCATCTGTAATTCTTTTGGAAAGTGCGACCCACAATAAGCAGCAACTCGGCACAAAAAAAAGGCGGGAAATGGCAATGAACGATACGAAAGAACGTGAGATGTTCGGAAACTTTTCACAGTACGAAGCAGCAAAAAATGACCTTTACGAAATATGTGCACAGATATTAAAATTCCCCCAAGAGCGTGAACATGAAAGATATTTTTTACTGGCTGTCGCTCGTCGAACATTGTCTTTAGAAGCAGCCTTCAGGCAATCCATAGAAGCGTGCAATGGCCAAATGGCAATGACGCTTGTTCGATTAAATCTAGATACCCTGGCAAGGTCCTATGCACTCTACTGGGCAGATGAGACAGATAGCATGACCGCAGAAACATTTGCGCAGCAAGTCGCCCAAGGGAAAAACATCAAAGACATGAAGTTACGTGGAGCGAAAGAGAAAGCTTCTGACAGATGGCTAATACAACAAATAGAAGGCTTAGGAGACTGGATACCAGTAGTTTATAAGAAAACATCTGGCGCTATTCACTTCTCAGACTTCCACATCAAGCAACTATTGCAGCAAGCCAAGCCAATCAAAACGCTTGAAGATGGCTCACTCCATGCAGAGTTAACCATCGGTCCTGGCGAGAAGGACGCCGAACCCGAACTATACCGCGAGCTCAAACAATCGTTCCTGCATATTACCCTTATGCTGATTGTAGCAATACAATATCGGTGTGAACTAAAGCTCGAGTGACCTAGCAGTTATCCTTGTAAGGCTCCTTTTGAGGAGTTAAAAAGCTCTAAAGCGGCGACCCCGGAAACGGCCCAAGTGAGCTTTCACCCTTTCCGAGCATAGACTATCATGCTCATCGTCTCGCGAATTTGTCCCTGCAACTCCCTGAATTCGATCATTGTTCTTTCCACGTCAATGGGGTGTGCGCCTTGGCCTCGCTTTTCGGCAAGCCAAAATTTCAATAGCCCGGCAACTCGTCCAAGGTCGCCATTGACCTTAGCCAAATCTGCCACAGCTCTCAGGTCAACGACCGACCGAATGGGCGTGTTCATGCCTAAGGCGCGAAGGTAGCCCGAGCGTGACATGCCTGCTTCTTCGGCCTTGTCAGTGATTAGCGCCTTTTCCTCGTCAGTAACCCAAACCTCGATTGGCTTGCCGCGTCGGCGAGCCGGTGCCTTTTCTTTGGTGTCGTCTGCCATTGTAGGGCCCTGTTTTGCTATTGCATTTTTGCCCTTAGACGCGGCAGCGTCTGCCTGCCTCGCAGAGCAAGATACGTTGAGCCGAAGGCGAATAAGGGGCGGTGATGGATGGGTACGGGCTTGCCCGTACCCGTACAACACACATCTTGCCGTCATTGTTTTTGCGATTCTATGCGATTTGGACAAAACAGCCAGTTCCGTTTTTCCCACTCACATATATTTTCCTAGAATCGCATTAAATCGCATTAAATCGCATTGAATCGCATTAGTCGGAACAATTAATCGCAAAAAATTGCGCTATTTTTCTTTGAAAAAATATATTAATTAGTACCAGATAGCTCGAACGGAGAAAAACGTATGAATAACCACGAATTGCCCCCTGTCGAGCACCACCCACAACGCCGTGGATGCGGCCGTGTGTCGTTCATAGCTGTCATGGATGAGGTTCGGGCGGAAGTCGTGCGAGGGGTGCCTTTGGTGCAAATATACGAGGCTTTCGAGGATTGGTTAGACCTCGGCTATACCAGTTCACCAAATACGTTACTCGGTTCATCAAGCATAGGACGACCAGTCATTTGCATTGCATTCGACCACCGATTACATCGGTTTGACCAATGTACTTCATAACCATGATCGACAGAGAACTGCACATTGCTGCCAGTGGCAGTGACAGGCAGAAAGCGGCCATAAGTGGACGTTCGCAAGCGGACGCGTCCGGCCAACAGTCGTCATCACGATATGCTGCTCTCGACATAATGCTGCTGTTTACATTCTGCGGTTATCGGTGGACAGTATTGAAAAAGTCTATCCTTTCAACCAGCCTGCACACTGATCGATGAAAATGCCTTTTTGCAAGTAGTCACCAAAATCTAAAATCGCCATGCTCTATTACAAATAAAGTTTCAGCATAGCAATTTCTGTTATTGCCCCGTAGTTGATTTTATTTTTATAAATAAAAAACTAGTGAACCGCTTGGTAGCTCTAAAGTGCCCGCAACAGCTGTTTAAATATTAGCAGAGCGCCATCAGTTTTCTTTACGAGTTCGCTTGATAATATAATCCTGCAATGCAGAGCCCTGAAGCTTTTTCTTAGACCCATTTAGTCGAACCCAAGTTTCGCCAGATGAGTTAAAGTAAAGCAGCTCCGATTGAGATCTTGGTATATTCACCTCCAATACGTAGCCATTATCAGCATTTAAAACCTCGTGAAAAAACACCCCTATTTGTGTTGGATCTATAGGCGGTTCGATTACATTGATTTTATCGCTAACAACCCTTCTGATATCATCTTTCATTTTAGTTGTCAATTTTAGGCTTTTGACTAAGCCATCATCATTAACACCCCAAAAAACGCTTCCACCCTGGCTATTGAAAAAAGCTAAAACATACTCATCCACTAAGTTACTAATTGATTTTACTGGATTATTACCCTTAACCTCCTTAAATTCTACTGTCAAGTTTTCCTCCAAGCAAAACTTTTCCCCCTCAACAAGCTTAAACTCTCGAGTTAGATAGGTATGACTTGGTAAGTTCTGGTTGTACAGCACCCTCTCAGCTTCACGCTGCGCGCGAGCGAAGTCTTCCAATCGACACGAAATAATAGCTAATAAATCTCCGCTCCCAACAAAAAAATTTAGCCCTAATACGGTATGATTAATTGACGTTGCATCGTCGTACTTATAATATTTTTTTATTGGCGGGAGAATACCATCAACTAATGACTCTACTTTTAAAAGGTATTCATCAAAAGAAAAAGGCTTAATCCAAGCACCGAGATTCATATAGCTCGTCTGCATTGTAATATCCATCCCTCTTCCGGAGTTATCGAGAGAGAGCGCTGACAAGGAAGGGTAAAACTCTTGAACCGCCCCTATGTAAAAGCTAATATCAGACGGTATATTTTCGACTCTTGTACCGTTCAGCTTTGACAAAAAATCGCTTCCACTTACCTGCAGCTTACGATTTCGCGGACTATCCATCAGATAAGTCCCTTTATAAAATAGCTCAACTCTTTCAACAGAGCATTTAAAATCTATAGCCAAGGCTCACTCCTTGCTTGGTGTTACTTACGACGAATAAAACTGGCCACGTGACGCTGTACCATCCTAGGAATAATATTATGGCAAGGGCACAGTGTCTATCGACCCATGACTGTTAAGAGTTTTCCTCGATCTGTGCATATATCTTTGCGTTGCCCCCCGAGATTTCTTGATAGTGTCCGCGAGTGGTTGCGGCGGTCTATAGACTCAGGCTCCATCCGGCTGGCCGTCGTACCTTTATAGCCACTCATTGAATGACTTCATAGCTAGTCGGACGAAATCGCACCGAAGAAATCCGATGGAAGACGACACGCCTGATGTAACCAGTATCCGGTCTCACGCCTCAGGAAATCGAGATTGCGTGCTAACGAAACAGAAATGGTCTTACATTTTCGACTAAGCGCAGGACTTCACTTTCGTTATGCCGCAGGAATTCGTGGCTCCAATGCTCCCAGCTTTCATCAAAACAGGCATCCGAAAGCTCTGCTCCAATTTTTTCAAGTGAAATTCCTCGATCAACTCGCAAAGGCTCCGGCTCATCCAACGTTCCTAGCAGATAAACACGTCCTGCTAAGTCCTCTGGAAACCGCTCTCTAAAATATCTGAGCCTTTCTTCTACCTTATTATCAAAATCGATAAGCAATACTATGTGTCCCAACGGATACTTTCTCAAAATGGGCACATAAGTCGTAACGAAATCATTACAAACTTTTGCCCACCCTCCAGAATATGGCAACGCTGCAACCGCTCGTAGGTTCAATGACGGATTTCTCAGAAAACCGTTCGCTAATTGGCGGTTAGCATCATCCTCTGGAAGTATCAGTAAGTGAGGGGCCAGCCGATTAACACTCACGGTTCCAGATCTCCGTATATAAGAGACTGCACAAGGTCAGAAGGAGCAGGCATGTCGTCCAAGAGTCGGATAATAGTAGGTTCGAGGTGCGATCTACGCCCCAAAACCCAAGTGTTATCATTAGAGAATCGGCGTACAGCTTCCTCATTATGGGAAGTCATAACAATCTGACCGCCTTTGTGAAAACCTTGCCTCAAAGCCATTACGAAGTGACTAACTTCATTAAGAGCCAAGTAATTGTCAGGCTCGTCCCAGAACGCAAACAATGGCCCATAGCATTGATTCGCGGCCAAAACTACAGCGCAAAGAAAGAAGCATTTTTCGCCGTCGGACAAGGAGTCGAATTCAAACTCATGCTCTGCTGTTTCCGACTTAAAGCGGACTAGTAAGGACTTGGATTCTTTACCCGCTCGCTCGAATCGAAAGTCCGCCAAATCCGGCATAATTTCCTGTAAATGGCGAGTTAGGGTAGAATAAGCCGATGGATATTGAGCCAGTATGCCCGAAAGCCAATCAGCGAAGTTTTTACCATCCTCTTCGGGCTCAAGTGTTTCATCACTTGCTTCCCCCCCCATGTGACTAGGAATAGGCGCAAGCAGTATCATTCTAGCCATCCATTCGCGAAACTCGCTTAAAGCATCACTACTGGATGGATCTTGTATAACCGGCAACGCGATTAAATGCCAGTCTATATTGAACTTCGCCTCAGGCTGCGCGCCACCCTGACGCCTTATTACTACCTGAGCTAATTCGCGCGAGTATACAACTTCATCATCGAGCATTAATTTTTCTTCTAATACCCTAAGCTCTCGGAATCGTTCAGGCAAGTCTAAAAGAAGGACATATCGATACAAACGACCAGAAAGCTTGGCCTCCATTTCTAAGCGAATTGGCACATCAGTACGACCCAAGGTGAAATCCTTGACTCTAACTAACTGGCCAACCCGATTCGTTCCCCGGCCAATTGCCTGAAACAGCCTAAAAACTTTTGCCAGCGTGCTTTTTCCGCTGCCGTTTTTTCCGATCAGTAGTGCAGAGGATGCACTACCCGGTTTGAATTCAAAGTTTTCTAGGCATCGAAAATTGTGAATGTATAGGCGTTGTAACATGATGCCATTCCTCATACTGATTAATGCGGTATCGCAATCCCACCCTACGTCACATAAATGCCATGGGATGTACAAATAATGATCTTAGCGCTTCCGTCGTTCCGACAATGCATGCCCCGCTACTTAAGCCTATCACAAGCCTGCCTTTGAGCTATTTTACGTTTTGCTTGCACACGTAGGCGCGCGCAGAGGCGAATGTCATGGAGCGCCACCCTAATTTGCAAGCCACAAAGCGCCAGCTTTTAGCCGGAAGCAATTGCTCATGAACGTCTGCTTCTGGCCGATTGCTGCCCTTGGCGAGAGGCAGAAAACGGCCAAAAGCTGCCTTGGTTCCCAATTCGTTTATTTGAACGGTCGGCGCACATTGACAACCTCCATGTGCGCCATCAGCCCTCATTGCCTCGCCTGTTCCAAAAGTAATGGCCAATGTGGACGTCTGCGGCCGCCACCACTACCACACCCCTCTACGTGTTCGCAGGTTGGGGGATCAATTCTGACCTCATTCCTCACAGCTTGTGGGCTTTGCGGCCCTAAGTAAGCACCGACCCACAACGCAAATCCGGCGTTATCACGCTGATCAACTGCTCCCGAATCTCGCCACTGCTCGCTGCCAGATCAACCGTCGCAAACCGGATGTAGTGCCCCTGTATCACCACACTCTCATCCACCCTTTCGCCAACCGCCGGATGCAACAGCAAACCGCTGGCGGTCTGCGTGAGGGGGTTCGACTCGGCCACCTGCGAGCGAAGGTATGCGTATATCTGATAAAGATGAGCGCTGTGCAACGTCTGCGTGCGATAAACGCTGCGCTTGTAGATTGCCGTGAACTTGGTATCAATCACCATCCGCTGCGCCAGCGTTGCATTCTCAAGCATCATATCAACCGTCATCTGCGGGAAGACCGCATCCAACCCCGGGGTACGGTCGCTGCTATTCCATCTCAGTTTCACCCCCGCACGAACAGTCCAGTCGCCCTTCAGTGCCACGCGGTAAAATCCTGCTACGGCTTTCTCGAACAACCGGCGCACCCAAACTTCGTCGCGATTGGGTTGGTGCATGTACTGCTTGCCTGCGGACTCACTGGGGATAGCCATGTCATAGGCGAGTTTGGCGGCGGAAACCATCAGACGATCCGCCGTGTCGTGCCCCCCGAATCGCTCCAAGTCGATCTGCGAACGAACCACACCCAGATTGGAGACCCCCAGTTCTGTGAGGCGCTGCGCAAGTTGTCGGCAGCGTCTGCCGACCGGGTGCCGACGCAGCAATCCAGCCAATCTTTCCAAGGCCATTCGAACAAAGCGATTTCGAACGGTGTCCAGGGTCAGTTCGTCGAATCGGCAAGCTATCTGCCCACGCATCAATAGCTGTTTGCGCTCGGTAGCGAGGACATCAATCCGGCCGCGCACGCGGTTGACGATCTGCTCGCGATGCTGATAACCCAGCCCCAAATGGCGGCGCAACCGTGCTTCAACGGCATCGGCCAGGATTTCTCCTACCATGCGCGGCAAATCGTCGGGCATGGCTTCGATAGCGGTCCTGGCATTGCCCAGGGCCCGATAGAGATCCGAAGCATAGAGCATCAGCAGCCAAAGATTTCTGACCGGAATACGACCCACCGCTCGCTCGGAGCTATGAATGAATGCCCCTTCTGCAAGGTTTGCCATATCACCAGCCTGCTAGAAGATTGGCTGCTGCCTCTTGCGCACTGGCGGGTGTGTCCACCCAATATTCGTCCAGCAAGGGCAGGATCTCGGTTTCTACCACTCGAACGAACCAGTCCCGCGTGGTGCCCTCTTTAAGCATCTCGCTTGGCGTCACGTAGCTATGCCCAATCTGGAATTGCTTACCCAGTCGCTCATCATCGGCAATCACGGTATTGAGTTCAGCCATCCGCGTTTCGATGTGGTGCGCCAAGTCGGCGTCTACAGCACATTGCGTGGTGACCCATTTGCGCCAACGGTCTCCCAACCTTGGGGTCAGGCTGATAAACGCAAATCTGCGCCGCAGCGCCAGATCAACCAAAGCCAGAGACCGATCGGCCACGTTCATGGTCCCGACCACGTAAAGATTTTCCGGGATATGGACAACCGTACGATTGCCGTCTGCGTCGGGATAGCTCAACTCCAGCGCTTCGCTTGGCGTGCGCTTGCCTGCTTCCAGCAAGGTCAGCATCTCGCCAAAGATCTGTGCGGGATTGCCGCGATTGATCTCCTCGATCACAACCACAAACGTTGAATCTGGATTGTTGAGCGCTGCTTTTACCACCTCCATGAAAACACCTTCGGCCAGGGCGAGACCTCCTCGACCGTCTGGGCGCCAACCTCTAACAAAATCCTCATAAGACAAGTTGGGGTGGAACTGAACAGATCGAACTTTTTTGACGTCCCGAGTGCCGATCAATGCGAACGCAAGGCGCTTGGCGAGCCAGGTCTTGCCAGTACCCGGCGGCCCCTGAAGGATCAGGTTTTTCTTCTCGCGCAAACGAACGAGCACGCTTTCCAACTCGGCATGCTCCAGAAAACAACCCTCTGCGAGGATGTCTTCCAATGTGTAGGAGGGTAAGGCAGGATGGTTCGCGATGGCTGGCTCGGCTTCTGTCACCTCCGGTTCCTCGTCCATATCGTCTGGGGACAGTTCGTCGCTATCAAGAGAGGAATCAGACTCCAAACCCCAAGCTAACAACGATAACTCCGGGAACGAATGCGCGGGGTAGCCACTTTCCTGAAACCGCGGCTCGAGTATATCCACCACTTGCAAGTAGTCTACTGCGGCGCATCGCCTGTTTGGGCCGTTACGGTTGATCGTTATCGCTAGAGTGTCCTTAATGTACGTTCTGGACAGCCCGTCAAGGCTGAGCAATGCCCAAGGCCGGGCCCAATACAGCCCCATGGTCAGGTTCCATGCGACGCCCAGGCGGCCATTACTGTCATCGAACGCCTTGGCAAATGCAGTTTTGGCGACTTCCTCCTGGCCCTCTTCGCTATCGGCATAGGCGATGGCTGTCGCGAAGGTTTCCCACAGCGAGTCAATGTGATCACGGCTACGGTTCTTTTCGCGTGGGAAATACCAAGACTTCAAATTGTGCAGTACGGGCACACCTTCAAACGACTGTGGCACCGGCTCTTCAACGCCCAGGAAAATCGCGATCTCGGTGGCAATCGCTTTCCGGTTTACTTCTTTGGTTTGGCGGTTGAAGGTGCCCATGACAGTGAACGGGCAAATGTCCCGTACAAAGCCACGCTTGCCGTTTGGATAAATGTCCGCTTCCAGATAACCCAGCGCCGGTACCTGAGTGGATATCTCTTTCAGCCCTGCCACCAAGGCTTTCCGATCGTGCCGATGCTGGAGCAGCTTGTCGGCGATCGCCATGTAGAAGCGCGTCCAGCCAAACTTTTCCGAAACCGCAGATTGGCGACCAAAGCGCGCTTTCCAATAAGGGGCATCGCAAAAGCGTTGAATATCCTGGGCGTTGCCTTCAAACGCAAAGTCAATCAGTCCATCATTTTTCCAATCACCCGGCAGCACGCGCCAGATCGTGCCGCGGTGGGTGTAGAAGTACCATTTATGTCCCGGCTTGACGGGTTCCCAGTCGACCTTGACTTGCCGGCCGTCATTGCGATTCTCAGTGATAATACCGGTCGCCTTGATGGTCATGACCGAAACTCGATTCCCACGGTTATCGAACGGTAGGTCATGCAATTGGGTGTAGGCCGACTTGATCGCAATGCGCTCGCCCACTTTCATGCTGCGCACGAGATCAAGGTGTTTGTCGTCGTAGCCATTTTCCCAGATGCCCTCGCGAAGGAAGCGCGCAGTCTGATCATCTTTCCTTCCGTAAGCGGCGCCGACGAACCACACGGGCTGGGTGGAGATTCCTTTAGGTGCGGTAGTCATGTCATTCCCTTAAATAGCAGTGTGTGGAGGGGGGCGAATCAGTTGCAATTGATTGCGTGACACATTCGGTGGGCTTCGATCGCATACTGGCTATAGCGCGCCCAAATCTTGCAAGGCGATAGTACTTTTCGTGACCACGACTCAAACGAGCCAGATCTGGCTTACCGTTCTTCCCAGCAAGCCCCCCCCCGCGAAAAACGAAGAGGCAATATGCCAGCAGCGGAGCTGCTCTGCATAGTAGGCAACGTGTCAATAAAATCCGCGAAACTTTCATCAACCGGTAGCCCGATGCGTGCTTTGTACGCCGCTTCAGGCCGAGCTGTGCCTGGCGGGAATGACTGCTATGGGTCGTTCTCTGCCGGTCATGGCCACGAAGCGTGGAGGTCAAATCTGGCGCAAATGGCTGGTCAGGTCGAATGCAAACTGGTGGGCAAGTCTGTGCGTTTGCCAACCCGGCCGCCCCCCTTCCCTTTGGTGTCCCTTTTTTGAGATCAACACGGTGGCCTTGTGCGCTGCTGGAAAACATGGGCGCGCAGGTTTTTTCTGAGGGTGTATTGGCCAGTACACCGGCAGGGCACTGCGCAGCCTCCCTTGTTAGATATCTAACATGGATGAACGAGGTTCGTTCATGGCCAGCAATCGCGTTTGTCGCGCGGCCCATAAACCACAATCCCCGGTAGCGAATCTGTACGACACGCCGGCTGGCCAGCGCATAGACAACTCTGTGAGCGTACCGAACGCATTTTCATGCGGAAGGGGAAGCCGCCGCGAAGCGGTGGGGGAACCCCCGCAAGGGTGCCCCTGCTTCGGTTGCCCAGTTGGCACCCTCAGCGGTTTTAGAGTTTTAATTAAGCTTTAAAAGATTTAGGAAAAAAATAATTAAAATTTCTTTTTATTTTCAATGGGTTGTAAATTTGTCCAGTGTGCAATGTACGGCTTTTGGTGGGTAATGTACGGTTTTGGGTGGGTAAAGTACGGAGGTTGGTGGGTAATGTACGGACTATCCACAGGCTAAGCGCGTGCCGCGCATTGGCACCCGTACATTACACACCGGCCGCTCCGTCGACCATGCGGCGCCGATGTGCCATTGCGAGCAGCGGCCCGCTCTGCCCGGCCTCCATCGTCAAGGTATATTCCGGCAAGTCGTTAGCCTCGACGATGCCGCGTAAGATGCGGCAGAATTCTTTGAACGTTCCCGCCGAGCCGCTGCGCTCGTAGATGGTCTGGAATGACCATCTGGCCTCTGTCTTGCCCGCTGCTCTGCGCGCAAGACGATACACGAACCGGCCAATGCCGGTACCGATCAGGAAGAAGTCAGGGTGGAGGGCCAGCACGTCGGGGTTTTTGCCGCCCGTGATCTCCTGATACATCCACTGCGCCACCTCGATCTCAATGAATTCTGGCTTGCCTGAGCTGTTCTCAATGACCTTGTATCGGCTAATCAGCGGCTCACCTTCATTCACGGTGATGGTTCGGCCATTCTTGCCCTTTTCGGTACGCCGGACCGCTACATGCGTGGTATTCAGCCGTAGGCACGTCTCTACAAGATCGTCTTTCTGCTTGCCGCCATAAGCACGACGCAGGAATTTGAGGACGTCACCAACGTGCGGCCGGAAAACCCGGCCCGGCTTTTCGCCCCTACCATCTCGATAGCGGTTCATTGCTTCGGTCAAATGCGACACAGCCATCAGCACAAGGTCGTAATCCCACACCGAAGCCATACCGGCTGGACCGGCAGACACCTTCACGTTGCCGTCCCGCAACTCATAGGTGATGACCTCGCCCGCACGCCTCTCCTTCTTGGACAGTCGGAATACGGCCACATCCATGATGTTGCGGCTATCGCGGATGCCCACGTCATACACCGTCGGGATGAAGAAATCCTGCTGCTCATCCCCCTTGGATGGTTTGCGCACGCGGGTAGCGGGTTGTAGCTTAGGCGCTGCTACTAGACGGCTTTCCTCGTTCCCTTCGCGCTGCAAGCGGTCGGCGACTTGCTCGTATGTCTCGCCAGGACGCGCTACGGCCTCAATGCGCTCGCGGCCTATTACAGCCCTCATCGACTGGGGACCATTGTTTCTGCTAGTCATATGGATGGCCAAACCCCATGCCAACTTGCTGAGCGACTGTGCGCCCTGCATTCTCGTCCAGAGCTGCCCGCAGATGGCCGCATGAAATCCAGCACAAGCGGTTTCCCCTGGCATGCTGCCCACACATCAATCGCCACGATTCAGGCCCCTATTCCGGGGCGGGCAGCATGTATACCCGACGACTTGCGCGCGTCGATCCATTCCTCGATCTCAGTCAGATCCCACGCGACGTTTCGGCTGGTTAGTGCGATGCGGCGCGGGAACTCCCCCCGCTGTTCCATGTTGTAGATCGTGCGTTCAGCCAGCGGGATCATCGCGTGCAATTTCTTGCGGTTGATGAGTGTCTTGCTCTTTGGCTTGATCTCCATAAGGTCGCTTTCCTTCAAAGTCGTCAGATGCTTGACAATGCCCTCCAGCGCCAGAGTCAGGGTGCAAAAAAGTTAGAATTTAGTTGTCACGAAGAGCTATCATCGGACGATGAAAAAACGTGAGAAAGCGCCGAGCACATTCGATCCGTTTCTAGAACGCCTGGTTAGGGAAAGTGATACATCGTCTGATCGCATCCGCGCCAAGCTCAGCAACGTCTATGACTGGGGCTTCTGCGAACTATGCTGGCGATCCACCGAATACTCGATCAGCGTGGGGGCTCAAAAGGTCTTCAAGCGCCTAAAACGAGGAAATGTCAAAGTCGCGCCGCTAACGGATGCCATTCGTGCGGCAGCTCAGAAAAAAGCCGACGCCTTGGTGGAGCGCTACGAGCAGGCATGGAAAGGTGAGTTCGGCCGGTACGAGCCCGCCCGCATGTTGATGGCCTACTGTGACATGGTGGAAATGCGCGGTGACCGTTCGGTGTCAGCCTTCAGGGAGCACGTCGAGCGGCGAATACTCATTGCCGCGTGGGCACGGCATGGTGAGTTGCTCCGGCCCACTAAACTACCGGGTCAGCCCGAAGGCGCAGCGAAGCCCAGCAAACTCTACTGCGAAGCACACAACCCAAGGCGAAGCGATGAAGCTCGCCGCGCATATCAACGTGACAGAAGGTTGGCGCTAGAGTATGACGAGTTGATTGACAAAATCTGGTCGCAGGAAGCCGGCACTCTCCCTGAGTGGGACATTGAAGCCCACGCATATGTCAGGAGAGAAGCCTATCGACTGCTCCAGGCACTCAAGTCTCCCACCAGTATGATGGATGATCTGTTAACTCAGGGCACCATGAGTCAAGCTGAAATAGCGCGCCAGCTTGGCGTATCACGCCAAGCAGTTTCCGCCGCTGTCAAGCGGCGAGCGCAGAAGCAGGCGACACGCTGAAGACAATCATGCTCTAATTAGCCTCCGGCGCTCTGCCGTGGCTGTTTGAGCGTCCATTCATCAATCATATCCGCCCAATCCTGTAGCATCGCCGTGCGCTGCTCACGGTATTCAGCCTTGTTGTAGATAGCCCGCACGCCTTTCTGCTCGTGCGCAAGACACTTCTCAATCCAATCAGTGTTGTAGCCCGCCTCATGCAGCAGCGTGCTGGCTGTTCTTCTGAGGTCGTGCGGCCCAAACTTGGTCAGCGCCTTCCCTTCTTTCTGCGCAAGCCGGTATGTCAGCGTCAACACTTGGTTAATCGTAGCGGCACTCATTGGCAAGTCCGAGTCGTACCGTGACGGCAACACGTAGTCCGATCCACCAGCAAACGTCTTTAGTGCAATGAAAATGTCTAACGCCTGCTTAGATAGAAAAACGAGGTGAGGATTTCGGCGTTTCATCCGTTCTTTGGGAACGGTCCAAAGCGCCTCGGTGAAATTGATCTCGCTCCAGGTCGCGTTGGTCAGCTCGCTCTTACGCACCATTGTGAGCAACAACAGCTTAGCGGCAGCACGGACTGACGATGCGGTGCCAATGCGCTCCATGTACTGGTACATCAAGCCGATCTCTTCAAAGCTCAACGCCCGGTCGCGCGGCTCGAATTTGGCGATGCTGGAAGGACGTACCAAGTCTGCTGGATTCTCGACCTTGTTCCCGCGCTCAATGGCCCAACGATAGACCTGCATCACCACCTCGCGAACGTGCACCGCCGTTGCCGGTGCACCTCGCTCAACAATGGCATCTGTCAGCGCTCGCAAGTCCTCGTGAGTAATCTCCACAAGCTTCTGATTGCCGAATTTCGGCTTCAACTCACGCTCGTAGATGGAGCGCCGCATATCGCGGGTAGAATCAGCCATCTGATAGCCGCGCAGCCACTTTTCAGCCCACGCATCAAACGTCTCCGCGTCCTTAACACGTGCCTTGTCCCGAGCTTTTTCCTTCGCAGGCGACTTCCCAGCCGCGACCATTTTCTTGGCCTCGTTCAGCCGCTCACGCCCCTCCGCAAGGGTAATCCCGCCACTACCGTATCGGCCGAAGGTGATGGTTTCTTGCCTGCCGTGAATCGAGTAATTGTAGCGAAACGAGATGGCTCCAGCGGCTGTAACGGCTACATAGAGGCCGTCACGGTCGTTCACCTTGTAGAGTTTTTCCCTAGGTTTGAGGTTACGTAGCTTGGTATCGGTAAGCATGGTCCCTGCCTTTTCTCGTTCAAAATACCATGCTCTAAAAACCCACAAAAATTCACAAATAATTCGTTATAAATCAATATTTTGTGAATTTTAGATACCATGGGCTCGCGGGAACGCTACACATGGTATCGGGGCATCGGCATGGCATCAGGCTTAGATAATACCAGCTACCATGCCACGGATAGGGGGTGCTTGGCGATGCTAAGAATTGCCAAATAGTGCCAGACAAAAAAACCAAAAAGCCCGCAATTACGCGGGCTCCAGGGCATTTATTGCTAGATAGTGCCGGGCAATGCCGGACGTCCCATCATTCCCACTCAATGGTCGCCGGCGGCTTGCTCGACACGTCATAAGTCACACGCGAAATACCTTCGATCTCATTGATGATACGGCCGCTGACCGTCTCCAGCAGTTCGTACGGCAGGTGTGCCCAACGGGCGGTCATGAAGTCGATGGTTTCCACCGCACGCAGGGCCACAACCCAGGCGTAACGACGGCCATCGCCGACCACGCCAACCGATTTCACCGGCTGGAACACCACGAATGCCTGGCTGACCTTGTGGTACCAGTCGGCCTTGCGCAGTTCTTCGATGAAGATGTGGTCGGCGCGACGCAGCAGGTCGGCGTATTCCTTCTTCACTTCACCGAGGATCCGCACGCCCAGGCCCGGGCCCGGGAATGGGTGGCGGTAGACCATGTCGTACGGCAGGCCCAATTCCAGGCCCAGACGGCGGACTTCGTCCTTGAACAGTTCGCGCAGTGGTTCGACCAGCTTGAGGTTCATTTCCTCAGGCAGGCCGCCCACGTTGTGGTGGGACTTGATCACGTGGGCCTTGCCGCTCTTGGCGCCGGCCGACTCGATCACGTCCGGGTAGATGGTGCCCTGGGCGAGGTACTTGATGTTGTCCAGTTTGTTGGACTGGGCATCGAATACGTCGATGAAGGTGCGACCGATGATCTTGCGCTTCTTCTCCGGGTCGGACTCGCCGGCCAGGTTGTTCAGGAACTGATCTTCAGCGTTGGCGCGGATCACCTTGACGCCCATGTTCTCGGCGAACATGGCCATCACTTGCTCGCCTTCGTGCAAGCGCAGCAGGCCGTTGTCGACGAAGACGCAGGTCAGTTGGTCGCCGATGGCCTTGTGCAGCAGCGCCGCAACCACGGAGGAGTCAACGCCGCCGGACAGGCCCAGCAGGACGTTGTCGGTGCCGACCTGGGCACGTACGTTGGCGATGGCGTCTTCAGCGATCTTCGACGGGGTCCACAGGGCTTCGCACTGGCAGATGTCGAGGATAAAGCGCGACAGGATGCGACCGCCTTGCTTGGTGTGGGTCACTTCCGGGTGGAACTGCACGCCGTAGTAGCCGCGGTCGTCGTTGAACATGCCGGCAATCGGGCAGCTCGGGGTGCTGGCCAGGATGTGGAAGTCTTCCGGCATCCGGGTGACCTTGTCACCGTGGCTCATCCATACGTCGAGGCCAAACAGGCCGTCGGCGTCGATGTGGTCTTCGATGCCGTCCAGCAGGCGGCTCTTGCCGACCACGTCGACACGGGCGTAACCGAATTCACGCAGCTCGGAACCTTCAACCTTGCCGCCCAGTTGCTCGGCCATGGTCTGCATGCCGTAGCAGATACCGAAGACCGGCACGCCCAGGTCAAACACCGCCTGCGGGCAACGCGGGCTGTTGGCTTCGTGCACGGACTCGGGGCCGCCGGCGAGAATGACGCCTTTTGGAGCGAATTCGCGAATCGCTTCGTCGTCCATGTCGAACGGATGCAGTTCGCAGTACACGCCGATTTCACGCACGCGGCGGGCGATCAGCTGAGTGTACTGGGAACCGAAGTCGAGGATCAGGATGCGGTGGGCGTGAATGTCGAGGGCCATGAGATCAGTCTCGTCTAATGAATCAGAAACAACTCGGGGCTGAATAAGACAGCCCCGGTTACTTAACTATTTGCTGGAAGCATCAACCTACGCGGTAGTTTGGCGCTTCCTTGGTGATCTGTACGTCGTGGACGTGGGACTCGGCCATGCCGGCACCGGTGATCCGCACGAACTCAGGCTTGGTGCGCATTTCTTCGATGTCGGCGCTGCCGGTGTAGCCCATCGAGGAACGCAGGCCGCCCATCAGTTGATGGATGATGGCGCTCAGGGTGCCCTTGTAAGGAACACGCCCTTCAATGCCTTCCGGTACCAGCTTCTCGGCGCCCGCGGAGGAGTCCTGGAAGTAGCGGTCGGAAGAGCCTTGAGCCTGGGACATGGCGCCCAGAGAACCCATGCCGCGGTAAGCCTTGTACGAACGACCCTGGAACAGTTCGATCTCGCCCGGCGCTTCTTCAGTACCGGCGAACATCGAGCCCATCATCACGCAGGAAGCACCGGCGACGATGGCCTTGGACAGGTCACCGGAGAAACGGATGCCGCCGTCGGCGATCAACGGTACGCCAGTGCCTTCAAGGGCCGCGGCGACGTTGGCGATGGCGCTGATTTGCGGCACGCCTACACCTGCCACGATACGGGTAGTGCAGATCGAGCCAGGGCCGATACCGACCTTGACCGCATCAGCACCGGCTTCGGCCAGGGCCTTGGCGGCAGCGCCGGTGGCAATGTTGCCGCCGATCACTTGCACGTCAGGGAAATTCTGTTTGACCCACCGAACGCGGTCGATCACGCCTTTGGAGTGACCGTGGGCAGTGTCGACCACCACCACGTCAACACCGGCAGCCACCAGGGCCGCTACACGGTCACCGGTGTCTTTGCCGGTACCGACCGCAGCGCCTACGCGCAGACGACCTTGATCGTCCTTGCTGGCCAGCGGGTAAGCCTTGGCTTTTTCGATGTCGTTGACGGTCATCATGCCCTTGAGGGCGAATTTGTCGTCGACGATCAGTACGCGTTCGATGCGGTGCTTGTGCAGCAGCTCGCGCACATCGTTCTTGTCGGCGCCTTCCTTGACAGTAACGAGGCGCTCTTTAGGCGTCATCACTTCACGGACGGTGACTTCAAGACGGTTCTCGAAACGCACGTCACGGGAAGTGACGATGCCGACCAGGTCGCCATCGTGCAGCACCGGAACGCCGGAGATGTTGTGCAGGCGGGTCAGGTCGAACAGGTCACGAACGGTGGCATCGGCCTCGATGGTGATCGGGTCCTTGACCACACCGGCTTCGTAACGCTTGACCTTGCGAACTTCGGCAGCTTGCTGCTCGATGGTCATGTTCTTGTGGATGATGCCGATGCCGCCTTCCTGAGCCATGGCGATTGCCAAACGGGCTTCAGTGACGGTGTCCATGGCAGCGGAAACCAGAGGAATATTCAGCTCGATGCCACGGGTTAGGCGGGTCTTGAGACTGACTTCGTTAGGAAGCACCTCGGAATAACCGGGCACTAGGAGAATGTCGTCGAATGTCAGAGCTTCTTGGCTGATACGCAGCATCGCGGGGGCTCCCGAGCGGGAAAATGGAAGCGCGCCATTATAGTCAGACACCCCCTCGGGTTCAATGTAAAACTCTGACAAACTTGGTAATACTGATAGATGGATGATTTTTGCAGCACTGAGCGTTCCCACGCTCTGCGTGGGAACGCTCACATCGGATTAAAGTTCGACTTTGACCCAACTCATCTTCTGGTCCAGCCAGTCGGCAAATTCGTCGATAAAACTCTGCTTGAACCCCGCCTCCGCCCAGTTATTGAAGATGAATCCCAGGTTGGAAAAGCCGCATTCCTGCAGGAACAGGAAACCGTTGATGTCGTCCTCATGCCCACACAGCGGGCAGGTGAAGTTGTCGGTGTGGCCGGGCATCCAGTCTTCCAGGCTTTCGAACAGGGCTTCGCCGACTTCCTTGAGGCACTCGGGACAGCCGGCCTCTTCCAGGAAGCCTTTGGCCGGGGTGTAGATGCAGCGCTTGTAGATGATCTCCAGGCCGTTGATCGGCTCGTTGAACGGCAGCGCGTCGGGGTGCAGCACCACGGCGCGGGCACCGTCGGCCAGGGCATAGCCCATGCGGTTGCCGGTGCGCCCGCAGGTGGTGAGTTCTTCCTTGACGATGTTCTTGCGCACCAGCCAGCGCACGATCGCCCGGGCGCGGGGTTCGTGGACGGGTAGCGTGGAGATTTTCGGGACAAGGATGCTTTGGGAATTCATGGGAGTCCTGCGGCGTGGCTACTGGCGCCTTCGCGAGCAAGCCCGCTCCCACAGGGGGAATGCGTTCCAAATGTGGGAGCGGGCTTGCTCGCGAAGAGGCCCTGAAGGCTGGCAGCTTAATCCCTGAAACAATCAGGTCAAGTACTCAAGTAACGGGCAATCAAGGCAATGCCACTGGCCAGCACCAGCCAGGTCACCAACCGCACAAACGCCTCGCGGGACATGCGCAGGGTCAACCGCCGCCCCGCCCACAGCCCGAGCGCCATGGCCGGCAACAGGCACACCGCCAACATCAACAAGGGTAGCTCGGCATACACGCCCGCGATCAGAAACAGGCTCAGGCGCACCACCGTGCTGCAACTGATCAACGCACTCTGGGTCGCCCGCGCGCCATCCTTGGGCAATCGGCTATTGAGGTAGATCGCATACAGAAAGCCACCACTGCCAAACAACGCGCCAAACAGCCCGCCGACAACCCCCATGGGAATCGCCCAGCCGGCTGCCATCTGCGTGGGCTTGGCCTTCACCGCCAGGCTGTAGATCGCATAGGCGCTGATAAACAGCCCCATCAACAGCAGCAATAAATCAGAGTGCAGGTTGAGCAGGAAGATCACCCCAAGGGTGCAGCCAATCGCCATGCACGGCAGTAGCCTGAACAACTCCGGTTTCACCACATCCCGGCGCGATTGCAGAAGGTTGCCGAAGGCCGCGACAAAATCCAGCAGCACCAGCAAGGGGATGATCTTCGACAGCGGCATGAACAGAATCAGGATCGGCCCCGCCACCAATGCGGTACCAAAGCCTGCAATGCCGAACACGATATACGCCAGGGCAATCGCCACGCCTATCACCAGCCAGTCCACACCGCCAAACGACCAATGACTCAACAACTCGACCGGACTCATGACGTATTCCTTATTAGAGATGGCCATCACTTTAGCCATTGGCAAGCGTTGCGACTAATATCTTCAAAGCCCATCACTCATCTCGAAAAGGCATGACTTGTGATTTCAACCCGGCAATTGCGTTACTTCGTCGAAATCGCCGAGAGCGGCAGCTTCAGCGCAGCGGCCGAGCGGCTGTTTGTGGCGCAATCGGCACTGAGCCGGCAGATCAAGGAGCTGGAAAACCTGCTGCAAACGCCGCTGTTTGAACGCACTGCGCGCCAGCCACGGCTGACGGCTGCGGGCGAGGCTTTTTATCCGCGGGCACGCAACCTGCTGGGCGAACTGCTCAAGGCCAGTGAGATGGCGACGCAAGTGGGCAATGGACAGCTCGGCACGCTGCGGATGAGCCATTCGAGCACGGTGCCGATGAGTGGCCGCCTGCTGCGCGGCATCGGTGCCTGGCTGGAACGATGCCCGGGCGTATCGATGGACATCGCCAAACTGTCCTCCGAAGCCCAGTTGGAAGAAATCGCCGACGGCCGACTGGAGGTCGGGCTGTTGCGCTTACCGGTGTTGCGCCAGCGCGAAGGCGTGCGCATCGTGCCTTTATATAGCGAGCGACTGTTGCTGGCCGTGCCGCCGAACCACCGGTTGGCCGGGCACACATCCGGTATCGATTTGGCGCAACTGAAGAACGAAGCGTTTATCTCGATCCCTCACCCCCAGCGCGGAGGGCTGAGTTACCTGTCAGCCGAGTTGTGCATGCGTGCAGGATTTTTCCCCAAGGCGGCGCGGGTGATGTCGCGCAAGACCACGCAGCTACAGCTGATCCAGGCCGGATTCGGGATCGCCTTGCTGCCGGAGTCGATGCAGGACATTGCGCCGGCCAACATTCATTTTTTACCCCTGGCCGATCCCGATTGCCAAAGCACCGTCGCCCTCGCCTGCCAGCAAACGCCGAGCGCGCTGGTGGAGCAGTTCTGTCAAACCCTGCACGAATGCCTATAAACTGCCGCCCATGATTAAAGATCCCTTTGCCCGTCTGGGCCTGGACCGCGAAGTCCTGACTGTCAGCCAGCTCAACGGCCGCGCGCGGGTGTTGCTGGAAGACGTGTTCACCAATATCTGGGTCGAAGGCGAGATCTCCAACCTCGCCCGCCCGGCCTCCGGCCACGTGTATTTCACCCTCAAGGACAGTGGCGCCCAGGTGCGTTGTGCGCTGTTCCGGCAGAACGCCGCACGGGTGCGCCAGGCGTTGAAAGACGGCCTGGCGGTGAAGGTGCGGGGCAAGGTCTCGCTGTTTGAGGGCCGTGGCGACTATCAGCTGATTCTCGACACGGTGGAGCCGGCCGGTGACGGCGCACTGCGCCTGGCCTTCGACGCGCTGAAGGAAAAACTCAGCGCCGAAGGCCTGTTCAGTGCCGAGCGCAAGGTGCCGCTGCCCGCCCACCCAAGGCGCATCGGGATTATCAGCTCGCCCACCGGCGCGGTGATTCGCGACATCATCAGCGTGTTCCGCCGCCGGGCACCCAACGTGGAACTGACGTTGATCCCGACAGCCGTACAAGGTCGTGAAGCCGTGGCGCAGATCGTCCGCGCGCTGAAGCTGGCCGATGCACGCGGCTTCGACGCGTTGATCCTGGCCCGTGGCGGCGGGTCGCTGGAAGACCTCTGGTGCTTCAACGAAGAAGCCGTGGCGCGTGCGGTGGATGCCTGCGTAACGCCCATCGTCAGCGCCGTTGGCCATGAGACCGATGTGTCGATCAGCGACTTTGTCGCCGACGTACGCGCCCCAACGCCTTCCGCCGCTGCCGAGCTGTTGGCGCCGGACTCCAGCCACCTGACTCGCCAGGTAGAGAACCTGCACCGCCGCCTGGTGATGCTGATGCGCAACCGCCTGACTCACGACCGCCTGCGCCTGGAAGGCATGGCTCGTCGCCTGCGTCACCCGGGCGAGCGCCTGCGCCAACAGGCCCAGCGCCTGGATGACCTGGACATGCGCCTGCGGCGTGCCTTCGAGCGCAGCCTCAACACCCGTCGCGAGCGTTTGATCCGCCTGGAAACCCGCCTCGCCGGCCAACACCCCGGCCGCCAACTGGCGCTGTTGCGCCAACGCCTGGACAGCCTTGCCGAACGCCTGCCCCGCGCCATGCGCGAAGGCCTCAAGGCCCGTCGTCTGCAACTGCAAAGCCAGGTGCAGACGCTGCACGTGGTCAGCCCGCTGGCGACGCTTGGACGCGGCTACAGCATCTTGCTCGACGAACGCGGCCAGGCGATTCGCAACGCCGCGCAAACCCACACCGGCCAGCGCCTGACCGCGCGCCTCGGTGAAGGCCAATTGCAGGTACGGGTGGAAGACAACCACCTGACGCCCGTCACCCTCTCGTTACTGGACTGATTGATGCCACGCTTTTTAAGTTTGTTGATGCTGCTGTGCCTGACCTTTAACGCCCATGCCGACAGCTACATCACCCGCCTGCTGAACAAGCCGGTGCCCGGTGGCGTGGCGGTGGTCGACCTCGGCACTTCGGCCACGGCGCCCAAAGCCACCTACATGAACCGCCCAGTGCTGGTGGTGAAGGAGCAAAACAACTGGCTGGCGATTGTGGGCATCCCGCTGACGGTCAAGCCTGGCACCCAACGCATCACCAGCGGCAGCCAGAACCTGCCGTTTGTCGTGGGCTTCAAGAAATACCCCGAGCAGCACATCACCCTGAAGAACAAGAGCCAGGTGAACCCGGACCCGGCGCAACTCAAGCGCATCGAAGGCGAGCTGGCGGTCCAGCTCAAGGCGTATCGCAGTTTCAGCCCGAACACGCCGAGCAACCTGCTGCTGGACAAGCCGGTGAACGGGCCGCTGTCGAGCAAGTTCGGAGTACGACGTTTCTTCAATGGCGAGGAGCGGAATCCGCACTCCGGCCTGGACTTTGCCGTGGGCGCCGGCACGCCGATCAAGACCCCGGCAGCGGGCAAGGTGATCCTGACCGGCAACTACTTCTTCAACGGCAACACCGTGTTTGTCGACCATGGCCAGGGCTTTATCAGCATGTTTTGCCATATGTCGAAGATTGATGTGAGCGTGGGCCAGCAACTGGCTCGTGGTGCGGTGGTGGGCAAGGTCGGTTCCACCGGCCGGGCGACCGGGCCGCATATGCATTGGAACATCAGCCTGAACGACGCACGGGTGGATCCGGCGATCTTTATCGGCGCGTTTCAGCCCTGACGCTCAATTGCGCACCCGGCAACGGGTGCGCAAACAAAACAACCTCGCGCACAATTCTCAACCATAAAATCTCGTTTTCCTCAGCAATAGCAGAACTTCTCTCAATTTTTTCCGACTGCTTGCCATCTTTCACCCCGGCGGTTAGGGTTGGACCTATGAAAACCTCTCACACCCTCATTCAGCTCCGCCAGCACCGCAGCCTGTGCCTAGTCAGCGCACGACTGCCAGGCTGAATCGATCTGCCTCGTCTTCTGCTTTATCCCCAATAACAGTTTTACGGCAGGCCGCCTTTTCTCGGCCCCTAGACAAAGGATTTCCCGATGAGCATGCTCAAAGACCCGTCTTCGAAGTACCGCGCGTTCCCGACCATTGATATCCCGGACCGCACCTGGCCTTCGAAAACCATCACCACCGCGCCGATCTGGTGCAGTTCCGACCTGCGCGACGGCAACCAGTCGCTGATCGAACCGATGGACGCGGTGAAAAAGCTGCGTTTCTGGAAGACCCTGGTGGCCGTCGGTGTGAAGGAAATCGAAGCCTCCTTCCCGGCTGCGTCGCAAACCGATTTCGACTTCGTGCGCACCCTGATCGAAGACAATCACATCCCCGCGGACACCACCATCCAGGTGCTGACCCAGGGCCGTGAAGACTTGATCGCACGCACCTTCGAATCCCTGCGCGGGGCGAAGAAAGCCATCGTTCACTTGTACAACGCCACCTCGCCGTCGTTCCGCCGCATCGTGTTCAACCAGGACAAGGATGGCATCAAGGCGATCGCGGTCAACGCGGCCAAGCTGTTCGTCAAATACGCCGCCCAGCAGCCGGAAACCCAGTGGACCTTCGAATACTCGCCAGAGACGTTCAGCGCCACTGAGCTTGAGTTCGCCAAGGAAGTCTGTGACGCGGTGATCGAGGTCTGGAACCCGACGCCTGAGCACAAGGTGATCCTCAACCTGCCAGCCACCGTCGAGTGCGCCACCCCGAACATCTATGCCGACCAGATCGAGTGGTTCGGTCGTCATATCAACCGTCGCGACAGCGTGATCATCAGCCTGCACACCCACAACGACCGTGGCACCGGCGTAGCCGCCACCGAGTTGGGCCTGATGGCCGGCGCCGACCGTGTCGAAGGCTGCCTGTTCGGCAACGGCGAGCGTACCGGTAACGTCGACCTGGTCACCGTGGCCTTGAACATGTACACCCAGGGCCTCGACCCTCAGCTGGACTTCTCCGACATCGACGGCATCCGCAAGGTAGTCGAAGAGTGCAACCAGATCCCGGTGCACCCGCGTCACCCGTACGTCGGCGACCTGGTTCACACCGCCTTCTCCGGCTCCCATCAGGACGCGATCCGCAAGGGCTTCACCCAGCAGAAAGACGACGCCTTGTGGGAAGTGCCGTACTTGCCGATCGACCCGGCCGACATCGGCCGCAGCTACGAGGCGGTGATCCGCGTCAACAGCCAGTCGGGCAAAGGCGGCATCGCCTACCTGCTGGAGCAGGAATACGGCATCAGCTTGCCGCGCCGCATGCAGATCGAGTTCAGCCAGGTGGTACAGGCCGAAACCGACCGAGTGGGCCTGGAGATGACGGCCGCGCAGATCTACAGCTTGTTGCAGCGTGAATACCTGCAAGCCAACATTCCTTACGCACTGGTCAGCCATCGCTTGCAGGAAGAGAACGGCAACAGCTCGGTGGAAGTTGAAGTCTCCGGCAAAGGCCAGGGCGAAACCAACCTGCGCTGGCACGGCAAGGGCAACGGCGCCCTGGAAGCGCTGGTGGCCGGGCTGCCGATTGGTGTGGAGATCATGGATTACAACGAACACGCGATTGGCGCCGGCACCAATGCCAAGGCGGCGGCCTACATCGAGCTGCGAGTGAACGGTGAGCGTCCGGTGCATGGCGTGGGCATTGATGAAAACATCACCACGGCGAGCTTCAAGGCGGTGTTCAGCGCGCTGAACCGCTCGTTGAGCCAGCTGGAAGCGAAAGCGGCGTAAGCACTGACCGCTGAAATGCGAAAGGCCCCGGGATGAGAATCCAGGGGCCTTTTTTATGATCGTTCCCACGCTCCGCGTGGGAATGCAGCTCGGACGCTCCGCGTCCCGAAGCGTGACGCGGAGCGTCACAAGAGGCGTGCCCACGCAGAGCGTGGGAACGATTTATACGAACTCGAAGCTGTCCGCATCCAGGTTCGCCGGGAAGCGTGTGCGATACTCCGCCAATTCCGCTGCATCCAGGCACACCTGGAACACGCCGTCCGCCTCCCCTGCGCTCAGCAGGCTTTCGCCCTGGAAATCCACGACCTGGCTGTCGCCGGTGTAGGCAAAGCCCTTGCCGTCCGTGCCCACCCGATTCACCGCCGCCACGTAGCACAGGTTTTCAATGGCCCGTGCCGGCAGCAGACGGTTCCAGTGCTGGCGACGTGCGCCCGGCCAGTTGGCGGTGTACAGCAGCAAGTCAGTGTCCTGGGCGTCACGACTCCACACCGGGAATCGCAGGTCGTAGCAGATCAACGGACGAATCCGCCACCCCTTGAGTTCGAACTGCACCTGGCGCTCGCCGGGGGTGTAGTGGTCGTGTTCACCGGCCATACGGAACAGGTGACGCTTGTCGTAGTGCAACACCTCACCATCCGGTCGCGCCCACAGCAGGCGGTTGCGGTGGCTGCCATCGGCGGCCTGGATGATCACGCTGCCGGTGATCACCGCGTTGTACTTCTTCGCCTGGGCCTGCAGCCATTGATGGGTGGGGCCGTTTTCAGGCTCGGCGAGGGTGTCCGATTCCATCGAGAAACCGGTGGTGAACATCTCCGGTAGCACGATCAGGTCGGCACCCTTGGCCTGTTCCAGCAGCAGTTCAAAATGCTCCAGGTTGGCCTGGCGGTCGTGCCAGGCCAGGGTGGTTTGCACCAGGGCGATGTTCAGGTTGGGCAGTGCACTCAGATCACGCATAGTTTCTCGGCTGCTTGACGCAGCGTCTCCTCGCGTTTGGCAAAGCACAGTCGCACCAGGCGCTGGCCTTGCGGTGGGTTCCGGTAGAACACCGAGACCGGGATGGTCGCAACGCCGTGTTCGCGGGTCATCCACAGCGACATGGCGACGTCATCCAGGTCCGGGCGAATCTGTGAGTAATCCACCAATTGAAAGTAGGTACCGGCCACCCGGGTAAAGCTGAAACGCGACGGTTCCAGCAGGTCGCAGAACAGGTCGCGCTTGGCTTGATAAAAAGCCGGCAGCTCCTCGACGTGTTCCGGGTGTTCGGCCATGAAGTCTGCCAAAGCGTACTGCAACGGGGTCACGCCGCAAAAGTTGACATATTGATGCACCTTGCGCAGCTCGGCGCTGAGGGCTGGCGGCGCGACCACGTAGCCGGTTTTCCAGCCGGTGACGTGGTAGGTCTTGCCGAACGAACTGACCACAAACGCACGCTGATACAGCTCTTCGTGAGCCAGCACGCTGACGTGGGGCACACCGTCGAACACCAGGTGCTCGTAGACCTCGTCGCTGACCAGGTAGATGTCGCGGTCGCGGATCAACTCGGCCAACTGGTCCAGCTCGGCACGGCTGATCAGGGCACCGGTGGGGTTATGCGGGCTGTTGAGGATGATCATGCGGGTGCGCGGCGACAGCGCAGCGCGCAGTTGCTCGAAGTCCAGGGCGAAATCATCCAGACCCAGTTGCACGTGCACGCAGCGACCGCCTGCCAGTTCCACAGAAGGCTCGTAGCTGTCGTAGGCCGGATCGAACACGATGACTTCATCACCGCTGCGGATCACCGCCTGGATCGCACAGAAGATCGCTTCAGTGGCGCCTGGGGTGATGGTCACTTCGCTGTCGGCATTCACCGTTGCGCCATAGCTGCGGGCGATCTTGGCCGCCACTTGCTGGCGCAGTACCGGCAGGCCGGTCATGGGGGCGTATTGGTTATGGCCCAGGGCAATGTGTCTGCCCACTCCATCGAGCAACTCCTGGGGCCCGTTAAAGTCGGGAAAGCCCTGGGACAGGTTGAGCGCACCGGTTTCGGCAGCGAGTTGCGACATGGTGGTGAAGATGGTGGTGCCGACATTCGGCAGCTTACTGGTGATCATCGGTGCGCCCCTTGCGGTGAGCCCCAAGTTTTAAGCTGCATGCCGCGAAGGGTCAACCGCCAGGCACAAAAAAGGGCTCCGAAAGAGCCCTTTTTCAACCGATCAGGATCAGCGCTTGTCGCGGCGCTTTTTGTCGGCCTTCTTGTGGTGCGTCATCATCCGGCGCTTTTTGTTTACCTGGCGGTCGGTGAGGCTGTTCTTGTTACCTTCGTACGGGTTCTCGCCACCCTTGAACTCGATACGAATCGGCGTACCGACCAGTTTCAAGACACGGCGGTAGGTATTTTCCAGGTAACGCACGTAGGACTTCGGCACCTTCTCCAGCTGGTTACCGTGAATCACGATAATCGGCGGGTTGGCACCACCCAAGTGAGCGTAGCGCAGCTTGATCCGACGGTTGTTGACCATCGGCGGCGCGTGCTCGCTGACCGCATCTTCAAGAATCTGGGTCAGGCGGTTGGTTGGCCAGCGGGTGACCGCGGACTTGAACGAGTTCTGCACCGAGGCGTAGAGGTTACCCACGCCGGTACCGTGCAGTGCCGAGATAAAGTGGATATCGGCAAACTCGACGAAGAACAGACGACGCTGCAGCTCGACCTTGACGTAGTCGCGCTCGCTCGGCGTCATGCCGTCCCACTTGTTGATCGCGATCACCAGGGCACGACCGGCTTCCAGGGCAAAGCCCAGCAAGTTCAGGTCGTGGTCTACCACGCCTTCGCGGGCGTCCATGACGAAGATCACCACGTTGGCGTCTTTGATCGCCTGCAGGGTTTTCACCACGGAGAACTTTTCAACTTCTTCGTGGATCTTGCCGCGCTTGCGCACACCGGCAGTGTCGATCAGCGTGTACTTCTCGTCGTTACGCTCGAACGGGATGTAGATGCTGTCGCGGGTGGTGCCCGGCTCGTCATAGACGATTACCCGGTCTTCACCGAGCATGCGGTTGACCAGGGTCGACTTGCCGACGTTCGGACGGCCGATGATCGCGATCTTGATACCGTCTTTTTCGCTTGGGCCAGGAATGCGCTTGGCTTCCTCGCCTTCGGCAACGATTTCTTCTTCGCCTTCGACTTCATCCACGTCATCACGCGGGAAGTCGCGCAGGGCGATTTCCAGCATCTGGGTGATGCCGCGACCGTGGGCACCGGCGATCGGGATCGCATCGCCCAGGCCCATCGGGCTGAACTCGGCGCGGGCCATTTCAGGATCGATATTGTCGATCTTGTTGGCCACCACGTAGGAACGCTTGTTGCGCTTGCGCAGGTGCTCGCCAATCATCTGGTCTGCAGCGGTGTAGCCCGCGCGGGCGTCCACCAGGAACAACACGACATCAGCTTCTTCAATGGCCAGCAGCGACTGCTCGGCCATCTTTTCGTCCATGCCATGCTCGTCACCGGAGATACCACCGGTGTCGACAATAATGTAGGAGCGCCCTTGCCACTTTGCCTCACCGTATTGGCGATCACGGGTCAGACCGGACAAGTCGCCGACGATGGCGTCGCGAGTCCTGGTCAGGCGGTTGAACAAGGTGGACTTGCCGACGTTCGGTCGGCCCACCAGGGCGATTACGGGAACCATGCGGCTCTCCACTTCGTTATTTCAGAAAATACAAAAGCCGCTGCAAGGCAGCGGCTGGTGCTCGGGGCAGCGCTCGAAAGCGCCGCATGCCCTGCCGAAGCAGGGCCGCCTGGGAATTACCCCAAGCATAGTCAAACCATTACTTGATGGTCAGCGCTTCCAGTTTGCCGCTGTTGCCATACACGTAAAGCATGTTACCTACCACCAGCGGACGGGCACGCAGGCCGTCGCTGTCGATACGTTCGCGACCCACGAAGCGACCGTCCACCTGGCTCAGCAGGTGCAGGTAACCTTCAAAGTCGCCTACCGCTACGTAGCTGGAGAACACTTCCGGTGCCGACAACTGACGGCGGGCCAGGGAGTCGTTGCTCCACAATGCAGTGGTGGAACGCTCGTCGACACTTTCAACGGTGCCGGACGCCAGGCTTACGTAGACGCTGCCAAACCCTTGGGCGACACCGGCGTAGCTGGAAGCATCACGCTGCCAGTTGATCCGGCCGCTCTGCACGTCCAGCGCCGCAACACGGCCCTGATAAGTAGCGACGTAAAGGGTATCACCCGACAGCAGCAAGCCACCGTCGATGTCCACTACGCGGTCCAGTTCCGAACGACCTTGAGGAATCGCGACCCGGGTTTCCCAGGCCGGCACGCCGTTCTGGGTGTCCAGGGCGACCACTTTACCGGTCGACAGGCCTGCCAGTGCCAGGTTGCTGGTCACAACCGGACCGCTGGTACCGCGCAAGGTCAGGACCGCCGGCGTGCTGTCATACAACCAGCGCTGGTTACCGGTGGCGGCGTCGAGGCCGATCACACGGTCATCCTGGGTCTGCACGACAACCACGTCACCGTTGGTAGCAGGCGGCGAGAGCACTTCACTGGTCACGCGAGCGCGCCATTTCTCTTCACCGGTGCTCGAATCCAGTGCCACGACGTCGCCTTTCAGCGTGCCGAGCATCACCAGGCCAGAACCCACGCCAACGGCGCCGGACACAGGCAGTTCGAGGTCTTTCTTCCACTTGACGTCGCCGTTCATGCGATCCATGGAGACCACAACACCGGTGGAATCAGCGGCGTAGATAGTGTCACCGTCGATCGCCGGGACCATCAGGTTGTACAGATCGCCCTGACCGTCACCAATGGAGCGGCTCCACTGCTTTTGCAGGACCACTTCTTCCTTGAAGCTGGTCAGCTCGGCCGGAGGCAGTTCTTTTTTGCTGTTGCTGCTGCAACCCGCGGCCAAAACGGCCAGAGCCAGCAATGCTGCATGTTTCCAACGGATCACGTCACGCATCCCCTTTGGCCAAGTCGTCGAGCTTGATTTGTAAGCCACCGACCGCCGCTTCATCAGACAGCGCCGCCTTGGCTTTTTGGTACGCAGCATTGGCTTCGTCGGTACGACCCAATTGGACCAGGAGGTCGCCCTTGAGCTCTTCACGAGTGGCCAGGAATGCCTTGTCAGCATCGCCGTCGAGCAGTTTCAGTGCTTCGTCGGCCTTGTTCTGTGCCGCCAGTACCTGAGCCAGACGCTGACGTGCGATTTCACCCAGTGTCGGGTTGGCCGGCTTGTCGGTGATGGCTTTCAGCTCGGAGGCGGCGTCATCCAGCTTGCCGTTGTCGACCGCAACTTTTGCGACGAACAGGCTGCCGTATTGCGCGTAGGTGCTACCGCCGAATTCGCTCTTCAGCTTGCCGGCCAGGTCTGCAACCTGGGCCAGGTCAGGCTTGCCGTTTGGCGTCAGCGTGGTTTCCAGCAGTTGCTGATAGATAATCGACGCGCCTTGCGACTGGTTAGCCTGATACTTGTGCCAGGCTTGCCAGCCGAACACCACTACTAAAGCCAGCAAGCCGCCAGTGACCAGGGGCTTGCCGTTGCGCTGCCACCAGTCTTTGAACTCGGCCAGCTGGTCATCATCAGTACTCGACACCCCAATACTCCTTAATCGCTAAATCGGCTGTTTGACAGCTTCAACCCTGCACGATGCAGGTGGCCAGGTGCGCTGCAAGCGCATCAAAGGCAATGCTTTGTTGTTCACCCTGACCACGCAGGGGTTTGAAACTTACCACTTGCTGGGCCAATTCATCATCACCCAGGATCAGTGCATACAACGCACCGCTCTTGTCGGCTTTCTTGAACTGGCTTTTGAAGCTGCCGGCGCCGGCATTGACTTGCAGGCGCAGGTTCGGCAGTTGGTCGCGCAGTTTCTCGCTCAGGGCCAGGGCAGCCAGTTCGGCCGCCTCGCCAAAGGCACAGAAGTACACGTCCACCTGACGGGAGATTTCTTCGGGAACCTGCTCCAGGGTTTCCAGCAGCAGGATCAGCCGCTCGATGCCCATGGCAAAACCTACGCCGGTGGTCGGCTTGCCGCCCATCTGCTCGACCAGGCCGTCGTAACGACCACCGGCACACACCGTGCCCTGGGCGCCGAGCTTGTCGGTGACCCACTCGAACACGGTCTTGCTGTAGTAATCGAGGCCACGTACCAGTTTCGGGTTGATGACGTAAGGAATACCGGCTGCATCCAGGCGAGCCTTGAGGCCCTCGAAGTGGATACGGGACTCGTCGTCCAGGTAGTCGGCCATTTTCGGCGCGTCCACCAGTACGGCCTGGGTCTCGGCGTTCTTGGTGTCCAGTACCCGCAGCGGGTTGGTTTTCAGGCGGCGCTGGCTGTCTTCGTCCAGCTTGTCCAGGTGGGCCGACAGGAATTCCACCAGGGCTTCGCGGTAGCGGCCCCGGGATTCGCTGGTGCCCAGGCTGTTGAGTTCAAGCTTGACCGCATCGCGGATGCCCAGCATGCCCCACAGGCGCCAGGTCAGCACGATCAGCTCGGCGTCGATGTCCGGACCGTCGAGGTTGAAGACTTCCAGGCCGATCTGGTGAAACTGGCGATAACGGCCTTTCTGCGGACGCTCGTGGCGGAACATCGGGCCGATGTACCAGAGCTTCTGCGGCTGGCCACCGCCGGTGAGGCCATGTTCGAGCACCGCACGCACACACGCGGCAGTACCTTCCGGACGCAGGGTCAGGGAGTCACCGTTGCGGTCTTCGAAGGTGTACATCTCTTTTTCGACGATGTCGGTCACTTCACCGATGGAGCGCTTGAACAGCTCGGTGAACTCGACGATCGGCATGCGGATCTGCTTGTAACCGTAGTTATCCAGCAGGCGCGCGACAGTGCCCTCGAAGTAGCGCCACAGGGGCGTCTGCTCAGGCAGGATGTCGTTCATGCCACGAATGGCTTGCAGAGACTTGCTCACATCAAATCCTTAAATTCGTTCGATCAGCCGCGCGCGATAACCGCTGCGTCAGCTTCGACCTTTTCGGCCGCTTTCTGGCGGATCAGCCGTTCCAGCTCATCCACCAGATTGTCATTCGTCAATTTCTGCGACGGCTTGCCGTCGATGTAAATCAGGTTTGGCGTACCACCGGTGAGGCCCACATGGGCCTCTTTGGCCTCACCCGGCCCGTTGACCACACAGCCGATCACCGCGACATCCAGCGGCACCAGCAGGTCTTCGAGGCGTACTTCCAGTTCGTTCATGGTTTTCACCACGTCGAAGTTCTGCCGCGAGCAGCTCGGGCAGGCAATGAAGTTGATGCCACGGGAACGCAAATGCAGGGATTTGAGAATGTCGTAACCGACTTTCACTTCCTCTACCGGGTCTGCCGCGAGGGAGATGCGAATAGTATCGCCAATCCCGTCGGCCAGCAGCATACCGAGACCCACCGCAGATTTCACTGTGCCTGAGCGTAAACCGCCGGCTTCGGTGATACCCAGGTGCAGCGGCTGGACGATTTCCTTGGCCAGCAGGCGGTACGCTTCTACCGCCATGAACACGTCGGAAGCCTTTACGCTGACCTTGAAGTCCTGGAAATTCAGGCGTTCAAGGTGTTCTACGTGGCGCAGCGCGGACTCGACCAGTGCGGCCGGCGTCGGCTCGCCGTACTTCTTTTGCAGGTCTTTTTCCAGCGAGCCGGCGTTGACGCCGATGCGGATTGGAATCCCGCGATCACGGGCGGCATCCACCACGGCGCGAACCCGGTCTTCACGGCCGATGTTGCCCGGGTTGATCCGCAGGCAATCGACGCCCAACTCGGCCACGCGCAACGCGATCTTGTAGTCGAAGTGGATATCGGCGACCAGCGGCACCTTGACCAGTTGCTTGATGCGGCCAAAGGCTTCGGCAGCGTCCATGTCCGGTACGGAAACCCGCACGATGTCGACGCCCGCCGCTTCCAGGCGGTTGATCTGGGCGACAGTGGCCGCCACATCATTGGTGTCGCTGTTGGTCATGCTCTGTACTGCGATGGGGGCATCGCCGCCCACCGGCACCGAGCCGACCCAGATCTTGCGCGATACGCGACGTTTGATTGGAGATTCGCCGTGCATGACTTTATTGTCCCAACTTGAGGCGAGCAGTCTCGCCACTGGTGAACGGCGCCACGTCCACAGGCTGGCCGTTGTAGGCCACTTGCGCGCCACGGGCAAAGCCCAGACGCAGCGTCAAAGGAGGCTTGCCGCCCTGGTCAAGTGTATCTCCCTTACGCTTCAGACCACTGAACAGCACCTTGCCGTTGCCATCGGAGACTTGCGTCCAGCAGTCAGCGACGTAGGTAATTTGTACTCGGCCATCACCGGCGATCAGTACCGGGGTGGTTGGCGCGGAAATCGCCGGGGCGACGGGAGCCGTTGTTGCCGGAGCCTGCGCCGGTACTGCTGGCGTTGCTGGCGTATGAGCTGGAGCAGCAGGCGTCACTGCAACCGCTGGAGCGGGTGCGACGGGTGCCACTGCGGCGGCAGTACCTGCTTCGGGCGCAGGCTGCTCGGCACTTGGCTCTGCCTCAGGCGCCGCCTGACCCTGGGCCACGGCCTGGTCTTCCGGCTCATCCAACGGATGAATCTGGGTGGTGCCGTCGGCGCTTTCGACTTCGACGTGCTCCATGGCGTTGCTGGACAAGTCCTTGCCACGCTGGGCGGTCTGATCCTGCCACCATACAAAACCACCGCCGATCACGGCGATGAGCAGCAACAGGCTGACAATGCGCAAAATGGTGTGGGAAACCCGCACAGGCTCTTCAATGCGGCCAAGACCATGGACATTGCTGCCCTGGGAATCGGTACCGGTGATTTGGTCGAACTCCTGGACCAATGCAGCCTGGTCGATACCCAGCAACTTGGCGTAGGCGCGGATATAGCCGCGGGCAAAGGTGTGCCCTGGCAGCTTGTCGAATGCGCCAGCTTCAAGGTTGCCCAATGAAGTCGTGGTCAAATTGAGCTTGAGGGCCACTTCTGCCAGCGACCAACCATTGCTTTCGCGGGCCTGACGCAAGGTCTCGCCTGGGTTTCCACGATTAGCTGCTACAACTTCCGGGTGCGCCGCTTTCATCATTGCTCCGACAGGTATTGCTGATATTCCGGCGTACCGGGATAGAGTCGTTCGAGTTGCTGGCCAAAACGTGCGGCCTTGTCGCGTTCTTCATGAACCGTCGCCAGGCGCACACCGAGCAATAGACTACGTGCATTTTGCCCGCTCAGCAGGCTAAAACGCTCGTAATAGTCACGTGCCGGCACATAATGCCTGTCTTCGAAGGACAACTCAGCCATTTCGAGCAAGGCCCGTGGCTGGCGCTGGTTCAGGTGCAGGGCTTTTTCCAGTTGCTGGCGTGCGGTGTCGCGCTGGCCGAGAAGCATTGAGGTCACCCCCAGGTTCTCGAAAACCCGCGAACGCTCAGGATAGAGGGTATCGGCCGCAGCCTGCTGGAAATATTCGGATGCCTGGGCATAACGTTTCTGCGCAAACAAAAAACTGCCGTAGTTATTCAGCAGTCTTGGGTCGCCAGGGCGTGTGGCCAGGGCCTTGTGGAAATATTGATCGGCCAATTCAGGCTCGGCCTGGGCCTGGAACACCAAAGCCAGCGCAGCATTGGCGTCAGCGTCGCTGCCATCCAGCTCGAGGGCTTTTTTCAGCGGCACCTTGGCCTGTTCGGTCATCCCTTGCTGCAAGTACCCCAAGCCCAGCTGCACATAGGCAGCTCGCGCTTCGTCACGGCCCTTGCCGGTTTGCAACGGGCTGTCATGGCCCGATGAAACACAGCCAGCCGCGAGGCTGGCAACAAGCAAAAGCAGCGCAAGGCGCAAGGGCATAGAGATCCTCTCTCAGGTTCGAGTCGCGGCGCTTTGCGGCATATCGTCGGCGGCACTCAATTCACGCACGGCGATATAACGTTCGCTGCGACGGGTGCGATCCAGCACCTGTCCTACCAATTGGCCACATGCCGCATCGATGTCTTCGCCGCGGGTGGTGCGCACGGTGACATTGAAGCCTGCATGGTGCAGTTGATCCTGGAAACGGCGGATGGCGTTGTTGCTCGGCCGCTCATAGCCAGAATGGGGAAACGGGTTAAACGGAATCAGGTTGATCTTGCACGGTACGTTCTTGAGCAACTCGATCATCTCGACCGCGTGCTCGACCTTGTCGTTGATGTCCTTGAGCATGGTGTACTCAATGGTCAACACACGCTTTTCGCCCAAGGTCGCCATGTAGCGCTGGCAAGATTCGAGCAGCATCTTAAGCGGATACTTCTTGTTGATCGGCACCAATTGGTTACGCAATGCGTCATTCGGTGCGTGCAGCGACAACGCCAGGGAGACGTCGATGTGCTTGGCCAGCTCATCGATCATCGGTACCACGCCGGAGGTCGACAGGGTCACGCGGCGCTTGGAGATACCGTAGCCCAGGTCGTCCATCATCAGGTGCATGGCCGCGACAACGTTGTCGAAGTTCAGCAGCGGCTCGCCCATGCCCATCATCACCACGTTGGTGATGGCACGGTCGGCGGTCGCCGGGATGCTGCCGAACGATTTATTGGCAATCCACACCTGGCCGATGACTTCGGCGGCGGTGAGGTTGCTGTTGAAACCTTGCTTGCCGGTGGAGCAGAAACTGCAGTCCAGGGCACAGCCTGCCTGGGACGAAACGCACAGAGTGCCGCGTTTGCCCTGGGGAATGTACACGGTCTCGACGCAGCTGCCGGACGCCACGCGCACCACCCACTTACGGGTGCCGTCGGTGGAAATGTCCTCGCTGACCACTTCGGGGCCGCGAACTTCGGCAATGGCCTTGAGCTTGTCGCGCAGGGCCTTGCTGACGTTCGTCATGGCGTCGAAATCATCGACGCCAAGATGGTGAATCCACTTCATTACCTGAGCGGCACGAAAACGCTTCTCCCCGATTGAGTCGAAGAATTTTTCCATTTCCTGTTGAGTCAGACCCAGCAGGTTGGTTTTTGCAGTCAATGTAGTCATGGATTCACCTTCGCTCTTTTAAGCCAATGCTTAGCGAGCGGTTACTTCAGTAGCAGCGAAAAAGTACGAGATTTCGCGGGCAGCAGCGGCTTCGGAGTCCGAACCGTGAACGGCGTTGGCGTCGATCGATTCAGCGAAGTCAGCACGGATGGTGCCGGCAGCAGCTTCTTTAGGGTTGGTAGCGCCCATCAGCTCACGGTTCAGAGCGATAGCGTTTTCGCCTTCCAGAACCTGAACAACAACAGGGCCGGAGATCATGAAGGCAACCAGGTCGCCGAAGAAACCACGAGCGCTGTGCTCAGCGTAGAAGCCTTCAGCTTCAGCCTTGGACAGTTGCTTGAGTTTCGAAGCTACAACCTTCAGGCCGGCTTTTTCGAAACGAGTGGTGATCTCGCCGATGACGTTTTTTGCAACAGCGTCAGGCTTGATGATGGAGAAAGTACGTTGAACAGCCATGGTGTAACTCCAGAAACGGTAATTTGCGAAAAATTAAACCCGCGAATTATACGCGGGTTCTTGGGTATTGCCTAACTGCGTAAAAAGGCGATTCAGTCTGCTTCTTCGATCCACAGGCCTTGTATCGCCTCAAGAACCTTTTCGCCACCCCGATCCGGGATGTCGTCAAATTCCGGCAGCTGCATCACCAGGTTGCGCAACTTGACGAAGTTCACCGACAGAGGATCGACATCCGGGTGAGCTTCAGCAAGTTGTATAGCGATTTCTTGTACATCAACCCATTTCAGGCTCATGACATTTCCTTGAATCAATGCGGCGCTTCGGCGGCATGGTTGAGCGAATACTTCGGAATCTCGACGGTGAGGTCTTCTGTTCCCACTTTTGCCTGACAGCTCAATCGCGACGTCGGCTCAAGGCCCCACGCCCTATCAAGATAGTCCTCTTCCAGCTCATCAGCCTCTTCCAGGCTATTGAAACCTTCGCGGATGATGCAATGGCACGTGGTACAGGCGTTAACGCCGCCGCAGGCGCTTTCGATCTCGATGTGGTTATCGTGAGCGACTTCGAGAATGGACTTGCCGGTCTCAGCCTCCACAACCATACCGTCCGGGCAATGCTCGGCGTGTGGCAGAAAAATGATCTGCGGCATCAGTTAATCCTCAAGTTCATTCAAGTTGCGGCCCGCCAGGGCGGCTTTTACCGTCTGGTCCATACGACGGGCGGCAAAGGCATCGGTCACTTGCGACAGGCGCTTGGTCTGTTGCTCGATGGCGTAACCATCGGTGCCTTTCATCAATTCAGCCAGTTCCTGCATTTGCAGGTCGATGACCATGCGCTCTTCGGCATCCAGCAGACGTTCGCCGTCAGCTTCCAGGGCGCCCTGCACCGCTTCGAGCAGGCGTTGGGCGTCGACTTGCTGCTCACGCAGCACGCGGGCGACCTTGTCGTCACCGGCGTACTGGAACGAATCCTTGAGCATCTTGGCGATTTCGCCGTCGGTCAGGCCGTAGGACGGCTTGACCTGGATGCTGGCTTCAACGCCAGAGGCCAATTCGCGAGCGGCAACGCTGAGCAAGCCGTCGGCGTCGACCTGGAAGGTCACGCGAATCTTCGCCGCACCAGCCACCATCGCCGGAATACCGCGCAATTCGAAGCGCGCCAGGGAACGGCAGTCGCTGATCAGCTCACGCTCGCCTTGCAGCACGTGAATCATCATGGCCGTCTGGCCATCTTTGTAAGTCGTGAAGTCCTGGGCGCGGGCAACGGGGATGGTGGTGTTGCGTGGAATCACCTTCTCCATCAGGCCGCCCATGGTTTCCAGCCCCAGGGACAACGGGATCACGTCGAGCAGAAGCAGTTCGCCACCATCACGCTTGTTACCGGCGAGGGTATCGGCCTGGATCGCGGCACCAATGGCCACCACTTGATCCGGGTCGATTTCAGTCAGCGGCTGACGGCCGAAAGCTTCAGCTACCGCCTCACGAACACGCGGCACGCGGGTCGAACCACCCACCATGACCACGGCGACCACGTCTTCCAGCTCGACACCGGAATCACGCACGGCGCGGCGGCAGGCTTTCAGGCTGCGGGCGACCATCGGTTCGATCAACGAATCGAACGCTTCGCGGGTCAGTTGAGCCGACCAGCTACCGTAGGAAACTTCAACCGACGCAGCGTCAGTCAGCGCTTCTTTGGCGGCACAGGCAGTTTGCAGCAAATTACGTTGCGCACCCGGGTCCAGGTCGGCAGACAAGCCGGCACTGGTGATGATCCAGCCAGCAATGGCGTGATCGAAGTCATCGCCACCCAGGGCGGTATCGCCACCGGTAGCCAGCACTTCGAAGACACCGCCGGTCAGGCGCAGGATCGAAATATCAAAGGTACCGCCGCCCAGGTCGTAAATAGCCACCAGGCCTTCGGCGTGCTGATCCAGGCCGTAAGCCACAGCGGCTGCGGTCGGCTCGTTGAGCAGGCGCAGCACGTTCAGGCCGGCAAGTTTCGCCGCATCCTTGGTGGCCTGGCGCTGAGCGTCATCGAAATATGCAGGAACAGTAATCACCGCACCTACCAGTTCGCCACCCAAGGTGGTTTCGGCGCGCTGGCGCAAGACCTTGAGGATATCGGCCGACACTTCCACCGGGCTTTTCGGGCCCTGGATCGTGTCGATGAACGGCATATGTGATTCGCCGCCGACAAAGCGGTAGGGAAGCTGGTCGCCCAGCTGCTTGACGTCGGACAAACCACGACCCATCAAGCGCTTGACCGACAGCACGGTATTCAAAGGATCGGTAGACGCCGCCAGCTTGGCCGACTCGCCCACTTCGGTGCGGTCAGCGTGATAACGCACGGCAGACGGCAGGATGACCTGGCCATCCGCGTCGGGCAGCGGCTCGGAAAGACCGCTGCGCAATGCAGCGACCAGCGAATTGGTAGTGCCCAAGTCAATCCCGACCGCCAGACGACGCTGGTGCGGTTGAGGACTTTGACCGGGTTCGGCGATCTGCAGTAGGGCCATGGTAATCAGGACTTATCTGTATATCAGGCGTGCAACCTGGGCGGCACTGGGTTAATCGTCGAGGCGCTCTTCTAACTGGCGCACTTCGTAGGTGAGCTTGTCGAGGAACTGCATGCGCCGCATCAGGCGTTCGGCCTGTTCACGTTGCGCTGCATCATCCCAACAGGCTGCGAAGCTTTCGTTGAGTTCATCTTGGGCCACTTTCAGACGGCGCTTGAACACTGCGACTCCGGCCAGATCAGCCTCGTCCTGCAGTTCTTCAAGCTCCTCGCGCCATTGCATCTGCTGCATCAGGAAATCAGGGTCCTGGACCGTGACTTCAAGCGGCAGCTCGCGACCGCCCATCGCGAGCAGGTAGCGCGCGCGTTTGGGAGGGTTCTTGAGCGTCTGATAGGCTTCGTTGAGGCTGGCTGATTGCTCCAGCGCCAGGCGTTGCTCACGCTCGGAAGCGTCAGCAAAGCGGTCCGGATGCACCCCACGCGCCAGTTCACGGTAGCGCGTGGCAAGCTGTTCAAGGTCCAGTCGAAAACTCGGCTGCAGCTCGAACAAAGCGAAATGACAAGGAGTACCCACGATCAGCCTCAGATGTTGAAGCTTTCGCCGCAGCCACATTCACCGCGTACGTTGGGGTTGTTGAACTTGAAGCCTTCGTTCAACCCTTCCTTGACGAAATCGAGTTCGGTGCCGTCCAGGTAGGTCAGGCTTTTCGGGTCGATGATCACTTTTTCGCCGTGACTCTCGAACACCTGATCTTCCTCGACCACCTCGTCGACAAACTCCAGCACGTAGGCAAGGCCGGAACAGCCCGTGGTGCGAACACCCAGACGAATCCCCTCACCTTTACCGCGCCCATTCAGGGAGCGGCGAATGTGCTGCGCAGCCGCTTCTGTCATGCTGATAGCCATCGTGACTCCTTACTCGTCGCCAAATTGCTTAGATCAAGCCTTTCTTCTGCTTGTAGTCGCGAACGGCCGCCTTGATGGCGTCTTCCGCGAGTACCGAGCAGTGGATTTTCACTGGCGGCAAGGCCAGTTCTTCGGCCAGCTGGGTGTTGCTGATAGTCACAGCCTCATCCAGGGTCTTGCCTTTCATCCATTCGGTCGCCAGGGAGCTGGAGGCGATGGCCGAACCGCAACCGTAAGTCTTGAACTTGGCGTCTTCGATAACGCCAGCTTCGTTGACCTTGATCTGCAGGCGCATAACGTCACCGCACGCCGGAGCGCCGACCATGCCGGTGCCGACATCAGGGTCTTCCGCGTTCATCTTGCCGACGTTGCGCGGGTTTTCGTAGTGGTCGATGACCTTTTCGCTGTAAGCCATGGTACTGAATCCTCACTCATCAGGGCCGCTCTGGAACCCTGCAAACACGCCTGCGTTTTCCGCCACGTCTTTACAGAGCCTTTTGGGTGGCGGCTTCTATATTTAGTGTGCCGCCCACTCGATCTTGGAAATGTCGACACCGTCCTTGTACATGTCCCACAGCGGGGACAAGGTACGCAGCTTGGTGACGGCCTCGCAGACTTTCTGCGCGGCGTAGTCGACTTCTTCTTCGGTGGTGAAACGGCCGAATGTAAAGCGGATCGAGCTGTGAGCCAGTTCGTCGTTGCGGCCCAGGGCGCGCAGGACGTAGGACGGCTCAAGGGAAGCCGAGGTGCAGGCCGAGCCGGACGAAACCGCCAGGTCCTTGAGCGCCATGATCAGCGACTCGCCTTCGACGTAGTTGAAGCTCAAATTCAGGTTGTGCGGTACACGGGCGGTCATGCTGCCGTTGATGTACAGCTCTTCAAGGTGCTCGACCTGCTTGTAGAAGCGATCGCTCAGGGCCTTGATGCGCACGTTTTCGGCAGCCATGTCTTCCTTGGCCACACGGAACGCTTCGCCGATGCCGACAATCTGGTGGGTCGCCAGGGTGCCCGAACGCATGCCGCGCTCGTGACCGCCGCCGTGCATGGTGGCTTCGATACGTACGCGAGGCTTGCGGCTCACGTAGAGCGCGCCAATGCCTTTAGGGCCGTAGGTCTTGTGGGCAGAGAACGACATCAGGTCGACTTTCAGTTTCGACAGGTCAATATCGACCTTGCCGGTGGACTGCGCAGCGTCGACGTGCAGCAACACGCCCTTGGAGCGGGTCAGCTCGCCGATGGCGGCGATGTCGTTGATGGTGCCGATTTCGTTGTTCACGTGGATCACGGAAACCAGGATGGTGTCTTCACGCATCGCGGCTTCGATCATCGCAGGGGTCACGATACCGTCGGTGGTTGGCTCGAGGTAGGTAACCTCAAAACCTTCACGCTCCAGTTGGCGCATGGTGTCGAGGACAGCCTTGTGCTCAATCTTGGTGGTGATCAGGTGTTTGCCTTTGGTCGCGTAGAAATGCGCCGCACCCTTGATTGCCAGGTTGTCGGACTCGGTTGCACCGGAGGTCCAGACGATTTCACGTGGGTCGGCATTCACTAGGTCAGCGACCTGGCGACGAGCGTTTTCCACTGCTTCTTCGGCTTTCCAGCCGAAAACGTGGGAACGGGACGCCGGGTTACCGAAGTTTCCGTCAACCAGCAGGCATTCGCTCATCTTTTGCGCGACACGCGGATCAACCGGGGTGGTCGCTGAGTAATCAAGGTAAATCGGCAATTTCATGGACTTTCTCCTAAATCAGGCTGGCTGGCGTGCCGTTAGCTCTTCGGCTGTCACTCGACGGCGGACGCTTCAATCTTGTCCAGACGCGGCGCCTTGGTGTTGCAACGGCGCTGGTCCTGACGCTGGGCTACTTCTTGCACCTCACGGCGAGTCACAAGATCAGCCAAGCTGATACCACTCAAAAACTCATGGATCTGCAGGCTCAGGTCACACCACAAGTGGTGCGTAAGGCAGGTGTCGCCTGCGTGGCAATCACCCAGGCCCTGGCATTTGGTGGCATCGACGGATTCGTTCACCGCGTCGATCACCTGGGCGACCTGGATGCCCTGCATCTCGCGGGACAATTGATAGCCGCCGCCTGGACCACGAACGCTGGAAACCAGATTGCTGCGGCGCAACTTGGCGAACAACTGCTCGAGGTAGGACAGGGAAATGCCTTGGCGCTCGGAGATATCGGCCAGGGACACCGGCCCATTTTGCGCGTGCAAGGCCAGGTCAAGCATGGCGGTCACCGCGTATCGGCCTTTTGTAGTCAGTCTCATGGACAAGTACCAAGGTGTTTCAGAATGGGAGCAAGTATGCGATTCCCGAGTATTTAAGTCAACTATAAGACCTAGTACTTTAGTCAGGAATACCCGTAAAAAGGGCGCGCGAATCATAGCAGGGCGGGACGGGATGGACCAGCGGGAACAGGGCCAAGCGGGAATTCGGGGCTAATGAAGGTCAAAATGTGGGAGCGGGCTTGCTCGCGAATGCGGTGATTCAGTCAATATATTCGGTGACTGACGCGCAGCTTTCGCGAGCAAGCCCGCTCCCACATGGGTTTTGCAGTGATTGCGAGACTTCAGCCAGCCTTGGTGGCGGCACTTTCGTCCTTGATCTCGGCGAAGTCTTCCTTGCGCAGCTCAGGCAGATCCTTGGCGCAGTAGCTGCTGCCGAGGTCTTTCAGGGCACCGCACATACCGTCCAGCTTGCCGTCCACCGCTTGCAGGTGATCCAGCAACTGACCGATGGCACGCGCTACCGGGTCAGGCATGTCTTCGCTGACGCCATAGGCATCGAAGCCGATCTTCTCGGCCATGGCCTTGCGCTTGGCCTCCTGCTCATCACCCACTTCCGGCTTGACGATGATCCGCCCCGGAATACCGACAACCGTTGCGCCAGGCGGTACAGCCTTGGTCACCACAGCATTGGAGCCGACCTTGGCGCCCGCACCCACGGTAAACGGACCGAGCACCTTCGCGCCCGCCCCGACTACAACGCCATCTTCCAGCGTAGGGTGGCGCTTGCCTTTGTTCCAGGTTGTGCCACCCAGGGTCACGCCCTGGTACAGGGTCACGTCATCACCAATCTCGGCGGTCTCGCCAATAACGATGCCCATCCCGTGGTCGATAAAAAAGCGGCGGCCGACCTTGGCGCCCGGATGAATCTCAATCCCGGTCAACCAACGGCCGAAGTTCGACACCAGCCGCGCCAGCCATTTCCAGCCCATGCCCCACAAGGCGCCGGACAGGCGATGGATCCAGATCGCATGCATGCCCGGGTAGCAGGTCAGCACTTCAAAGGCGTTGCGCGCCGCCGGGTCACGGTGGAAAACACTCTGGATATCTTCTCGCAAACGCTCGAACATTTTTAATCCTTCCGCTTAAGAAGCTCGCCACGGGCCGCTTTCTGGGTTTCCGTGAGGATGCCACGCAATATATTCATTTCTGCCCGGCTGACCGAGCTGCGTCCGTATAGCCGGCGCAGGCGCGCCATCAAGTGCCGCGGTTTTTCCGGATCGAGGAACTCGATGGCCACCAGGGTTTGCTCCAGGTGCTCATAGAATCGCTCCAGCTCGTCCATGGTGGCCAGTTCGCCACTCTTGGTCGAAGCAACCTCATCCTTTTCAACCTTGCTTGGCTGGCCTTCAGCGGCCAGCCAGGCCATGCGCACTTCATAACTCAACACCTGCACCGCTGCCCCGAGGTTCAGCGAACTGAACTCAGGGTCTGATGGAATGTGCACGTGATAATGACATCGCTGCAGCTCTTCATTAGTCAGGCCGGAGTCTTCACGGCCGAATACCAAGGCGATTTCAGCGCCGCCGGCGGCCTCTTCCACGACTTTGGTCCCGCATTCGCGAGGATCCAGCAGCGGCCAGGGGATGCGACGGTCGCGAGCGCTGGTGCCGAGCACCAGGTTGCAGCCGACCAGGGCGTCTTCCAGAGTGGCAACGACCTGGGCTTTTTCGAGGATGTCATTGGCGCCGGACGCGCGCGCATCGGCCTCGTGGTGCGGGAACACACGCGGCTCCACCAGCACCAGGCGCGTCAGCCCCATGTTCTTCATGGCTCGCGCCACGCCGCCGATATTGCCGGGATGACTGGTATTGACGAGGACGACACGGATGTTTTGCAGCAAGGGAGGCGCTCTCGGACACGGGAAAGGGGAGCAAATCTTACAGAACAGCCTAAGGTTATGCCATGAAAGGTAACGTCGTCCTTCACCTGAAGAAAGTTTCTGCTAGAATGCTCGGCTTTCTTTAACAACCTTAGGTGACACATCCATGCAGCCCATGCTGAATATCGCGCTGCGCGCCGCCCGCAGCGCCAGTGAATTGATCTTCCGCTCCATCGAGCGCCTGGATACCATCAAGGTCGACGAAAAAGACGCCAAGGATTACGTATCCGAGGTGGATCGCGCCGCCGAGCAGAAAATCATCGACGCGCTGCGCAAGGCCTACCCTACCCACGGCATCCTCGGTGAAGAAACCGGCCTGCACAAAGGTAGCGGCGAAGGCGAAGACTACCTGTGGATCATCGACCCACTGGATGGCACCACCAACTTCCTGCGCGGTATCCCGCACTTTGCCGTGAGCATTGCCTGCAAATACCGTGGCCGCCTGGAACACGCCGTTGTGCTGGACCCGGTTCGCCAGGAAGAATTCACCGCCAGCCGTGGCCGTGGCGCCCAGTTGAACGGTCGCCGCCTGCGTGTCAGCGGTCGCACCAGCCTCGACGGCGCCCTGCTGGGTACCGGCTTCCCGTTCCGTGACGACCAGATGGACAACCTGGAAAACTACCTGGGCATGTTCCGCGCCCTGGTTGGCCAGACCGCCGGCATCCGTCGCGCCGGCGCAGCCAGCCTGGACCTGGCGTATGTCGCTGCCGGTCGTTTTGATGCGTTCTGGGAGTCGGGCCTGTCCGAGTGGGACATGGCTGCAGGCGCACTGCTGATTCAAGAAGCGGGCGGCCTGGTGAGCGACTTCACCGGTGGTCACGACTTCCTGGAGAAGGGTCACGTGGTTGCCGGCAACACCAAATGCTTCAAGGCAGTCCTGACGGCGATCCAGCCGCATCTGCCGGCTTCGCTGAAGCGCTAAGCGAGCGAGCACAAAAAAGCACCCCTCGGGGTGCTTTTTTTATACCTGGGATTACTGCTGCGGCTGGTTCTGACCGATAACCAGGCGCCCTTCCTTGTCGACGGGGATCTGGTTGCCTGGATCACGATCCATGCGCACGGAGCCTTCCTTGCCGTCCAGGGTGTAACGTACGTCGTACCCGACAACCTTGTCGCTGATGTCATTAACGGTATTACAACGAGTTTGCGTGGTGGTGTAGGTATCGCGGTTCTGCATGCCTTCCTGAACCTTGTTACCAGCGTAACCACCACCGACCGCCCCGGCCACGGTGGCCAGCTTCTTGCCATTACCGCCGCCGACCTGATTACCCAACAGGCCGCCCGCCAGCGCACCGACCACCGTACCGACGATCTGATGCTGATCCTGCACAGGTTTCTGCCGGGTTACGGCAACATCCTTGCAGACTTCACGCGGGGTTTTAATCTGGGTTTTCACCGGCTGCACAGCCAGCACTTGCGCATACTCAGGGCCGCTTTTTACCAGGCTGTAGGTGGCAACAGCACCCCCGGCAGTCACACCGACAGCACCCAATACCGCACCAACCAGTAACGACTTGTTCACGTGAACCTCCTGACCATCACAAACGGACCGAACGATCCGCGCTATACCCAGCCTTGGAGCAAAAAAAAAGGCGCGAGTTCAATACTCGCGCCTTATTTGTAACAGCAGATCAACAATCACCCATCAAGGGCGGTCGTCGACCTCCTTGCCGGTGCTGGCAGGAGGGATCAAGTCTTCGCTGTTGAGGTTCAGCCAGATCAGTACCACGTTGGCGATGTAGATCGACGAGTAGGTACCCGCCAGCACGCCGATGAACAGCGACAGCGAGAAGCCCCACAGGTTGTCGCCACCGAACACCATCAGTGCGGCAATCGCCAGCAAGGTGGAGATCGAAGTCGCCATGGTGCGCAGCAGGGTCTGGGTGGTGGAGATGTTGATGTTCTCGATCAACGTCGCCTTGCGCAGCACCCGGAAGTTCTCACGAACCCGGTCGAATACCACGATGGTGTCGTTGAGGGAGTAGCCAATGATTGCCAGCACCGCCGCCAATACCGTCAGATCGAAGGTGATCTGGAAGTAGGCCAGGATACCCACGGTCACGATCACGTCGTGGATCAGCGACACAATGGCGCCGACACCGAACTTCCACTGAAAGCGGAAAGCCAGGTAGATCATGATGCCGACCAGCGCCATCAGCATGCCGAGGCCGCCTTGGTCACGCAGTTCTTCACCTACCTGCGGGCCCACGAACTCGACGCGCTTGACCGACGCCGGGTTGTCGCCGCCGACCTTCTGCAAGGCCTCGGCTACCTGGTGACCCAGTTGTGGGTCTTCGCCCGGCATACGCACCAGCAGGTCAGTGGTTGCACCAAAGCTCTGGACGATGGCTTCGTGATAGCCGGCCTTGACCAGCTCGTTGCGCACCAGGCTAACGTCGGCCGGCTTCTCGTAGGTCAGCTCGATGAGCGTACCGCCGGTGAAGTCCAGACCGTAGTTCAGGCCCTTATGGAACCAGCTGAACAACGCCAGAACGGTAAGGAGCATGGTGAAGCCGAACGCAACGTTGCGAACGCCCATGAAGTTGATTGTACGTAACATGGCAGCCCCTTAAATCCACAACTTCTTGAAGTCACGTCCGCCAAAGATCAGGTTGACCATTGCGCGGGTCACCATGATGGCCGTGAACATCGAGGTAAAGATACCGAGGGACATGGTCACCGCAAAACCTTTGACCGGGCCGGTGCCCATGGCAAAGAGAATCCCGCCGACCAACAGGGTGGTCAGGTTGGAGTCGAGAATTGCAGTAAATGCCCGGCCGAAGCCTTCGTTGATTGCCCGTTGCACGGTCATGCCCGCAGCAATCTCTTCACGAATCCGCGAGAAGATCAGTACGTTGGCGTCAACCGCCATACCCATGGTGAGTACGATACCGGCGATACCTGGCAGGGTCAGCGTTGCACCCAGCAGCGACATCAGGGCCAGCAGCATCACCATGTTGCCCGCCAGCGCGACGGTGGCGATGACGCCGAAGAAGCGATAGATGGCGATGATGAACAGGGAGACGAACAGCATGCCCCACAGTGCAGCGTCGATACCCTTGGTGATGTTGTCAGCACCCAGGCTCGGGCCGATGGTACGTTCTTCAGCGAAGTACATCGGGGCGGCCAGGCCACCGGCACGCAGCAGCAGCGCCAGTTCGGATGACTCACCCTGGCCGTTCAGGCCGGTGATGCGGAATTGAGCACCCAGCGGCGACTGGATGGTCGCCAGGCTGATGATCTTCTTCTCTTCTTTAAAGGTCTGTACCGGTACGTCTTTCTCGACGCCGTCGACCACTTGCTTGGTGTAGGTGGTGACAGGACGCTGCTCGATGAAGATCACCGCCATGCTGCGACCGACGTTGCTGCGGGTTGCGCGGCTCATCAGTTCGCCGCCGTGGCCATCCAGGCGGATGTTCACTTCAGGCGTACCGTGCTCGCCGAAACCAGCCTTGGCGTCGGTCACCTGGTCACCCGTAATGATCAAGCCACGCTCGATCAGTGCAGGTGGACGATTGCCTTCACGGAACTCGAACTCTTCTGCAGTAGCACGGGTAGCACCCGGCTCAGCCGCCAGGCGGAATTCCAGGTTGGCTGTTTTACCCAGGATACGCTTGGCTTCAGCGGTGTCCTGCACGCCCGGCAGTTCAACCACGATGCGGTTGGCACCCTGGCGCTGAACGATCGGCTCGGCCACACCCAGCTCGTTGACGCGGTTACGTACCGTGGTCAAGTTCTGCTTGATCGAGTATTCACGGATTTCCGCCAGCTTGGCCGGGGTCATCGCCAGACGCAGTACCGCCTGACCATTGAGGTCGGCCGGAACAATGTCGAAATCGTTGAAGTTCTTGCGGATCAGCGCACGGGCCTGTTCGCGGGTTGCTTCGTCAGCAAAGCCCAGCTGGATGGCACCGTTGAGCTGCGGCAGGCTGCGATAACGCAGGCGCTCTTTACGCAGCAGGCTCTTCACATCGCCTTCGTAGACTTTCAGGCGAGCGTCGAGGGCCTTGTCCATGTCCACTTCCAGCAGGAAGTGCACACCACCGGACAAGTCCAGACCCAGCTTCATCGGGTGTGCGCCGATCGCGCGCAGCCATTTTGGCGTGGTCTGTGCCAGGTTCAGTGCGACGACGTAGTCATCACCCATGACCTTGCGCACAACGTCTTTTGCCGGCAATTGGTCTTCTTGCTTGGTCAGGCGCAACAAGCCGCCCTTCGCATCAGCAGCCAAACTTGCCGCTTTAACCTGGATACCCGCGTCGGTGAGCGCTTTGCTCGCACGGTCCAGATCAGCCTGATTGACCTGCAGCGCAGTGCTGGCGCCAGTGATCTGGATAGCCGGGTCATCAGGATAGAGATTGGGAGCGGAATAAATAAAACCGATCGCCAGCACCGCCAGGATCAGTACGTATTTCCACAGAGGGTATTTGTTCAGCATCACGCCGCCCGCTTATAACGCGGGGCGCCTTGCGCGCCCCGTCGATTGGTAAAGGTTGTTACTTAGATCGCTTTGAGCGTGCCTTTTGGCAGCGTGGCAGCGATGGCGCCCTTCTGGAACTTCATTTCTACGGTGTCGGAGACTTCCAGAACCACGAAAGCGTCGGACACTTTAGTGATCTTGCCGGCGATGCCGCCAGTGGTCACGACTTCGTCGCCTTTCTGCAAGCTGCCCAGCAGGTTCTTCTGCTCTTTGGCGCGCTTGGCCTGTGGACGCCAGATCATCAGGTAGAAGATGACCAGGAAGCCGACCAGGAAAATCCACTCAAAACCACCGCCCATAGGACCGGCAGCGGCCGGTGCAGCGGCATCAGCCATGGCATTAGAGATAAAAAAGCTCATTTAGCACTCCAGTTGCAAATAGTGAATCTTAGGGTCGGAAAACTCAGTCCAAGGGCGGCACAGGCAGCCCGCGCTTGGCATAGAAGGCATCGACGAAGGCGGCCAATGTACCCTGTTGAATAGCCTCGCGCAAACCAGCCATCAGGACTTGGTAGTGACGCAAATTGTGGATGGTATTCAACATGCTACCCAGCATTTCCCCACACTTGTCCAGATGGTGCAGATAAGCGCGCGAGAAGTTCTGGCAGGTGTAGCAGTCACAGGTAGGATCCAGCGGCGATTCATCATGGCGATGGAACGCGTTACGGATCTTCAGCACGCCTGTATCGATGAACAGATGCCCATTGCGGGCATTACGGGTTGGCATCACGCAATCGAACATGTCCACACCGCGGCGCACACCCTCTACGAGATCCTCCGGTTTGCCAACGCCCATAAGGTAACGAGGTTTGTCAGCCGGCATCAGGCCCGGCAGGTAATCCAGCACCTTGATCATCTCGTGCTTGGGCTCGCCCACTGACAGGCCGCCGATGGCCAGGCCGTCGAAGCCGATCTTGTCCAGGCCTTCGAGCGAGCGCTTGCGCAAGCTTTCATGCATGCCGCCCTGCACAATACCGAACAGGGCAGCGGTGTTATCGCCATGGGCGTTTTTCGAGCGCTGGGCCCAACGCAACGACAGTTCCATGGAAATCCGCGCGACGTCTTCATCGGCCGGGTACGGCGTGCACTCGTCGAAAATCATCACGATGTCGGAGCCCAGGTCACGTTGCACCTGCATCGACTCTTCCGGGCCCATGAACACTTTGGCGCCGTCCACCGGGGAGGCGAAGGTCACGCCCTCCTCCTTGATCTTGCGCATGGCGCCCAGGCTGAACACCTGGAAACCACCGGAGTCAGTGAGGATCGGGCCTTGCCACTTCATGAAGTCATGCAGGTCGCCATGCTTCTTGATCACTTCGGTGCCCGGGCGCAGCCACAGGTGGAAGGTGTTGCCGAGGATGATCTCGGCGCCCGTGGCGACGATGTCACGCGGCAGCATGCCTTTTACCGTGCCGTAGGTACCGACCGGCATAAAGGCCGGGGTCTCGACGGTACCGCGAGGGAAAGTCAAACGGCCGCGGCGAGCTTTACCATCCGTGGCCAGCAATTCAAACGACATACGACTCATGATTGTTCCTCTGGGCCGCGCGGCGCCGGATTACGGGTGATAAACATCGCATCACCGTAGCTGAAAAAACGGTATCCGTTATCGATGGCGGCTTGATACGCGGCCATGGTCTCGGGATAACCGGCAAATGCCGACACCAGCATCAACAGCGTGGATTCCGGCAAATGGAAATTGGTCACCAGAGCATCGACCACATAAAACGGCCGGCCCGGGTAGATAAAGATGTCTGTGTCGCCACTGAACGGCTTGAGCACGCCATCGCGCGCCGCGCTTTCCAGCGAGCGCACGCTGGTCGTACCGACCGCCACCACCCGCCCGCCGCGCGCCTTGCACGCTTCAACCGCATCCACGACGTCCTGACTGACTTCCAGCCACTCGCTGTGCATATGGTGGTCTTCGATGTTATCCACACGCACCGGCTGAAACGTGCCGGCCCCCACGTGCAGGGTCACATAGGCCGTTTCAACGCCTTTGGCGGCAATCGCATCCAGCAGCGGCTGGTCGAAATGCAGCCCCGCCGTCGGTGCAGCCACCGCGCCCAGTCGCTGGGAATACACCGTCTGATAACGCTCGCGGTCCGAGTCTTCATCCGGGCGGTCTATATAAGGAGGCAACGGCATATGGCCGACGCGTTCCAGCAGCGGCAACACTTCCTCGGCAAACCCAAGCTCGAACAACGCATCATGACGGGCCAGCATTTCTGCTTCGCCACCGCCATCGATAAGGATCTTCGAACCCGGTTTCGGCGACTTGCTGGAGCGCACATGGGCCAGCACGCGATGGCTGTCCAGCACCCGCTCCACCAGAATTTCCAGCTTGCCGCCGGATGCTTTCTGGCCAAAAAGGCGAGCCGGAATCACCCGGGTATTGTTGAAAACCATCAAGTCGCCTGGGCGTAAATGCTCAAGCAAATCAGTGAATTGACGGTGTGCGAGGGCACCGCTGACCCCGTCCAGGGTCAGCAGTCGACTGGCGCGACGCTCGGCCAAAGGATGGCGAGCGATCAGCGAATCAGGGAGCTCAAAAGTAAAGTCAGCAACGCGCATGATGGGGTTCGTCTAGCAGGGCCGGGAAGTCTAGCGGAAATAGTGAAAATTGACCATGAAACGTGATTGACCAACGGTAATCTCATCTCTATACTTCGCCGCCATTGAGCCCTGATGGCGGAATTGGTAGACGCGGCGGATTCAAAATCCGTTTTCGAAAGGAGTGGGAGTTCGAGTCTCCCTCGGGGCACCATCTTAAAAAAAGACCTTGAAATTCAAGGTCTTTTTTTTCGCCTGCAGGAAAGTGATGATGGGCGGGCGAACGCGAGAAAAGAGGAACCTTGGCCATGGAACAGACGCTGGAAGCTGTAGCACTTTTTGCGCTCAAGCTGGTGCATGAGACCGAAGACGCGAGCCCGATTCTGCGGGACGACCTGGTCATGGACGGCTATGAGCGGGAGGTGTTTGGCTTGCTGGTGCGCAAGGGCGATATCAATGCCATCCAGCATAAGATCGACGAGTGCCTGGCATTGGCCCTCGAATCCCTGGGCGGTGCACACACCGTGATGGGCCGCGAGCTGCAACGGCTTGCGGTGGATGCGCGCCAAGCGACGACACTCGAAGAACTCAATGCCCCGCTCAACGCACTCAAGGATTACCTGAAGGCGATCCTTTAACGCCTGCCTTCGACCGCCATGCGTACAGCCAGGCCCATCAGTACCGAGCCCATCAACCAGCGCTGTACGGTTTGCCAGACCGGTTTGCGGATGAAGAACCCCGCGATCGAGCCCGCCATCAGAGCGATCAGCCCGTTGACGCTCACGCTGATCATGATCTGCGTAAAGCCCAGTACCAGGGATTGCGACAGCACACTGGCGTGCCCGTTGGGGTCGATAAACTGGGGCAGCAACGACAGATACATCACTGCCACTTTGGGATTCAGCAGGTTGGTGACAAAGCCCATCATGAACAGCTTGCGCGGGCTGTCCTTGGGCAAGTCCCGCACCTGGAAGGGCGACCGGCCACCCGGCTTCACCGCCTGCCAGGCCAGGTAAACCAGATACAGCGCCCCGCCGAGCCGCAGCGCGTCGTAGGCATAGGGAACCGCCATCACCAACGCGGTGATACCCAATGCCGCGCAGAACATATAGACGACAAAACCCATCGCAACGCCGCCCAGGGAAATCAGCCCGGCCACTCGCCCCTGGCAGATCGACCGCGAAATGAGGTAAATCATGTTCGGGCCGGGCGTCAGCACCATGCCGAGCGAGATCAGGCCGTAGGCGAGCACGCTGGAGAGTTCGGGCATGGTGTGGCTCCTTGACGACGTAAAACCTTGTAATGGCCGGCGGGTTGTTGGCGCCATGGTAGGTCGATAAAAGGAACGCCGTTAGATACAGATCCGCGAGCAAAACGTCATACACCGGTACCGGCGTCTGCTGCACCACTCACCCAAGGAAAGGCACATGATCGACTTCAACAACAAAGGCTTCTTCAAGCTCAAGCAGAACAACGAATACGCCGAGCGCGTTTCGTCATTGCTGCTGGATGATGAGCAGGTCATCGATTCCTACAAGGCCATGCGCGATGGGGTGGTGTTCACCACCAAGCGCATCATCGCCGTGAACGTGCAGGGAATTACCGGCAGCAAAAAGGATTTCACGTCCCTGCCGTATAAAAATATCGTCGCGTATTCGGTGGAAACCTCGGGGACCTTTGACCTGGATTCGGAGTTGGAGATTTACTTTTCGGCGGTGGGGAAAGTGAAGTTTGAATTCACGGGAAAGACGTCGATTGTTGAGATATCGAGGGTGATTTCCAGGCATGTGCTTTGAACCGTTACGAAAACTCCGCTTTTAAGGATTTCCCACTATGGGCCCAAAAACCGCAGAGCTAATCGATGTGCTTGAGGAACTTGCCATCCTGCTGGAAAGCGATGGGGACAATCACTGGAGCCGATGGATGCGTAAGGCCAAAACCTTATTGCAAGCATCCGATTACTCCGGAATCACCTATTTGCGCTCTGCATACGGCGGAATGGGCTCGTTCAATGACCTCGTTCTTGGACAAAGCAGCGAAGGCGGCGTTTTTTCCTGGAAGCCTGGATACAAGGAGTTGAACGACCGGTTGGACGGGTTACGTAATAAAGCCGCGCAGTTGGGCGCGCAGATACAGCGCTCTCAGGCAGAGTAAGCGTGCTTGAATCAATGTAGCGATTGCTAAAGTGACTTTTCCCACACCTCCCATTGAACAACGAGAATTTCAGGTTCTTCTCCGCTCTCATAGGCTCGCTTCCTTGCACAGGGAAGTGAGTCGTCATGACAGAGCGCGCGTATCCAATTACCGAAGAAGAGCAGCTGAAGCGGCGAATCCTGACGCCGCAGCCTAAGCAGATTCCGTATTCACCGTTCATTGATTTGTACGAAGCACCTTCTGCGCCATCGCCTGAACCTGCAAGGATTCCAGGCCTGGTATTCGCCAAGTCGTGCCAACTGCCCGACGGGATCATCAACTACAACAACCCCACCGGTTATGTGCCGCTTGAGCTGATCAAGGATTACGGTCACTTCACGCTGTTAGGCGGACGGGAAGTGGACAGCCAAGGCGGCGTATCCCTCAGGAAAATCAGCGGTAGTCCCCTACCCGTTGGGCTTGGCCAGCTTGTGCTGCGTACATCCGCGTTGGAGTCCGCGGCTGCGGCGGTCGGTGCCGCCGCTGGGGGGTTGCTTGCAGGGCTGGTGGCGCTGGCCTGGCCGTCGGAGCTTGGCGACAGTGCGCTCTATAGCGAAGAGCAGCTTCGTCACCTGCAAAAAGCCCGTTCGCGGATGCGGTTGCATATCGAGCAACGCGCCGATGGGACGCTGAAGGGATATGGGTTTTACACCGGTAAAAATACCGACTGGCAGATGATCGATGTGGTGCAGTTTCAGAGTCGTGACAGTCAGTTCGTGGCGGATCTTGGCGAGGGTGTGGAGCTTATTTGGACGCCGGCCATTGATCCTGGCGACACCCTTGGCATTCCGGCATTGGAGGCTGCACCGCAAGCACCGGTGATGTGGATTTATCCGCCGACGGAGGCTGCAAAGCAGATTCTGGTGAATCCGATTTATCCGCCGGAGTATCGGGATTTTATTCTGGTGTTTCCGGTGGAGTCGGGGGTTCGGCCGCTGTATGTGGTGGTTAACGAACCACGAAAGGGGCTTAAAAAACCGGACCATGATTATTTCCCGGCCCCCAACGCTGCAGACATAACAGGCTTTCCAGGTCTGATAGACCAAAGACCCGTGACACCGAGGAAAGGCGGTAGCGGCTTACGCGAACGCTGGATAGACGCCAAAGGGAGGAAAATATTTGAGTGGGATTCCAAGAAAGGCGAATTAGAAGTCTATCGAAACAGTGACCTTGCCCACCTAGGCGCATTCGATCCCTACACCGGTGAGCGCCGAGGTCGAGCAAAACCCGAACGCCGCATATACAGATAAAGTGGAAAACACATCATGGTTATGAAAGTCAGATTGCGTTGGTACGACAAGCAAAGCAATTACGTGAAGGCAGATGAATACTCGGCAGATGTTGATGACGCGGAGAGCTTTTTTGAAACGCTAGGGTTGAGTCAAGAAACGGCGATATATGCGGACGTGTTCAACGTTCGCCCAAGCTGGATAGCGACTATCCAACCGCATTTCCAGCACGTAATTGAACCCGTGAACTTCGATTACCAAATCTCTTTCAGCTACCAAGGCACATGGCCGCCACAATCCTCCAAAAAACCATAAAGGACTCCAATGAAAAAGCCCCCTCTCTACCGTTCAGTCAATACCCGGACGCACAACGTGCGTCACGGAAGTTGCCGCACCTATAGGCAACAACGCCATAGCAAAAGCGAAAAGAACTCCATGCTGAGCCGCGGTTCGATGCACAGCCATCACCGGCACGGCTTCGATTACACGCCACTATTCCGGTTTCTTCTGTCCAAGGTCGGCCACCAATGGGATGCGATTTTCAGCGAAGCCAACTCCCGCTTGGACCGCCCGGATCCTGTGTTCTGGATGGTGGCTCTACATGAAAGCGAAAAAAGCGAATACGTCCGAACGGACGAGTCTACCTATTACAGCGGCTTATACGTCGACGAGACTGGTCTACTGCAAAAAGTTAACCCACAACTGACACCCGCGTTCATGAAGCCGTTTTGCGACTGCTGCACCCACACCTTCAACGGTGTGGTATTCCCACCGATTTCAGCAAGCAGGCGCTAAAACTCAACCGCGCACACAACCCACCCACCTCCCGGTTATACAACTCCAACCGCCCCCCGATTTTCCCCACGATCATCTGCACAATCGCCAACCCCAACCCCGCCCCATTTGCATTCCCGCGGCTATAAAACCGCTCGAACAACCGCCCAATCTCCCCTTCATCAATCCCCGGCCCCGCATCCTCCACACACAGCTGCACCACGCCCGAATCCTCCTCCCGCACCACCACCCTCACCTCACTCCCCGCCGGCGAGAAGTTCAGCGCATTGGTCACCAGGTTCTGCAGCGCAATCGCCAACGCCACGGGGTCCGTTTCAATCCAGCATTCCTCATCCCCTTCCAGCACCAACTCAACGCCTCTCTCCATCGCCAGGGGCGTCAGTTCCGCAAGTTCTTCGCGCACCAACTCCGTCAACGGCACACGCACTCGTACGGTGTTGTTCAACTGCGGCTCGATGCGCGCCATGGTCAGCAGTTGGCTGCCAATACGCGTCGCCCGGTCCACGCCATTCACCAGGAAGTCCAACGCCTCTCGCCGCTGCTCCTCGGTTTCCGCGCTCTGGGCGTTCTGCGCATGAATGCGCAATATCGCCAACGGCGTACGCAACTCATGCGCCGCGTCCGCGATAAACCGACGCTCCCGCTCCAGCAGGTCATCCACCTGCACCAGCAGGCGGTTCAGCGCGGTTTGCATCGGTTCCAGGTCCGCCGGCAACGGTTCAAGTTGCAGCGGTCGCAACGTATTGCTGTCCCGCCCGCGAATGGCCTGGGCCATGGCGCGCAGGGGCTTGAGGCCCCAGCCGATGGTCAGCCAGATCAACAACGCCAGCAGCGGCACGCCAATCAGGATGGGCCAGAGGGTGTGGCGGATGATGCGCTGGATCACGTCCTGGCGAATGTCGTCGCGCTCGCCCACCCAGATCAGCAGGCCTTGTTGCATGTCGGCGAGCATGAACGCGCACCAGTCATTGCCGTTTTCCATCAGGTCGTGAGGCCCGAGGGTGGTGGGCGGTGCGTTGAGGATCGGCGCGTCGGTGGAGCGCACCAGCAGTTGGCCGTCGGCGCGCCATACCTGGAAGGTCAGGCGGGTTTCGTAGGGGTGCGCGGCGCCGTCTTCGCCGACACGGCTCATGGCTTGATCGAAAGCCTGGTAGAGGCGGTCCCAGTCGGCATCGCCGGGATCGCGCTGGCGCAGTACGCCTTGCAGCAAACGGGCGCTTTGGGCGAGTTGGGCGTCGTAGACTTCTTCGATTTCGTGGTGGCTGTCCCGCAGCACGAGCCAACTGATCAGGCCATCACCCAGCAGGATCAGCACCAGTACCGGAATGAGGATGCGCGCGCGGACCGAATTCATGGTTTGAGTTCCACCATGTAGCCCACGCCACGCACGGTGCGGATCAGTTCGGTGGAGAGTTTTTTGCGCAGGTTGTGGATAAGGACTTCGAGGGTGTTGCTTTCGACGCGGTCCTGCCAGCCGTACAGCGCGCGGGACAACCGCTCGCGGGTGACGACTTTGCCGGGGCGCACCATCAGTTGGTGCAGCAGTTGGTATTCCATCGGCGTGACCACAACGTCCTCGCCTTGATAACTGACCTGTTGGGTCACCGGGTCCAGGCTCACGCCCGCATGTTCCAGCAATGGTTGCGCGCGGCCCTGGCTGCGGCGCAACAGGGCGCGCACACGGGCCTTGAACTCTTCGACGTCGAAGGGTTTGACCAGGTAGTCGTCGGCGCCGGCGTCCAGGCCGGCGATGCGCTCGGCGGTGCCGTCGCGGGCGGTAAGGATCAGCACCGGCAGGTCGTATTGCTCGGCGCGCAGGGTTTGCAGGAGTGTGAGGCCGTCAAGGCGCGGCAGGCCGAGGTCGAGCAGCAGCAGGTCGAAGCTTTCGGTGCGCAACGCGTGCAAGGCGCTGACGCCATCCTGCAACCAGTCCAGGGTGTAGCCTTCGGCGCCCAGGGCCACGCGGATCCCTTGGCCAAGGGCACGATCATCTTCGACAAGGAGCAGGCGCATAACTGATTCTCTGGAGTAACCGGCGGCATGATGCCGTGTAACCGTCGAGGCTATTTCGGGAAAGATGTTACGGGCCGTTGCCAACTAAGCTTTCGCTAAGGTTGGTTTTGCACAGTGAAATCTCCCACATCTGCTGAGAGTGCTTCCATGCGCAAAATTCTCTTGCTGTCGCTGATTATCGCCAGCCCCATGGCCTTCGCCGGCCCGCAATGCACCACTGCCGAGCGCTCGCAATGGCAGGACCAGAAGGCCTTTCAGGAGCAACTCAAGGCCCAGGGCTACGAGATCAGCAAGTTCAAGGTTACTGACGGCAACTGCTACGAGATCTATGGCTTTGACAAGGACAAGCGCAAGGTCGAGATCTACCACGATCCAGTCACCGGCAAGGCCGTGAAGACAGAGATCAAGGGCTGATGCCAGCAACCTCCCTGCGCCTCTGGGACCCGGTGGTGAGGGTGTTTCACCTCTCCATCGCCGGCGTCTTTGTGGCCAATTACTTCTTCAACGAAGCAGGCGACGACTGGCACGTATGGCTGGGCTATTACGCCATGGCCTGGTTGCTGGTGCGGTTGGTGTGGGGATTTGTCGGTCCGCGCAGCGCGCGCTGGGCGGACTTCTGGCCAACGCCGGAACGGCTCATGGGCCATGTGCGTTCACTGCTCAACCGCCGGCCGCAGCACCGCCTGGGCCATTCGCCCATTGGCGCGCTGGTGATGATTCTGATGTTGCTGGCGCTGCTGGCTATCGGTGCCAGTGGCTTTTTGATGCAGGAAGTCGACGCCCTGTGGGGCGCCGATTGGCCGCTGCTGTTGCACGAAACTGCCGCCAATGTACTGGCCGGCCTGGTAGGCGTGCATGTGCTGGCGGCGTTGTTTGAAAGTATCCAGGTGCGGGACAACCTGCCGTTATCCATGCTCACCGGCCGCAGGAGGCGCCTGCCGGATGACCGTGCGCAGTAATCCTTTTTCCCGACAGGTTCTCTATGCGCCCGCTTTTAATGATCTGCAGTCTGCTGGTGGTGTTTTTCGCCGCCTGGCAAAGTCATCCGCCCCACGTATTGGCGCCGTTTGCCCAAGGCCCCAAGGACAGCTCGCCAACAGCGGCCGCCCCGCAATACAGCAGCCGCTTTGTCTCCTCGCAGCTCAATGACTTTGTGCATTCCTCCTCGGTCACCGCCCTGCCCGGCGGCGACCTGATGGCCGTGTGGTTTGCCGGGTCCCGCGAGGGCGCCGCCGATGTGCAGGTGCGCACCGCCCGCTTTGACGCGAAAAGCGCCGAGTGGGGCCCGGAGCAAGTATTGGCCACCCGCGAAAGCACCCGCGACGGCACGCACCGCTACATCCGCAAGCTGGGCAACCCGGTGATCGCCCTGGCACCGGACAATCGCCTGTGGATGTTCTACGTTTCGGTGTCGGTAGGCGGCTGGGCTACCAGCGCGATCAACGTGATGGTCTCGGATGACCTGGGGACGAACTGGTCGGCCCCTCGGCAACTGATCACCTCGCCATTCTTCAATATCAGCACGCTGGTGCGCGCCGCACCGGTATTCCACGCTGACGGTTCCATCGGCCTGCCGGTGTACCACGAGTTCATGGGCAAATTCGCCGAGTACCTGTACTTGAGCCCCGACGGTGCGGTGGTCGACAAATTCCGTATCAGCCGTGGGAAGAACTCGCTGCAGCCGACCATCGTCCCGCAGGACGGCCAACGCGCCATCGCCATGTTGCGTTACGCCGGCGAAACCCATCACCGAGTCCTCGCCAGTCGCACCGAAGACGCCGGCCAAACCTGGAGCGAGCCTTACCCATTGGAACCGTCCAATCCCAACTCCTCGCTGGCAGCCGTCAGCACTGAAGGCGACGGTTTGCTCGTGGCCCTCAACGACCTGCAGGACGGCCGCTTCAAGCTCAGCCTGTACGGCACCGATGCCAAGCTCAATCAGTGGCGCACCGTGGTGGAACTGGATCAATCCCCCGATCCCTTGGGCCAACCGTTCTCCCCTGCGGCCTACAAGGAAATCATCGGCGAAGGCTTCCGCGCCTCCAGCGGTGCCCTGCGCCTGCCGCTGGAGCAACGTTTCCTCAGCAACCTGGATTACCGGGTGTGCAAGCCCCGTGGCTGCGATTTCGAATACGAGTACCCGTACTTCAGCCGCAGCCCGGACGGCATGTACCACCTGGTGTACTCGTGGAATAACACCTTTATCAAACATGTCAGCTTCAACGAAGCCTGGCTGTCGGAGCGCCTGTGATGGTTTATGTATGGCAAGCGCATTTGAGTTTTGTGCTGTTGGGTTTTGTGCTGCTGAGCCTGTTGCGCGTCACGACGCCCTGGCGGCCGTGGCTGCTGCCGGTGTTGGTGGTGGTGAGTTTTATCCCGGTCAACGAACTGCCGTTGGCGGCCTATGTGCGCAGCTTCACCGATGACCTGGCCATCAGCACCCTGGTGTTGCTGGCGTGGGTCAGCCTGTGCCGGTTGGGTGTGGTGCAGCCGCTCCAGCGCCCGCTGAAGGTCCAGGTGCTGCTGCTGTTTGGCATCCTGAGCCTGGTGCTGTACCCGGCAACGATGGGCCTGACGTACTTCGACCCCTACCGCTGGGGTTTCAACCCTCGGCCGATGATCGTGCTGATAGGCGCGGCAGCACTGTTGATGCTCTGGCTGCGTAATACGCTGGCGGTGTGGATGCTCGCGGCGGGCACCCTGGCGTTCGCGCTGCGGCTCAAGGCCTCGGAAAACTACTGGGACTATCTGATCGACCCACTGCTGACGGGCTACTGCCTGGTGGCCGGGTTGTGGATGCTGGCGATGGCTGCCTGGCGCCCTCTTTTAAAATTGCACAGAGGTCAATGATGGGATGGTTGCACTCGCGCCGCCTGCGCTACGGCGTGGGCGCGATCGGTTTGGTATTTGCGTTGCTGGCGGCACTGCGGCTGGTGTTTGTATGGGGATTTTCCGGGGTCGACCTGAGGGAGCCCGCACTGCTGGAAACCGTGGGCATCGGCCTGCGTTTCGACCTGCGCCTGGCGGTGCTGATCCTGTTGCCCCTGGCACTGCTCGCCTGGCTGCCACGCTGGAACCTGGTGACTGTCCCCGCCCTGCGCTGGCTGGCACGGGGTTATCTGCTGCTGGCGCTGGCCATCGTCGGGCTGGTGTACATCATCGACTTCGGCCACTACGCCTACCTCGGTGTGCGCATCAACGCCACGGTGCTGCGTTACCTGGAAGACGCACAGATTTCACAACAGATGGTGTGGGAAACCTACCCGGTGCTGTGGATAACCTTGAGTTGGCTTACCGCCGTCGGCCTGTGGACCTACGCTCTGGTTCGCCTTGAACGCATCACCCTGGATGGCGAACGCAAACCCATTGGCAAGCTGGCCATCGCATCCGTGGCCACCGTCGGCGTGATCGCGGTATTGCTGGCCCTGCTCGGCCGCGTCGCCAACCTCAATATCGAAAATCCCGTGCCCCTGCGCTGGAGCGACGCGTTCTTTTCCGGCAACAACCAGATCGCCGCCGTGGGCCTCAACCCGGTGCTGTTTCTGTACGACACCCTCAAGGTCGGCCAGTCGCAATTCGATGAGGCGCGGGTGCGAGAGCATTACCCGCAAGTCGCGAATTATCTGGGGGTCAGCCAGCCCGACCCCGAGCAGTTGAACTTCGCCCGTGAACAAGCCGTGCAGCCTTATCGGCTCAAGGGCGAGCGCCCGCCGAACGTGATCTTCGTGATGCTCGAGTCCCTCGGCACCAGCGCCGTGGGCGCCTATGGCAACCCGCTGAACCCCACGCCGAACCTCGACAAGCTGGCGAAGGAAAGCTGGTTCTTCAAACACTTCTACGTGCCCGTCACCGGCACCGCCAAAACCGTGTGGGCGAGCATCACCGGCGTGCCCGACGTTACCCGCCAGGAGACGGCAACCCGCAACCCGCTGATCACCCGGCAACACACCTTGATCAATGCGTTCGAGGACTACCAGAAGCTCTACATGATCGGCGGCAATGCCGGCTGGGCGAATATCAACGCCTTGATCCGCCAGAGCATCGACGGCGTGAAGCTGTATGACGAAAGCCACTGGCGCTCGCCACGGGTGGACGTGTGGGGCGTTTCGGATCTGGACCTGTTCAAGGAAGGCGACGAACTGCTGCGGGCCATCCCCAAGGACCAACCGTTCTTCGCCTACCTGCAAACCTCCGGCAATCACCGCCCGTTCACCATCCCCAGGACCAACGATGGCTTCAAGGTGCATGACCTCACCGTGGAACAAGTCCAGGCCGCAGGCAGCCGCAGCGTCGAGCAATACAACGCCGTGCGCCTGCTGGACTTCAACATTGGCCGCCTGATGGAAATCGCCAAGGCTGGCGGTTACTACGACAACACCATCTTCGTGTTTTTCGGCGACCACAACACCCGAATCAGCCAGATTCCGCACATGGCGCCGGCATTCGAGCAGCTTGGGCTGGAAAGCAACAACGTGCCGATGATGATCCACGCGCCCGGCCTGCAACCCCGGGTGATCGAAGAAGCCGTCGGCCTGGCGGACCTGCTGCCGACCGTGGCCGGCATGGCGGGCATACCGTTCCGCAATGGCGCGATGGGCCGGGATATCCAGCAACCTGCGCCGGAAGGCGAGCGCGTGGTGCCGCTGGTATTGCGCGAGGGCACGTTCCCGCTGATCGGCGGCGTGACCAAGGACTTCCTGCTGCAAATGGAGCACGACGGCAGCTCGCCGACCCTGCATGACCTGGCGTCGCAAACGCCGAGGGACGATGTGGCTCAGCAGTATCCCGAGGAGTTTGAGCGGTTGCAGGGGCTGACCCGTGGCCTGCATGAGAGTGCGCGATTGATGTTGTTCCGGAACGTGCGCTGAAGTCACCTGGCGGTTGGGCTGTACTATCGGCCCAGCCAATCCATCCCCCCAATCTATCGATTTGAGGTCCACCTCACCCTCCCCGACTATGGCGGCACTTCCAATAACAAAAACCAGGAACCCGCCATGACTGCCCGCTTCCACAACCCGGTAGACACCCGCTTCGGCTGGGGCTGCCTGCAAGAACTCGCCGCTCTTACCGAAGGCCAGAGCGTCGCCCTCGTGACCTTTCCCGAAGCCCGCGGGCTCGGTCTGGTAGACCGCATCCAGGACCTGCTGGGTGAGCGCCTGGTGTACGTGATCGAAAACGTACAGCCCAACCCCGACGTGGCCCAACTGCGCGACACCTACGAGCGTTTCTGGCTGCAGGCCGGTGATTGCCAGGTGGTGGTCGCCGTCGGCGGTGGCAGTGCAATTGATACGGCAAAGGCCTTGATCGTCGGCACAGATTCCGGGGATTTCGACGAGCTGCTGGCGTTGCTGGCCACCGGCAAACCTTTCGCGCCGGCCCGCCACAAGCTGTTGATTGCCGCACCGACCACCGCCGGCACCGGCAGCGAAGTCACGCCATGGGCGACGATCTGGGACTCCGCCAGCCTCAAGAAGTATTCGCTGCACCTGGACTGCACCTGGCCGACAGTGGCGATCATCGACCCGCAGTTGATGCTGACGGTGCCGGCCGGGGTCACGGTGTCCACCGGGCTGGATGCCTTGTCCCATGCGCTGGAATCGATCTGGAACGTCAACGCCAACCCGGTCTCCGACACCTTCGCCATCTCCGCCATCGAAGACATCCTGGAATGCCTGCCGCGCTTGCGGCGTGACCTCGGCAACCAGGAATTGCGCTCGCGCATGGCCTTGGCGGCGCTGAAAGCCGGCCTGGCTTTTTCCAACACCAAGACCGCCCTCGCCCACTCCATCTCTTATGAGATGACTCTGCACCACGGCCTGCCCCATGGCATCGCCTGTTCCTTCACTTTGCCGCTGGTACTGGGCCTGGCATGGGGGCACGACGCCGCGCGGGACCGCACCCTGCAACGGGTATTCGGCACCGACCTGCAGCAGGCCCAGGCGCAGTTGCGCGACTTCCTCCACAGCCTGGACGTGAAGACCGAATTTGCCGACTACGGCGTGAATGCCACCGAGGCCGAGGCGATGATCCGCTTCGCCCTGCAAGGCGCACGCGGCAAGAATTTCATCGGCGCGCAAGCGGCCTAGACTCATCGTAATTCGGTCGTTTCCTGTTGCACCTATCAAGAGTGCCCCCCGGCGGCTGCGGTCGCCGGGGCGAATAACAATAAGGAAAACATCATGAATCGTGCACACGTGCTGCCTGTTCCTGCCGTCCGTACCTCATCGTTTCGCGTAGCCCAGTGGCGCATGCTGCTGGCGGCGATGTTTTGTTATCTGTTTTTCTACACCGGCCGCCAGACCTTCGGCTTTGCCATCCCCGGGATCCAGGCCGAGTTCGGCCTGACCAAGGAAACCCTCGGCTGGGCCTCCGCGGCGATGCTTTGGGCCTACGCGATTGGCCAGGCGATCAACGGCAACCTCGCCGACAAGTTCGGCGGCCGCCGCATCATGACCCTGGGCGCGGTGCTGTCCTGCGCGGCCAACTGGGTCACCAGTTTCGCCAGCGGCTTTGCCGGGTTGATCCTGCCGTGGGGCATCAACGGTTACTTCCAGGCTCTCGGCTGGGCACCCGGCAGCCGGTTGATTTCCAATTGGTGGAGCGCCGGCGAGCGCGGCAAGGTGTATGGCTTTTATGTGTTCGCCGCCGGGTGCGCCTCGGTCCTGTCGTACGTCACCTCCATCGTGGTGCTGGAAGTGTTCCAACTGGAATGGCGCTGGATCTTCCGCCTGCCGGTGCTGTTGATGTTGGCGGGCGGCATCATTTTCTACCTGGTGGCCCGCGAGCGGCCTCAAGACATGGGCTTCGAGCCCCTGGCCGATACCGGCGTGGCGAATGCCGAAGACAAGAATCATGAAGTGGCCCACGGCGAAGTCGAATCCTCGGCGCAGCGCTACAAGGCGGTGCTGAAAAATCCGCGGCTGATCATCGCCGCGATCTCCCTGGGTTTCCAGAACGCCGCCCGCTACGGCCTGATCGTCTGGGTGCCGGTGCACTTCCTCGGGGCCAACTGGAAAAGCGGCGACAGCATGATCGACCCCAAGTGGATCACCGTGGCCCTGCCGGTGGGCATGGCCATCGGCGCCCTGAGCAACGGCTGGGTCTCGGACAAGCTGTTCGGCTCCAAACGCTACCTGGCGATCATGCTCTACATGTTCCTCGGCGCCGCCACCAGCCTGTGGATGTGGAGTTTGCCGCCCCACAGCGCAATCGGCCTGGTGGCGTTGTTCCTCTGTGGGTTCTTCGTGTACGGGCCGGCGTCGAGTTTCTGGGCGCTGTGCCCGGACCTGGTCGGTGCCAAGCGTGCGGGTACGGCCACGGGCGTGATGAATTTCTCATCCTATCTGTTCGCCGGCCTGGCGGAACCGCTGATCGGCAGTATGCTCGACAGTACCGGCAATACCTCGCTGATCTTCATCGTCGTGACCTCGGCCTGCCTGTGCAGCGCAGCGGTGGCGTTGTTTATCCGACGTTGATGACCGGCCCGGCGGACCTCAGGAACAGGACTCGTTATGTACCAGTACCACAAGTGGCTGCGCTCGTTTCATGCGGTGGCGAAGACCGGCAGTTTCACCCTCGCCGCCGAATACCTGAGCGTCGGCCAGCCGACGGTCAGCGAGCAGGTCAACGGGCTGGAGAAGCAGTTCTCGGTGGAGCTGTTCCACCGTCGCGGGCGGTTTATCGAGATGAGTGCCGCCGGGCACGCCCTTTACGGGATCACCCAGGGGCTGTTCGGCCAGGAGGATGAAGCCATGCAACTGTTGCAGAGTTTCAAGCAGCGCAAGACCGGGCTGCTGCGCCTGGGCGCGGTGTCGCCGCCGATCGCGATGAACCTGACCTACGAGCTGATGCAGCGCCACCCGGACATCGAACTGGAAACCTCGTTTTCCCCGGAAAAGGAAACCCTGGACCGGCTCTTCAACTTCGATATCGACGTGGCGATCCTGGCCCTTTCGGAGTTCGACCAGCGTTTCGACACCCAACTGTACCGGCGCTATCCGATTATTGCGGTGGTGCGCGATGACCACCCGTGGGCCCGGCAGAAAGAGGTGCACGTGGAACAGATCAGCCGCGAAAAGTGGGTGATGCGCGAGAAAAGCTCACGCACCCGGCAACTGGTGGAAGAAAGCTGCAAGCGCCAGGGCATCGCCGTGAACTGCGTGATGCAACTGAACAGTCGCGAAGCCATTGTGCACGCGATCACCAAGGGCATCGGCATCGGCTTTGTGTCTGCCGTGGAATACGCCGAAACCCCGGGCACCACGCCGATCACCTTCGTCGACCATCCGTTTTTCATCGACTACCACTTGTGTTGCCTGGGCATCCGCCGCAACCGACCGATGATCGCCGAGCTATTCGAGGCCAGCCCGATCCCGGCCACCTGATCGTCTTGACCGTTTAAACCCTCACCAGGCGCTTACCTCTTCTTTGAGAGAGGGACGGCCTGCTCACACCTGAAAATGGAGACTTGCCATGCACTACCAACAACCTTCCAAGCTGCAAGCCGTGGTCCTGGACTGGGCCGGCACCGTCGTCGACTTCGGTTCCTTCGCCCCCACGCAGATTTTTGTCGAGGCGTTCGGCGAGTTCGGCGTCGCCGTTTCCTTGGAGGAAGCCCGCGGCCCGATGGGCATGGGCAAGTGGGATCACATCCGCACCTTGTGCAACCTGCCGCAGATTGCCGAGCGTTATCGGGCGGTGTTTGATCGCTTGCCGACTGACGAGGATGTCACTGCACTGTATGAACGCTTCATGCCGTTGCAGATCGAGAAAATCGCGCTGCATTCGGCGGTCATTCCCGGCGCCCTTGAGGCGATCAACACCCTGCGCGGGCAGGGCTTGAAGATTGGCTCCTGCTCCGGGTACCCGGCGGTGGTGATGGCCAAGGTGGTCGAGCTGGCGCGACAGAACGGCTACGTCGCCGACCATGTGGTGGCGACCGACGAGGTGCCCAACGGGCGCCCGCATCCGGCGCAGGCACTGGCCAACGTGATTGCCCTGGGGGTCAGCGATGTGGCCGCGTGCGTGAAGGTCGACGACACCTGGCCGGGGATCCTGGAAGGCCGTAGCGCCGGCATGTGGACGGTGGCGTTGACCTGTTCCGGCAACGCACTGGGTTTGACCTACGAGCAATACAGGGCGCTGCCTGCTGCTGAGCTGGCGCTGGAGCGTGCGCGCATTACACAGATGTTCGAGGGCTCGCGGCCGCATTACCTGATCGACACCATCGTCGAACTGCCGGCGGTGATCGACGATATCAATGCGCGTTTGGCGCGCGGAGAAACGCCGCAGGGTTCTTGATGGGCCGATGGGGTCAGTGAGCTGACCCCACACTGCGGCCTATCGCCCTGCGACAAGCTGCTCGCTAAGTATCCACAGCCGCTGCGCCAACCCGGTATCCACCGCCCACGGCCTGACACCCAACTGCTCTTCCGATTCCGCACTCACTGCCGCCGCCACATCACAGTTCTCGCAATAGACCCCGCCCATTCCCGCCAACTGCCCACTCACCGCGCACCACACACTGGTGGCCGCGCCTTGCTCCGGGGTTTTCATGTTCCGCTCAGGGTCGATCACCGGTTTCCCGTGCTCGTCGACATAGCCTGATGCCTGCAAGACTTCAGGCTTCATGTGCCGCACCAGATCGGTAATGATTCCACCGGGATGCACCGCAAAAGCCCTTACCCCACTCGCCGCACCGAGCGTATCCAGATGCACGGCGAACAGCGCATTGGCAGTCTTGGACTGACCGTAGGCCCTCCATGGATCGTAGGCCTGGCGCTCGAAATTCCAGTCGTCAAAGTCGACGGCGCCGTGCACATGCCCCCGTGAGGACAGCGTCACCACCCGTGCACCTTCGGCGCGCTGCAAGGCCGGCCACAGGCGCTGGGTAAGCAGGAAATGCCCGAGATGGTTGGTCGCAAACTGAGATTCGTAGCCCTGGGCATTGCGGCTCAGCGGCGGCGCCATGATGCCCGCGTTATTGATCAGCAGGTGCAGCGGGCAGCCTGTCGCCAGAAAGCGCTCGGCAAACTGTTCGATGGACTGGGCGTCCATCAAGTCCAGGGGTTCAAGTTGCAGCTGTGGGTAAGGTTTGAGTGCGGCGCGTGCCTTGGCCAGGTCACGGGCCGGGACGATCACGCGGGCGCCCGCGGCAGCCAGGGTACGGGCGGTGACCAGGCCAATGCCGGAGTAGCCGCCCGTGACAATCGCCACCTTGCCCGAGAGATCGACGCCCCGGATGACTTCGGCGGCGGTGGTTGCTGCTCCATAGCCGCTATGGATCGGTTTTTGTACTGTGGGCATGACAGAGTCTCCATTGGACGTGTGGTTAACACGCTACCCCTCGAAAGCCGTACTCTGAATACTCGATTATCCCATTTACATGCGTAAAAGTACGAATATGCCCAGCGACCCGTTTTCCGAGATTCTCACGTTCGTGAATGCCCAATCGGTTATGACCGGCGGCTTCAGCGCGGGCGGCGCCTGGGCCCTGCGTTTTCCCGCGCCGGACAAGATCAAGTTTTTCGGGGTGGTGAAGGGGCAGTGCTGGTTGTGGATGGATGGCGAACTGGCGCCGGTGTTGATTGAGGCGGGCGATGTGTTCCTGCTGTGTGCGCAACGCTCGTTTGTGCTTGCAGGCGATGTGTCTGTCGCGCCTTTGGAAGCGCGGCAATTATTCGCTGACGCCGGCCGCTTCCCGCAAATCGGTGACGGCCAGGGCTGTGTGCAAATCGGCGGCTACGTGCAACTGGACCCGGAGAGTGGCGGCCTGCTGGCCAACGCGCTGCCGCCCCTGATCCACGTGCGGGCCACGTCGCCGCAAGCGACAATCATGCAATGGCTACTCGGCCAGTTGGCACATGAGGGGCAAGCCAATTTGCTCGGGGCAAGCTTGGCGTCGGCGCAACTGGCGCAGTTGATGTTTATCCAGATCCTGCGGGCCTATGTCGAGACCTCGGGCGTATTACCCGAAGGCTGGCTGCGCACGGTCAGCGACAAGCGCCTGGCCCTCGCGCTGCGCTTGATGCACAGCGAGCCGGGGCGTGCCTGGACACTGGAAGACCTGGCTACGGCGGCTGCGATGTCGCGCACCACCTTTTCGCACTACTTCAAGAGCGTTGCCGGGGTACCACCGTTGGCGTACCTGACCGAGTGGCGCATGCGCCTTGCACAACGAGCGTTGCGCGAGGGGAATCTGTCAGTGGGCGTGTTAGCGCAGTCGTTGGGGTACGGATCCGAAAGTGCGTTCAGCAACGCCTTCAAGCGAGTGACAGGAAAGGCCCCGAGGCATTATCGGGACGCGTGCCGTCAATCCAGTAGCGCGGCGCCCTTGAGCAGCGCGTAAAGCCCTTCCGGTACCAGTGGCGACTGCGCGGTGAAGCTTGAGCTGCCCTTCCAACTCACCTTGAACGCAAAACCGTTGCTTTCAGCACCGTCAAGATACGGCTGCTCGTATAGGCTCTGATCCGCAAATTGGCCATCGTAGACCTGGACGATCTCGTGTCCGGGGTTGCCGTCGTAGGTGAAGATACTTTCAAGCGTGCCGAGCAAGTGCAGGCTGTGAATAGGCTGCGCCAGTTCCTCCTGGACTTCTCGCACGATGGCCTCGGCGCTGTGTTCACCGAATTCGATGCCGCCACCGATGGGGCGAAAGACTGTCTGCTGTTTCACCGCATCCTGGAATTCGTGAACCAGAATTCGACCGTTGCGGTGAAAGATACAAAGGGCAAGCGGCCGGATACGCGGTGCGACCATGGGGTGAAATCCTTGTCTTGGGATCGGTGTTTATTGCGCCTGAAATGTCGCAAGGTACGCCAGCAAGTTGTCGATTTTCTCCTGATCGCTGATCCCCCAGAAAATCATCCGGGTGCCGCTCACCACCTTTTTCGGCGCCTCGATATAGGCGGCCAGCTTGTCCCGCGTCCAGACCACGCCTGAATTTTTCATCGCATCTGAATACTGATAGTCAGTGGTGGTGCCAGCCGGTCGACCAATGATGCCGTTGAGTTGCGGCCCGAAACCGCCCCGTGCATTTTCGCCGACGCTATGGCAACCGCCACAGGTTTTGCTGAACAGCTTTTCACCGGCTTGGGCATCGCCTTCTGCGAGAGCCTGGAGACTGAAGGCCCCACCGATCAAGGCAATGGCCAGTAAAACGGCGTATTTCATGAATGAGTCCCCACAGGTCGTTCGCCCAACCGCTGCACCAGACGCACCAGGTAGCCGTCCGGGTCTTGCACGATGAACTGCCGCTGCCCCGCTTCCACCTCACCCGCCCGGTACCAAGCGTCCTCAACGTCGCGGAACAGCGGCCAGCCGATGGCAGCCAGACGCTGCAGAACAGGCGCCACGGCAGGCACATCGATTTGCAGGTTAATGCCTCGTCCCAAGGGTTTTTCCAAGGGTGCGGTCAGCCACTGGCCGGCATCCGGATCGTATTGCTCCAGCATGATTTGCGCGCCTTGCAGGTCGAGGTAGGCAAAGCCTTCTTCGGAGCGCTGATAACCAATGTCGAATCCCAACTGGGTGACCCAGAAGTCGAGGCTGCTCGTGAGGGCCGTCACGATGAGTTCGGGGACGAGGGGGTTTCGGATAAACATGAGAATCCTTGGGGTGCCTTTACTTAACGCGCTACGACCTGCCATGACATGGCACAGCGACTGCCCGGCGCAAAACCGTGACGATACTCCTCACGCAGAGCCTCTGCCAAACGATGATCCGGCGCCAGCGAATGTGCTTGCTCAAATCCCAGCCGCTGATAAAACGGGCTGTTCCAGGGCACGTCGCAAAATGTGGTCAAGGTGACTGCCCGCAACCGGCGCGAGCGAGCCTCATTCATCACGGCCTCAAGCAATTGCCGCCCTGCGCCACGGCCCTGCATGACCTGCGCCACCGACAGTTCATGGATGTGCAGGTCGTCATCAAGCATCTGTGCACTGAGAAAACCCTGGACCTGGCCAGCAGCATCCACCGCCACCCAACACGTACCCCACGCGATCAACTGCAGATGACGTTCAACACTCATGACCTCGGCATCGGCCAGCCAGCTCAAGGATTCGATCGCACGAAAGGACTGGGCCGCACTGCGCTCTATTGCAGGTAAACACACTGCGTCGGGTGCGGCGGCAAGTCGGATAACAGTCAGCATGAGACAACCCGGGATCGTTGAAACACCTGAGATTAACATCTGGAAACAGCCACTCAATTGATATCACCCCACCACTCTGCTTGCATGCCCGCTCCTCTCGGCACAGCGGTTCAGGAGACAAGCGATGAAAACCATGGTGGTCGGTGCAAGCAAAGGATTGGGCAGGGCCTTGATGGAAGGGCTGGGCGGGGTTGGGGATACGCTGATCGGGGTGTCCCGCAGTCGCCCTGATCCCTTGATGTGCAGCACTGGCGCCGAGGTGCGCTGGGTGGAAGCAGACCTTGGCGTGCCTGGCCAAGCGGCGCACGTCATCGAGCAGGCGGTGGCGGCAGGCGGGCTGGACACACTGATCTATAACCTGGGCATCTGGGAGGCGCGGGCGTTTGATCCGGCGTACAGCTATCTCACCGACGAGGACACGCAACTGGAAGCCATCGTCAGCTGCAACATCACCGCACCGCTGTTGTTGGTCAAGCGGCTGCTGCCGGTGTTATTGAAGAGCCCACAGCCGCGCATCATCCTCACCGGCTCAACCTCGGGACTGCCCCAGAGCGGCCGGCCCGAAGTGGCGTTCGGCGCCTCGAAATTCGCCTTGCGCGGCATCGCCGATGCGCTGCGTGAAGGCTATCGCCAGCAGCGCCTGGGCGTCACTTGCCTGAACCTGGGCTATCTGAATACCGAAGATTCCTTGAGCACCTCACGCACCCAGGCCGAACAGCGCGGTGAGGGCCAATTGATTCCGGTGCATGACGTGGTGCAGGTGGTGCGTATGGTCTTGAGCCTGTCCGGCGCCAGTTTCGTCAAGGAGCTGACATTGCCGGCGCTGCTGGATGAACGCTTCTAGCAGGTTTAGCCAGTGGAGCGCCCTGCCCTGACGCAATTCAAAGGCAACCAAATGACCACCCATCGCAAAAAAAACATCCAATCGAACCTATTCAACGGCGCCCCACTCCACCTTACTTAACCCGGATGGTGGAGTAAGGATCATGGCTCAGCCATCGATATTGGTGCTGGAAGACGACGAAATCATTCGCTCGTTGATGGTAGATGTACTGGAGGAATTCGGCGCGGTGGTGACCTCGTTTCCGTCCGCAGACGAAGGGATGATTTTTCTTGAACGGGCCAGTGATCCGGTAGACTTGATTGTCAGCGATATCCAGATGCCCGGCCTGCTCAATGGCTACGACTTGAGCAAAGTAGTCGCCCATCGCTGGCCGACGCTGCCGGTGGTGCTGACCTCGGGCAACACCGAAATGGCCTCGCAGTTGGGCAGCACCGTGCGGTTCCTGCCCAAGCCATGGACCACCAAGCGCCTGATCGACTGCGTGCAGTCGGCCCTGGTGAAGGATTCACCCATGCACTGATAGCATCGCGATATCAGCCAAGGCGAACTTCACGGCGACTCCTGCGGTCAGTTATTAAGCAACCTTACATGGCCAGCAGGCCCCCAGTTCGAGTTTACTGAATGCATTCACAGGCCCATGACGTTGGTGCGCCCCCTGTACTTGAAGCCCTGCGCTCGGGTACCGCTTTACTGCACGTCGCCCTGGAAAAGCGCTTGCCGTTTTTCTCCCCGCAGCTGGATCACACTCGGTATAAACGCCTGCTCCAGGCCTATTACGGGTTCTACAACCCTCTGGAAACGACGCTGAACGACAGCGGCTTGATCCCCGTGGGGTTTGATCAGGTGCTGCGTCGCAAAACTCCCACCTTGCTGACGGATCTTCACGCCCTGGGCCTGGACGCCCGAGCCATCGCCGCCCTTCCCCATTGCATGTCGCTACCGCTCCTCGACACGCCGGCCGCCTGCCTGGGCGCGCTGTATGTGCTGGAAGGTGCCACCCTGGGCGGGCAGATCCTGCGCCGGGAAATGGCCCAGCGCCTGGGACTGGATGCCGACAACGGCGGCGCGTTTCTCAACGTGTACGGCGCTGAAACCGGTCGGCGCTGGAAAGACTTTCTCGACTACCTGAGCCATGTGCCCCTCGATGCGCACGCCAAACTGCGCGCCGTGAACGCGGCTCGCTCGACATTCAGCTGCTTTGAGCAATGGCTCGACAGCCAGGAGGTACTGCTATGAAACCCGAAGATTTTGAAGAGTTGCTTGCCAACTGTGCAGACGAACCCATCCGCTTCCCGGGGGCCATCCAGCCCCACGGTGCGCTGCTGACCCTGTCCGAGCCGGACCTGCATATCGTGCAGGTGAGCGCCAACGTAGCCGAACTGTTCAACCACTCGCCGGAATCCCTGCTGGGCCAGCCGCTGCACACATTGATCGGCATTGAACATGCCGAAGCCGTCCGGGCCATGGTCACGCAAAACAGCTTTTTCGACGCCGCACCGCTGCACATGACCCTCAACGGCGCCGAGTTCGAAGGCTTGCTGCACCGCCATCAGGATGTGCTGGTGCTGGAGTTCGAACCACGGCTCAAGGACTTCCAGCCGCGGGCACTCAATGGTCGGACCAGCAACCTGGGCAAGATGCTGCAACGCCTGCAGGCAGCGAAAACCCTGCAAGCCTTGTATGAAATCAGCGTCAACGAAATCCAGGCCATGACCGGCTACGACCGGGTGCTGATTTATCGTTTCGAAGAGGAAGGCCACGGCCAGGTGATCGCCGAAGCGTCCGCCCCGTCGATGGAATTGTTCAACGGCCTGTTCTTCCCGGCGTCTGACATCCCCGAACAAGCCCGGGAGCTGTACCGCACCAATTGGCTGCGGATCATCCCCAATGCCGATTATGAGGCAGTGCCGCTGGTGCCCAGGTTGCGCCCGGACACCGGCCAGCCCCTGGACCTGAGCTTCGCCACCCTGCGCAGCGTGTCGCCGATTCACTGCCAGTACATGAAAAACATGGGGGTGCTGTCGTCCATGAGCATCTCCCTGATGGCCGGCGACAAACTCTGGGGCCTGATCAGTTGCGGCAACCGCCAGCCGCTGCTGGTGCCCAATGATTTGCGCACCGCGTGCCAGACCATCGGCCAGGTGCTGTCGTTGCAGATCAGCGCCATGGAGGCCCTGGACCTAAGCCGCCAGCGCGAAGAAAAAGTCGAGGCCCTGGCCTTGCTCAGCCAGGCCATGCAGGCCTCGCCCGCAAACGTCTTCGATGGCCTGGCGCAGCGTCCGCAATTGCTGATGGACCTGACCCTCGCAGGCGGTGTGGCGATCATCGAAGACAAGCAACTGCACCGTTACGGCAATTGCCCGGAACCTGCGCAGATTCGCGCCCTGCACAAGTGGCTGCAAGAGACCGGGCAGCCGGTTTTTGCCAGCCATAACCTGGCCTCGGTTTACCCGCCGGCGGCTGAATACCAGCACGTAGCCAGTGGCGTGCTGGCCATGAGCTTGCCCAAGCCGGTGGACAACGGCGTGTTGTGGTTTCGTCCCGAAGTGAAGGAAAACATCAACTGGAGCGGCGACCCGAACAAACCCCTGGACCTGGAAAGCACCGACGCGGGCCTGCACCTTCGCCCACGCACCTCGTTTGAAATCTGGAAGGTGGAGATGGCCGGCATTTCCACCAAATGGAGCCACGGTGACCGCTTCGCCGCCAACGACCTGCGCCGCTCGGCCCTGGAAAATGACCTGGCCCGCCAGGTGCTGCGTGAACAACAGGCGGTGCGCGCCCGGGATGAACTGGTGGCGGTGGTTTCCCACGACCTGCGCAACCCGATGACGGTGATCTCGATGCTCTGCGGCATGATGCAAAAGGCCTTCAGTTCCGATGGCCCACACACCTCGCGACGGATTTCCTCGGCCATCGATACCATGCAACAAGCCGCCGGGCGCATGAATGTGCTGCTGGAAGATTTGCTCGACACCTCGAAGATCGAAGCCGGGCGCTACACCGTCAAGCCGGTGGCCCTGGACGTGAGCCAGATGTTCGAGGAGGCCTATTCACTGCTCGCGCCCCTGGCGATGGAAAAGGGCATCGACCTGTCCTTCAATGCCGAACCCGGGCTGCAAATCCATGCCGACCCGGAACGGTTGTTCCAGGTGCTGTCGAACCTGATCGGCAACGCCATCAAGTTCACCCCGCGCCAGGGCAATATCGGCATCAGTGCGTTGAGCAATGGCGAAGAGATCGTGTTTTCGGTGCGTGACTCCGGCGAAGGGATCGCCCCTGATCAGTTGCCTCACGTGTTTGATCGTTACTGGACGCAAACCGAAAACAATCCCACCGGCAGCGGCCTGGGGCTGTACATCACCCAAGGCATCGTGCAGGCCCACGGCGGGCGGATCGAGGCTGAGAGTGAGTTGGGGCGAGGCAGCGAGTTTCGGTTTACGGTGCCCAAGCCGGCTTGAAACGGCGCCTCATCGAGACGGCGAAGCATATGGAAACCCAAAGGCCCGGAACGCCGGACCGGGCCAGGGCCACTGATCAGGACGCACTCAAAGGGAGGTGAATGCGCACACTTCACGTCCTTTCTAATGAGAGCCAAAATCTATGTCCTTTCCAATCATTGGCAGCGCTTTCCATATCCAATCCTTCAATGGGCCCACTCATTCGCCTCAAGCCACTCAACCCGTCCAACCTGTTCAGCCGGCCCCCAAACCAAACGATGAGCCCTCGCGTAGCAGTTCCAACCAGCAAAGTTTTCAGTCGAACAGCAGTAATCTGAGCGGTTTGGGACCCAATTTGCTCTGACCGTTAAGCCTTCCTAAACCGGCAACACCACCACGGCGGCCAACCCGCCGCACGGGCGATTTTCCAGGGTCAGCGTTCCACCGTGTTCCAGGACGATCGCCCGTGCCGTGGAGAGTCCCAAACCGACACCCCCGGTACTTTTATTGCGTGAACCTTCCAGACGAAAGAACGGCAGGAACACCTGCTCATGCTGCTCCTGCGGGATGCCCGGGCCACGGTCCAGCACCCGCACCGTCACCCTTCCCGGGCTCTGTTGCAGCTCAATCTGCGGCGCCAGCCCGTAGTGGATCGCATTGTCCATCAGGTTGGTCATCACTCGCTTGAGCCCCAGCGGACGACCGAAATACACCAGCCGTGGCGGGCCATTGAAGCCGATGTCGATGGACTGGTCGCGGTAGTCGTCAATCAGCGTTTGCAGCAACTCCGCAAGGTCCAGTTGGGTGGCCTGTTCCAGGCGCGCATCGTCGCGAAAGAATTCCAGCGCGGTGTTGATCATCGCCTGCATCTCGTCGACATCCCGGAACAGGCGGTGCTGCTGGTCGGCATCTTCGATGAATTCCCCCCGCAGGCGCAGGCGGGTCAGCGGCGCACGCAGGTCATGGGAAATCGCGGCGAGCATCTGGGTGCGGTCCTGGATGAAGTGCTGCAACTGCGCCTGCATGCCGTTGAACGCGAGAATCGCCTGGCGGATTTCCTGGGGGCCGACCGGCTCGATAGGCGGCGCACGAAAGTCGGCGCCGAAACGTCGCACACCCTGGGCGAAATACTGCAGCGGCCGGGCCAGGCGCCGGGTGGCGATCAGCGTGACCAGCGCGGTGGAAATCAGTACCAGCATCAGCACGATCAGGCTTCGCGGGCCTTCCGCCAGGCCCCAGCTGCGCGACGGCGCGCTGAACATCAGCCAGGATTCATCCACCAGCTGCACCACCAGCGCATAGCGCCCGCCGGGGCCAGGCCAGTCGGACGGTTCGTAGGCTTCCATTCGCCGTTCCGGCCCCTTGAGCAGCTGCTTGAACACCTGGTCGGAGTGAAACCCCGGGTCTTCCAGAACCGGCACATCAATGCCTGTGCGGGTGGCCGACCAACTCACATTGAAGCTGTCATCGGCCACTGCCCGAGTCAGTTGCGCGCGCTGGGACGGCTCCGCCGCTTCGATCATCCGCACGATCACCGCGACCTTCTCCAACAGGCCGGTTTCACCCAACGGCGGCCTGGCCCAAACGCCAGCCAGTTGCACAAACAGCGCATTGAAGGCCAGCGCAGTGAGCATCGCAATCAGGATGGTCAGGGCAATCCAGCGGGCCACGGTGTCCCGAGGTTTGAAGCGGCTCATGAGCGGGTCACCGCGACGGTGAACTGGTAACCACCGTTGCGCACGGTACGAATCATCGCCGGGCGCTTGGTGTCGAACTCCAGCTTGCGTCGCAGGCGGCTGACCTGCACGTCGATGCTGCGGTCGAACGCGTCGTGGCTATGGCCCCGCGCCAGGTTCAGCAATTGCTCGCGGGTGAGCACGCGCTGCGGGTGTTCGACGAACACCAGCAGCAGGTCGAACTCTCCGGACGACAACGGGATCATCACCTCGTCCGGCGAGCGCAACTCACGGCGCGTCAGGTCCAGTTGCCAGCCGGCGAAACGAATCAGCGGGCGCGACACGTCGCCCAACGTCGGCCGGTTTTCACCCGCCCGACGCAGTACGGCGCGCACCCGTGCAAGTAATTCACGGGCATCGAAAGGTTTGCTCAGGTAATCATCGGCGCCCATTTCCAGGCCCACCACGCGATCACTCAGTTCGCCCATGGCGGTCAGCATGATCACCGGTGTTGCGTATTGCTGGCGCAGGCGCTGGCACAGCAACAGGCCGTTATCCCCCGGCAGCATCAGGTCGAGGATGATCAGGTCGGCAGGTGTACGCTCCATGGCCGCCCACAGCTCGGCGCCATTGGCGGCGGTCTCGACCGTGTAGCCATGTTGCAGGAAGAATTTCTTCAGCAGGGCGAGGACCTCGAGGTCATCGTCCACGATTAAAAGATGGCTCACCGATGGGCATCACTTGGTCTTGTCGATGCGCCATCTAAAACCATTCGACGCGGCCCGTCATATATTTCAATCGTGCAATAAAGCGTCAACGGCGCAATAAAGCAGACATCTTTGCGCAAGCTGCGGCTGCCAGCATCGGCTTCCTTTTCCCGGAGACTGACCCCATGCGCTCGCTGACGTATCCCCAGCACCTGGCTCGCCAGGCGGTGTTGTTGCTGACTGTGTCTTACCTCACAGGCTGCGCGAGCCCGGCCAACGTAACGAGTACCACACGCTGCGCACAGGTTTCCTACCCGGTGTATGACCCCGCTGAACCAGTCAACCGGGGCGTGTTCGCCTTCAACCGCGCGGTGGATGACTACGCCCTGGCGCCTGTAGCCCGAGGCTACCGATACATGCCGGAGTTTTTCCAGCAGGGTGTGCATAACTTCGCCAGCAACTTCAGCGAGCCCAAGGTCTTCATCAACGACCTGCTGCAAGGCAACCCACGGCGCTCGATCAACACCCTGGGACGTTTTGCGGTGAACAGCACCGTGGGGATCGTCGGCTTGATTGATGTCTCGGACCCGCTGGGCATCCCTCGCCACACCGCCGACTTCGGCCAGACCTTTGGCGTGTGGGGGATTGGCAACGGACCGATTGTCGAACTGCCGTTGCTGGGCACCGGCAACAGCCGCGATGCGGCGGGCAAGGCCCTGAACTTCCTGGTGGCGCCGCTGGGCGACAGCGATACCGTGCAAACCCTGGGCACCATCAGCCTGGTGGGTGGCACAGTGGACACGCGCGCCTCGTTGCTGCCGCTGACCGACAGCCTGCAAAAGCTGCCGGACTACTACAGTGCCTTGCGTAACGTGGTGGCCGAACACCGCGCGGCCTTTGTGCTGGAGGGCAAGCAGGGGGCGACATCGCCTCAGGCCGATAATTGTGCACAGGGAGCCGGCGATGATTTCTGAATCAAGCTCACTGGTCCTGCAACGTCAGGTTCGTAAACGCGGGACCAGCGCCCTGCTCTGCCGGGAAACCCGCCTGAGCCTGTCGTCGGAGCAGGGCCGCCTGGTGCTGAGCCGCTATGTCGAACGGTACAGCCCGCAGGGTGTGCGCTGGGTCGAGCGCCAGCACAGTGTGGCCCTGGCCGAAGTGCTGCGCTGGATGATTGCCGAAGGCGAGACCTGCGCCACGCAGTCATGATTTGAGATGAAAGGTTTATAGCCCGGGCCAGTGGGCGCCGGGTAATTTGCGGCTCGCCCGGGTATCGCGCCTTAACAAAACGCTGACATTCAATGCGTTACCTTTTCGGCCCAACCTTGCCCAGAGCCGTTGCCTTGATGCCTCACCCCGACACACTTCCCGCTGTACTCGCCGGCCCGTTGCTGCGACGCCTGGAACCGCGGCGCCTGGTGATGTGGCTGGTGGGAAGTCGTCCCCTGGCATTGACCCTGAGGCTGCAAGTCGCCCAAGGCGCGGCGCTCGATATCGAGTTGGACGCCAGCCAATACAAGGTGGTGCCCGTCGGGCGCCAGGCCTTTATCCACCTGATCGACGTACCGCTGGCGGAAGCCCTGCCCCAGGACGTGAGCATCGGCTACGACCTGCTGGTAAACCGTGCCGGTATCGCCGAATGGGCGCCGCACCTGCTCTACCCGGGCGCACAAGGCCCGCATTTCGTCCTGCACAGCCGCATCCACCAATTGGTCCACGGTTCCTGCCGCAAGCCCCATCACAGCGCAGCCGACGGTTTGCTGTGTGTCGACCGGCTGCTGGCCGAATCGAACACCCTGGAGGAACGCCCGGCCTTGTTGATGATGAGTGGCGACCAGGTCTACGCCGACGATGTCGCGGGGCCGATGCTGCGGGCCATTCATGCGCTGATCACGCGCCTCGGCCTGTTCGACGAACACCTCGACGGTGCCGTGGTCGACAACAGCGCCGCGCTTTATGAGCATGCCGCCAGCTACTACCATCGAGCCGACCTGTTGCCCGCCCTGAAGAGCAACGAGACCCTGCGCGAGCGTTTTTTTGGCGGGGTGAAGAAGCCTATTTTCACCAGCAGCAGCGCCGACAACCACCTGGTGACTTTTGCCGAGGTCATGGCGATGTACCTGCTGGCGTGGTCGCCCGTACCGTGGCAGTTGATCACACCGCAAGCGCCGCAACTGCGCGCCGAAGGGCACGTACGCTATGGGCACGAGCAAGTGCAGATCGACACGTTCCGTAACGGCCTGGGTGGCGTGGCCAGGGTGTTCGCCCACCTCTCCTGCCTGATGATCTTCGATGATCACGACATCACCGACGACTGGAACCTCAGCGCCCAATGGGAAGAAACCGCTTACGGGCATCCGTTCTCCAAGCGCATCATCGGCAACGCACTGCTGGCCTACATGCTGTGCCAGGGCTGGGGCAATAACCCGGATGCGTTCGATACGGTGATCGGCAAAACCCTGGCGCTCACCACACAGGCCCACGACAACTACCTGCAGCCTGTCGCTCAAGATGAGCTGGTGGATGATCTGCTGAAGTTCCAGCAATGGCATTACGTGCTGCCCACCACCCCCGCACTGGTAGTGCTCGACACCCGTACCCGGCGCTGGCGCAGCGAGTTCAACCTCAAGCAACCCTCCGGCCTGCTGGACTGGGAAGCACTGAGCGAACTGCAACAGGAGCTGCTGGATCACCCTTGCGCGATCATCGTTTCACCGGCGCCGATCTTCGGCGTCAAGCTGATCGAAACCGTGCAGAAGGCCTTCAGCTGGTGCGGCTACCCGCTGCTGGTGGACGCGGAAAACTGGATGGCCCACCGCGGCGCGGCACAGGTGATCCTCAACATCTTTCGTCACTCCCGCACACCGGGCAACTACGTGATCCTCTCGGGAGACGTGCACTACTCGTTCGTCTATGAAGTGCTGATTCGCCACCGCAATGCCGGCCCAAAAATCTGGCAGATCACCAGCAGCGGCATCAAGAACGAATTCCCGCCGCGCTTGCTGGAATGGTTCGACCGTCTCAATCGATGGCTCTACTCACCGCGCTCACCGCTGAACTGGTTCACCCGTCGCCGACTCATGCAGGTAGTGCCGCATATTCCGGAACACGCCGAAGCGGGCGAACGGCTCTGGAATTCTGCCGGGATCGGGCAGGTGTTTTTTAACCGGCAGGGGCAGCCTGAGGCGATTTATCAGCACAATGCCAATGGGGCGCCCAGGACCAGGATGGCGGCGCCTGATCAGAAGCTGAACCCAAGCAAATAGTGGCTTTTAGCCACATCCCCACTAGACCAAAGACCCCCTTCTAAGCGCCAAGGCGCCGTTGTACAGTACCGCCAGCCACGGAGTATCGGCATCAATTTTGGCTGGCCCCAGGAGCCAGTCCACGCAGGGAGTGCGCAATGGACGATACATCCGGCAGCGAACCGTCAAGGAAGGACTTTTGCGACCTTAACGCCGACATGCTGCATGCCATCATGGAGCTGGTCAGCGACGGGATCTGGGACTGGAACGCCAACACCGGGTTCGTTTACCGCAACCCCGGCTGGTACGAAATGCTCGGCTATGCCCATCACTCCCTGGAAAACAGCGTATTCACTTGGGAAAACGTGATTCATCCCGATGACTATCCCCAAGTGATGGTGCTGTTTGATAACTACATCAACCGCCGCACCACTCACTATCAAGCCGAATACCGCTGCCGCAAGAAAGACGGCTCCTACCTGTGGATCGAAGACCGCGGCTACGTGATCGCACGTAACGACGACGGCTCGGTGGCACGCATGGTCGGCGCCCACCGCAGTATCCAGGCGCGCAAACAGTCCATCGAACAGCTGGAGCGCCGCAATCAATCCCTTGAAGCCCTGGTGGCCGAGCGCACCCGCGAGCTGTCGCGTGTCAATCAACAACTGCAGTTGCAACTGGACGAGAATCGCTCCCTGGCCGAACGCGACGCCTTGACTCGCGTGGCCAATCGTTACCGCCTTGAACGCGTCCTGCTGGAAGAGTGCGCTCGCGCCCAACGGTTTCGCCTGCCGCTGTCGCTGATCGCCATGGACATTGACGACTTCAAGCCCATCAACGATCAGCACGGCCATGCCGTAGGCGATGAAACCCTGGTGCGCGTGGTGGAATGCCTGGAGGCCTGCATTCGCCACGGCGACTTGCTGGCCCGCTGGGGCGGCGATGAATTCATGGTCATCGTGCCCAAAAGCACGTTGGAGACCGCGCGGGAATTGGCCGAGCGGATGCGCTGTGCGCTCAAGGACTTGCCCGCCGTGGGCAGCTTCAAGGTGACGTTGAGCCTCGGCGTGGTGGAGCGGCGCAACGATGAGTCACCCGCCTGCCTGATGGCCAGGGCCGATCAGGCGTTGTATCGCTCCAAGGCGGCAGGCAAGGACACGGTTTCTTCGTGAAACCTCAGCGAACCGGCGGCGCGTATTGGATCCCGCCGTTGCTCCACAGGGCATTAAGGCCGCGCTTGATCTTCAGCACGCTGCCCTGGCCGATGTTGCGCTCGAACACCTCGCTGTAGTTGCCCACTTGCTTGACGATCTGCACGACCCAGTCCTTGCGCAGTTTCAGGTCCTTGCCGTAGTCACCGTCTGCGCCGAGCAAACGGGCGACGTCCGGGTTCTTGCTGGACTTGGCTTGCTCTTCAACGTTCTGCGAAGTGATGCCCATTTCCTCGGCATTGAGCATGGCGAACAGCGTCCACTTGACGATGCTGAACCACTCGTCGTCGCCCTTGCGCACCAGCGGGCCCAATGGCTCCTTGGAAATGACTTCAGGCAATACGACGAACTCATCCGGGTGAGCCATCTTGATCCGCTGGGCGTACAGCCCCGACTGGTCGGTGGTAAGCACGTCGCAGCGGCCCGCTTCGAGGCCCTTGGCACTTTCGTCAGCAGTGTCGAAGGTAATCGGCGTGTACTTCAGGCCGTTGGCGCGAAAGTAATCCGAGACGTTCAGCTCGGTGGTGGTGCCGGCCTGGATGCAGAGGGTCGCGCCGTCCAGGTCCTTGGCGCTCTTCACACCGAGCTTGGTGTTCACCAGGAACCCGATGCCGTCGTAGTAGGTCACGCCGGTGAACACCATGCCCATGCCCGCGTCACGGGAACTGGTCCAGGTGGTGTTGCGGGAAATCAGGTCGATCTCGCCGGATTGCAACGCAGTGAAACGCTCCTTGGCGGTCAACTGGCTGAACTTCACTTTCGACGCGTCACCAAAGAGTGCTGCGGCGACGGCGTGACACACGTCCACATCAATGCCGGTCATCTTGCCGTTGGCGTCCGGCACGCCAAAACCCGGCAACCCATCACTGACCCCACACTGGATAAAACCCTTCTTCTGGATCGCATCCAGGGTCGCCCCCGCGTGTGCGCTTGCGGCCAGCCCCAATAGTGCTGCGGCGGTGAATGCCGCCAACGTGGATTTCATGTGCTTCATGCAAGGCGCTCCCTGTCGGTCTTTATTATTCGGCGCCACAAACCCGCGCCGTTTATAGTGTTGCCGGTCAGTATCAACGGCTTTACACCTTGGCCACAAACGACGTTTAGGCAAAGGCTCCTTCCGATTTGGAATGAACTTCTCATGATCTCGAAACGCTTGACCCCTTCGATGACCGCCCTGCAGTGCTTCGAAGCCGCCGCCCGCCACCTGAGTTTCACCCGCGCTGCCGAAGAACTGCACCTGACCCAGAGCGCGGTGAGCAAGCAGGTGGCACAGCTCGAAGAGATGCTCTGCCACCCGCTGTTCCAGCGGGTGCGCCAGCGTTTGTACCTGTCGCCGGCGGGCTCGCTGTACCTGGAGGAAGTGCGCAAGATCCTCAACCAGGTGGATATTTCCAGCCGCTACATCCTCACCTATGGTGGCGAGACCGAAGTGCTGCGCATCGCCACCCAGCCGACCTTCGGTGACCGCTGGCTGGTGCCCAAGCTCAAGGATTTTGCCGCGCGCCATCCCAATATCCACCTGGACGTGCGCAACGAACTGGAGCCGTTCGACGTGTTGCAGGCCAAGGCGGATATCGCGTTTTTCTTCGGCCAGGGAGCGTGGCCGGGGGCAACTTGCATCGAGTTGTTTCGCGAAGCCGTGGTGCCGGTCTGTGCCCCCGGGTTTGTTGCCGCTGGCAGCAACGCCTCGTCCCGCCACACCTTGCTGCAATGCACCTCGCGCCCGGAAGCCTGGCACGAGTGGTTTCTGGAACAGGGCCTGCACTCGCAAAACAGCTACCACGGGCCGCGTTTCGACACGTTCTACATGTGCATCCGCGCCGCGCAATCGGGGTACGGCGTGGCGTTGGTGCCGCAGTATCTGGTGGCCGAGGAATTGGCGAACGCCAGCCTGGTGATCCCCTGGGATTACAGAATGCCGAGTGCCGGCGCGCACTTTATCGCCCATGCCGAACATGCCGGGGAGATCCCGAAAGTGAAGGCGTTCCTGAACTGGATGGTGGATGTGGCGAAGGAGCTTGCTCCCTCGCCATAGCACATCCCGACTTTTAATAATGACCCGGCGACTTTATTTCGTTTGCGGGGCAAGGCGGCTCACGGCTTAGATAAAAGGACGCATCCTATTCTTGAGTCCCGGATCCATGAGCCGCGAAACCATCAGCCAGTCGATTTCCATTGTCCACCCCATCAGCCTCAGCCATGGCCGGAACGCCGAAGTCTGGGACACCACCGGCAAGCGCTTCATCGATTTCGTCGGCGGCATCGGCGTGCTCAACCTGGGCCACTGCCACCCGCGTGTGGTGGAGGCGATCCGCGACCAGGCCACCAGGCTCACCCACTACGCCTTCAATGCTGCGCCTCACGCGCCCTACATCGAACTGATGGACCGTCTTACCGCATTCATCCCGGTGGATTACCCGGTCAGTGGCATGCTCACCAACAGTGGCGCGGAAGCAGCGGAAAACGCCCTGAAAATTGTCCGCGGCGCCACTGGCCGCACCGCCGTCATCGCCTTTGACGGTGCGTTTCACGGGCGCACGCTGGCGACCTTGAACCTCAACGGTAAAGTCGCACCCTACAAACAAAAAGTCGGCGTATTGCCGGGGCCGGTGTTCCACCTGCCCTACCCCAGCCGCGACAACGGCGTGACCTGCGGCGAAGCACTCAAGGCGATGGACCGCCTGTTCAGCGTGGAAATCGACGTCGACGACGTGGCCTGTTTCATCATCGAACCCGTGCAGGGCGAAGGTGGTTTCCTGGCGCTGGACGTGGAATTTGCCCAGGCCCTGCGACGCTTCTGCGATGAGAAAAACATCCTGTTGATTGCCGATGAAATCCAGTCCGGCTTCGGCCGCACCGGCCAGCGCTTCGCCTTCTCACGCCTGGGCATCGAACCGGACCTGATCCTGCTGGGCAAAAGCATCGCCGGCGGTGTGCCGTTGGGTGCGGTGGTGGGTCGCAAGACATTGCTCGACAACCTGCCCAAAGGCGGCCTCGGCGGCACCTACTCCGGTAACCCGATTGCCTGCGCGGCGGCCTTGGCCACCCTGGATGAAATGGCGGACGAGCACCTGCAAGGTTGGGGCGCGCAGCAGGAAGAAGCGATCGTCAGTCGCTATGAATCATGGTGTTCGAAAAGGCTCTCCCCCTACCTCGGCCGCTTGACCGGCGTGGGCGCCATGCGTGGCATCGAACTGGCCAACGCCGACGGCAGCCCGGCGCCACAACAACTGACCCAGCTGCTGGCACTGGCCCGCGAGGCGGGTTTGTTGCTGATGCCCAGCGGCAAATCGCGGCATATCATCCGCCTGCTGGCGCCGTTGACGATTGAAGCGGCGGTGCTGGAGGAAGGGCTGGATATTCTTGAAGAGTGTTTGGCGAAGTTGGCTTAAAAACCAAAAAGCCCGGCGGGAAGCCGGGCTTCGAACGGAAAACGTCAGTGGACGAGTCGGGCGACGCCAAAGGCGATGGCAGACAGAACGCCCGCAGTTCCAACAAACCATTTCAGGATACGGGTTTCCATTGATTGCATGTCTGTCCTGAAATTGGCGATCTCAAGACGCAGCCCTGATGTGTCTTCACGAAACTCGGCCCTTGTGGCGATCAGGTCAGCCTTGGTCACCATCTGTTCTTTTATGCCATCGAGCTTCGTCTCTACTCGCGAAAGCCGATCGCGTATATCAGGAAGTGCTTTTTCAATCGTATCAATACGCTTTTCCAAGTCGTTTCCTCCTCCGCTGCCTCCACCACTTTTGCGGGTACTCTCGAGTGAAGAGGCTTGACGATACTCGTGTCGAAGATAACTCACATTATTCTTGAGGTCATTCGCCATTTGGGATGCCTTTTTCCTTGGCCAACGCGTTTAAATCATCAGCGACGCTGTCCATGTAATCGATAAACTCATTCAGTTTTAACCAAGCCTCATCTGCCGCCTCTTTCACTTCGGCATTTTCACTGTGTTTCAGAGCACCGGACAAACTGATGATCCCGGAGCCCAGTCTGGACATTGCACTGTGATACTGGCCGAGAATAATGACTAGTTCCCCGGCTGTTACAGCCTTTGCCTCACCCACGTTGTCGTCGCCTTCCATGTCGACCCCCCATCTGTTTTGGTGACGCAGATAACCACGCCCTCAAACACAAACCAACGCACAGATTGCTACCAAATCCGACGACCCAGCGCACTATTACCAAATCAGAAAGAATCCATCTTCCGTTTAGCCCTTTCTCTCCCCGCGCCAGGGCTTTATCCTTGTCAGCAACAAACTGAAACGTTTCATCATTCCACCAAACCATCGACCGCCCGTGTTCAACGCCCTTGTGCGAACGCGCCAGGCCGCTGTTTGCGTTTCAAAACCATAAAATATTAAGACCCCATTTTGCCTATGCCTGCTTTCCCCAACCTGCGCCTGTGCGCTGCGCTGTTACCGTTCGGCCTGATCAACTGTGCCCAGGCCGCACCTGCCTTTGACGCTGAATCACCGTGGATGCTGGGTGATTTCGGCGGCACTCGGACAGCGCTGTCTCAACAAGGCTACGACTTCAAATTCGACTACACCGGCGAAATGGGCAGCAACCTGCACGGCGGCTCGGATCACGACCGCACTGCGCGCTACAGCGACCAATTCGGCCTGGGCACGCACCTGGATCTGCAGAAGATCCTCGGCTGGCACGACGCCGAGTTCCAGTTGACGGTAACCGAGCGCAGCGGCAACAACATCACCAATGACCGGGTCAACGATCCGCGTGTGGGCGGTTTTACCTCGTCCCAGGAAGTCTGGGGCCGTGGCCAGACCTGGCGCCTGACGCAGATGTGGTACCAGCAGAAATTCTTCGACCAAAAGCTCGACATCAAGGCCGGGCGCTTTGGCGAAGGTGAAGACTTCAACAGCTTCCCCTGCGACTTCCAGAACCTCGCATTCTGCGGCTCGCAGGTCGGTAACTGGGTTGGCAGCATCTGGTACAACTGGCCGGTGAGCCAGTGGGCGTTGCGGGTCAAATATCACCTGACGCCCGAGTTGTACGCCCAGGTCGGCGCCTACGAACAGAACCCGTCCAACCTCGATCGCGGCAACGGCTTCAAGCTCAGCGGCAGCGGCACCCAAGGCGCCCTGCTCCCGGTTGAACTGGTATGGACGCCTACGCTGAACGGCCTGCCCGGCGAATACCGCGCCGGCTACTACTACAGCAGCGCCAAGGCCAGCGATGTGTACAAAGACCGCAACGACCAGCCGGCAGCCCTCAGCGGCGAGGCCTATCGCAGCGCCTCCAGCAAGCACGGAGTGTGGCTGGGGGTGCAGCAGCAAGTCACCAGCCTGGCCAGCGACCATTCGCGGGGCTTGAACGTGTTCGCCAACGGCACGATGCACGACAAGAAAACCAACGCTGTGGATAACTACGTGCAAGCCGGCGTGGTCTACAAGGGCCTGTTCGACGCCCGCGCCAAGGACGATATCGGTTTCGCCGTGGCCCGGGTGCACGTCAACCCGGCCTACCGCAAGAATGCCGAGGCAAGCAACCAGGCCCACGCGGTATACGACTTCGATGACCCATCCTACCTGCCGATTCAACACACGGAATACAGCGCTGAGCTCTATTACGGCATCCATGTCACCCAGTGGCTGACGGTGCGCCCGAACCTGCAATACATCCGTCACCCCGGAGCCGTGGCCCAGGTGGATGACGCGCTCATCGGCGGGATCAAGCTGCAAAGCTCATTCTGACGTTGTAAGTAAATTCTGAAGAAAACGAATTAGCCCTGAACCAAGCCTGCGCCGGAACGTCATCTACAGTGAACTGTGCGCAATCAATTCAAAACGTAACGGAGAACCACACTATGAGCACTGATGGTGCTTCAAGTCCAAGTCGCCTGCTGCCCAGGCTGCTGGGGATCTTGCTGCTGATAATGGGCCTGGCCTTGTTGGCCGGGGGGATCAAGCTGAGCATGCTCGGCGGGTCGCTGTATTACCTGCTGGCCGGTCTCGGCATCACCGTCACAGGCCTGTTGCTGCTGGCTACACGCCGTGCGGCGCTGGGCTTGTACGCACTGGTGCTGTTTGCCAGCACCGTATGGGCGCTGTGGGAAGTCGGCCTGGACTGGTGGCAACTGGTACCGCGCCTGGCCCTGCTGTTTGCCCTCGGCATCGTCATGCTGCTCCCGTGGTTCCGCCGTCCGTTGCTGCGTGGCCAAGCCTCGCCGCTGGGCACTGGCGCGCTGAGCGTCGCGGTCGTACTGGCCGGCGCCGCTGCATTGGCCAGCCAATTCACCGACCCGGGCGCCATGGTCAAGAAAGGCCAGCTGGACCGCGATGCGGTACCGGGCATGGCCAGCACTGCGCCAGCCCAGGCTGATGGTGACTGGAACTCCTATGGCCGTTCGGCCTTCGGTGATCGTTACTCGCCACTCGCACAGATCACTCCGGAAAACGCCCACAAGCTGGTTCCAGCCTGGACCTTCCGTACTGGCGACATCCCTGGCCCAGGCGATCCCGGTGAAACCACCGCGGAAAACACCCCGCTGAAAGTCAACGGCATGCTCTACGTGTGCACGCCTCACAGCCAGGTGATTGCCCTGGACCCGGACACCGGCAAGGAAATCTGGCGTTTCGACCCGAAGATCAGCAGCGAAGGTGCTGCCAACTTCAAGGGTTGGGCGCACATGACCTGCCGTGGCGTGTCGTATCACGATGACGCGGTCTATGCCTCGGAACAGAGCCCGACTGGCAGCGCCAGCCCGGCCGCCGCGCCGAATGCCTGCCCGAAACGCATCTTCGTCCCTACCGCCGACACCCGTCTGATCGCCCTGAACGCCGACACCGGCAAGATGTGCGAAGACTTCGGTGACAAAGGCCAGATCGACTTGCGTGCCAACATCGGCACCTTCGCCCCGGGCGGTTACTACTCCACCTCGCCACCGGCCGTCACCAAGAACCTGGTGGTAATCGGCGGTCACGTGACCGACAACGTCTCCACCGACGAGCCTAGCGGCGTGATCCGTGCGTTCGACGTGCACACCGGCAAGCTGGTGTGGAATTGGGACAGCGGCAACCCGGACGACACCACCCCGTTGGCCGAGGGCAAGACTTACACCCGCAACTCGCCAAACATGTGGTCGATGTTCGCGGTGGACGAAAAACTCGGCATGCTCTACCTGCCGATGGGTAACCAGATGCCCGACCAGTACGGCGGCGACCGGACTCCGGACTCCGAGAAGTACAGCGCCGGCCTGACTGCCCTGGACATCGACAGCGGCCACGTGAAGTGGACCTTCCAGTTCACTCACCATGACCTGTGGGACATGGACGTGGGCGGCCAGCCTTCGCTGATCGACATCAAGACCGCTGACGGCGTGAAGCAAGCGGTAATGGCATCGACCAAGCAAGGCAGCATCTACGTGATCGACCGCTCGAACGGTCAGCCTGTAGTGCCGATCAATGAAATCCCTGTACCGCAAGGCGCAGTGGCCGGCGATCACACCGCACCGACCCAACCGAAGTCCGACCTGAACTTCATGCCACCGCCCCTCAAGGAGCGTGACATGTGGGGCGTGACGCCGTTCGACCAGATGCTGTGCCGGATTGACTTCAAATCCATGCGCTACGACGGTCCGTTCACCCCGCCATCGCTGCAGGGCTCGATCGTTTACCCAGGTAACTTCGGCGTGTTCGACTGGGGTGGCATTTCCGTCGACCCGGTTCGCCAGATCGCGTTCGTGAACCCGAGCTACATGGCGTTCAAATCGAAACTGATCCCGGCTGCCGACATTGCCAAGCAAGGCCCGCGTGTCAGCGAAACCGAAGGCGTGCAGCCAAACAAAGGCGCGCCATACGGTGTGATCCTCGAAGCCATGCTGTCGCCACTGGGCCTGCCGTGCCAGGCGCCGGCGTGGGGTTATGTGGCCGCGGTCGACCTGACCAACCACCAGACCATCTGGATGCACAAGAACGGCACCGTGCGTGACAGCTCGCCGGTTCCGATTCCACTGACCATGGGCGTGCCAAGCCTGGGCGGGACTTTCACCACCGCCGGTGGCGTGTCCTTCCTCAGCGGTACCCTTGACCAGTACCTGCGTGCCTATGACGTGAAAAACGGCAAGCAGTTGTGGGAAGGCCGCCTGCCAGCAGGCGCGCAAACCACACCAATGACCTACACCGGCAAGGACGGCAAGCAGTACGTGCTGGTCATGGCCGGCGGTCATGGTTCCCTGGGCACCAAGCAGGGTGACTACGTGATGGCGTTCAAACTGCCGGATTAAGTAAAACCGGCGGTAAGAAAAAGGCGGCTACTTCATGGGTAGCCGCCTTTTTTTGTGGCGTTTACACCGGCACGCGCTCGCGGCGCATCCACATCTCAAACGCCATGGCGTTCAACGGCCGGCTGATCAGATAGCCCTGGGCCGTGTCGCACTTCCAGAGCTTGAGCAGCTTGAGGCTGGGCTCGAACTCCACCCCTTCGGCCACCACCTTGAGCCCCAGGTTGTGGCTCATTTCGATGGTCGAGCGCACGATCACGCCGTCGCCGGAAGTGCTGTCGAGGTTGCGCACAAACGACTGGTCGATCTTCAATTCCTGCACCGGCAGGCGTTGCAGTTGCGCCAGGGATGAATAACCGGTGCCGAAGTCATCCACCGACAGGCTGATGCCACAAGCGCGCAGTTGCTCCAGCACGCTGAGGGCCTGGGCCGGGTTGTGCATGATCGCGCTTTCGGTGATTTCGAAAATCAGTTGCCGGGCCGATACCCGGTAGTGCGCCAGCAACTCGGTCACCCGCAGGGCCAGGCCGTCATCGGCCAGGTCATCCACCGAGATGTTCACCGACAACTGCACCTCCAACCCGCGCACCGCCCACTCGGCCAGTTGGCGAATGGCTTCTTCGATCACCCACTGGGTCAGGCTGCCCATGCTGCCGGTGCGCTCGGCCAGGGGAATGAACTCGGCCGGCGACACCAGGCCCAGGGTCGGGTGCTGCCAGCGCAACAGCGCTTCGGCCTGGCGCACATGGCCATGGTGCAGGTCGAGCTTGGGCTGGTAACACAGGTACAACTCGCCCTCCGTCGGCGCCCGGCGCAGGTCACGAATCAGGCTGATCTGGCGTTGATGGGCGAGGTCGCGGTCCTGCTGGTAGATCTGTAAGTAACCCGGGAACGCTGCCGCATCGTGGCGGGCAATCGCGGCGCGGCTGATCAGCTCTTCAACCTGCTGGCCGTCGGCCGGGTAGGCGGCGATGCCGATGCTCACTTCGTGGCGCAATTCATCGCCACCAATGCGCTGGGGTTCGGTGAGCAGCCCATACAAGCGGTCAGCCAGGGCCACCGCGCGGTCGATCGCGGTGTTTTCCAGCAGCAGCAAAAACTCGCTGCCGGTGATGCGCGCGGCGGTGTCGCTGGCCGACAGGCTCGACAGCAGGCAGCGGCTGGCTTCGCGGAGCATTTCTTCCACGCCTTCCGGGCCGTAGCCTTCGTTGATCACCCGGTAGTTTTCAATCCCCAGGTACAGCAACACCACCGGCCGGCCAGCGCTGATGGCGCTGCCCAGGCGTTCCATGGCCAGCGCGCGGTTAGGCAGGCCGGTGAGCGGGTCGTGCAAGGCGTTGTGGGCCAGTTGTCGCTCGCGTACCGCGATCCCGGTTTGCATGGCGTTGAAGGCCTGGGCCAGCAGGCCGAATTCATCGTGGCTGCGCACCTGTACCGGTGTGCGGTAGTCACCGGCCCCGATGCGTTCGGCCGCCTGCACCAACGCATTGAGTGGGCGTGAAACCCGCCGCGCCAGAAACAACGCACCCGCGAGCGACACCAGCAGCACCACCAGGGCGATCGCGAGAAATTGCCGGTCCAGCGGCGCGAAGGATTCAAGGGCGTGGTCCAGCGGGCTTTGCAGCAGCACCCGGACCTCGCCACCGTCTGCCGTGTTGCCCAACGGCAGCACCTGGCTGAGATAGCGCTGGCCGTGGAACAGGTTCAATTGCGCCACCGGAGTGATGTACGCGCCCTGCAGGTCGCTGGCAATCGACGCCTGTAGCGCCTCGGGCTGAGTACTGAACAATTCGCCGGGCTGCCCCTGCTGCGCGCTGATGAACGACACTTCCAGGTTGCTCATGGAGCGCAATTCACTGGCAAAGATTTCGTCCATCGGAAAGCCCATGGCGACACGGGCGATCGGTGCGGGGTCGACGACTTCCTGTTGCACCAGCAGGAAAGGCCGGCCATCCAGGGCCACGATCAACATTTGCAGGCCGCTGCGCCGGGCCTGGCGCAAGGCATCGTTATAGGGAAAGGCCTGGCCGGACGTCAGCGCCGGTAACGTGCTGACCATCACGCGGCCGTCGAGCCCCAGCACAAATACCTCGCTGGAACTCAGGCCGGTGCCATGTCGGCGCAGGGTCGCGAGAATCGCGTCGGGTTCGCCATCGGCGACAGCCTGGCGAAACGGCAGGTCCGCCGTCAGCCAGTTCAAGCCGTATTGCAGGCGCCGGCCACGCAGGTCGAGCAGGCGTTCGAACACCTGGCTGCCGGTTTCCAGCTGCACCTGAGCCTGGTTTTCCACGGCGCGATTGGTGGCGGTCTTCACCGCGAAATACACCGCCGCCACGACCACCAGCAACAGCAGCGCCAGCACCCCGGCAATCCGGGTTTGAAACGTATGGCGCCACCTCATTCTGTTGCCCTCTGGCAGCGCCTGCCCCCTCCAGCCGAAACGTCCCTTCGTCATACGCGTCCCTCGCGATAGCTGAACCGGCGTCAAATAAATATCCTTTTTACAGGGATATTTGAATTATCCAGATTAGCTGCGCAAGAGAAGAAGTGCACCCAATAAATACGGGAGTTTATATGTCATTAATTTGGCGACAGGCTGCCGTTACGACGTTCGCGCCCGCATGAAGTCCCCCCAACGCCGCACGAGATAGTTGTGCTCATCCATCACCGAGTTCCACACCGCGATATGCCCCATGCGCTGTTCATAGGAACCGCCGTCGCGCACGTCACCCACATCGATCAGCGGCAAGCCATCGCTGCCCAACAGCTCTTCCCGGGCGGGCAGCCCGGCGTACCAGTAGTCCCATTCGGCACTGCTCAGGTGATCACGGCTGCGAGCCGGGTTGCCGATGTAATAACCCTGGCGCGCCATCACCGCACCCGGCCAGCCGGACAGCCACCAGTTGAGGTAGGCATAGGCCGCATCCAGCACCGGGCCCTTGGCATGGCGCGACAGCGACAACCCGCCGAACCAGGCGCGATAGCCTTCACGGGGCACCGCCAGGCGGTATTTGACCCCGGCCCGATGCAGGCGCATCAGGGTCGGTGACCACAAGCTCTGGATATCGATGCTCGGGCTGAGCATCAGTTGCGCGGCTTCCTCGTCATCGGACCAGAACGCCGCGAAGTGGCCTTCCTTCTGTTTACGCACCAGGATATCGGCCAGTACATCGATCTCTTCGATGCTCATGTTGCCGATGTCCTTGAAGCTCGCGAGGCCCGCGCCTTGCACGGCCAGCGCCGCGTCCAGGGCGCCGATGGCGGCGTCGCTCTGCAACGCAGTGCGTGCGCCCCAGGCCGGGTCCAGCAACCAGCCCCAACTCTCGTTGGTGCGGTTGAACCCTTCGGGCAAGCGCTCGGGGCGGTAGGCGAAACTGTCGGCGTTGTGGGTCAGGGGCAGCATGCTGATGCGTTCGGTGACGGTGCTGCCGAGGCTGCCGTCGTGCTGCACGAAGAGGCGCTCGCTGGGCACACTGCCGCTGCCCAGGCGGTCGTTGGCGGACAAGCGTCCGCGCTTGGGCAGGTCGTTGATCTCGTGCCACAGCGCGATGCGCCGGGTGTCGATCGGCTGGATCGCCCGCGCCGGCCACACGAAGTCGACGTTGTGAAACCACTGGTCGTAGAGGTCGTAGCTGTCAGGTTGCATCACCGCAATGCGCTGGGCCTGCTCGACATCATGCACCTGGTACACCAGGCGAATGCCCAGCTCTTTTTCCGCTCGCACACGCAAGGTTTCGAGCAAGGTCACCGAGGTGCCGAGGACGCGAAGCGTGATCATGCGGCGAACCTTCTGGAGAACACTTCAAAGGAGCGCCGCAGCAGAGCCGGGTCGAGCCCGCGCAGGATAAACACCAGGCGCGATTGCCGATCGGTCCCCGGCCAGGCAGGCAGGTGAACCGGGGCATGCAGGCAATGCTGCACGCCATGAATGACGATGGGAGCGTTACTGGCGTTCACGTTGAGCAGTCCTTTGACGCGAAGAATACGTTCGCCGTGGCATCTTAACAGCATCGATAACCAGACCCCGAAACCGACCCAATCCAGCGGCTGATCGAAGGTCAGGCAACAGACTTGTGCAGCGCCGTGGTTGGCGGCGGTGGTTTGATGGAGTTTCCAGCGGCTGACTTCTGCAACGGGCTCGGCACTGCGCAGGCCTTCGCCAAGCAGCAGTTGTTCACCGCTGTCGATATCGCAGGTATTGAGGATCGGCGTACCGGCGTTCAGTGCATGCAAGTGCAAGCGCAACGGGCCACAGTCTTCGACGAGGTCGGTCTTGCTCAACAGCAGGCGATCGGCAGCGGCCACTTGCGCCAGCCATTCCGGGTGCAGGCGCTCTTGCAAAGCGGCGTGGCTGGCGTCCACCAGCGTCACCACCAGGCCGATATGAAAGCGCCCGCGCAGTTGCACGTCGTTGTTCAAGGTGGCGAGGATTGGCGCCGGGTCGGCCAGGCCGGTGGTTTCCAGGATCACCCGCTTGAAAGCCGGAATCTCACCCCGCTCACGACGCTGCAACAGGCCGAGCAAGGCGTCTTTCAACTCGCCGCGAATCGAACAGCACACGCAGCCGCTGGGCAGCAGCACCGTGTCCGGCGCGACTTCCTCCACCAGCAGGTGGTCGATGCCGACGTCGCCGAACTCATTGATCAGCAACGCCGTGTCGCCGAGGCTTTCACCTTGCAGCAGGCGCTTGAGCAAGGTGGTCTTGCCGCTGCCGAGGAAGCCGGTGATGACGTTGAGGGCGATGCTCATGGCTGTTGCTCCAGATGATCCAGCAGGCGCGGGTCCAACGGGTCCAGCGGTCGACCGAGCATGGTCTCTGCCGCCCGCCACAGTTGATCCAGGCCGCTGGCCAGTTCCTGTTTGCCGGTGGCGCCCAGCAGCAGATAGGACGCGCCCTGGAAGTCTTCGACCTTGAGCCGGAACACCGCCAGCACCTGGTTGATCGCCGCGATTCGGCGCAGGCGTTCGCGTCGGCGCGGCAATTCATCGCCCAAGGGATCGCTCCAGTGCAGGTCTTCGCCCAGCAGGCCGCAGAGTCCGCACATGCTTAATACCCGCTCATGGCATGACGTCGCCGGAGTTCGGGCCAAGGGTCTGGCCGACGAACAGATTGCCGCCCGGCTCGCTGGCCAGCAGCACGGCAGTCGGCGCGACTTCGTCCGCCAGGCCGAAACGCCCCAGGGGCAGCTCGGCGGCCTTGGCGCGTTTCCAGGTGTCGCTGATGCCGCCGGCCAACGGCGTCTCAATCGGCCCGGGCGCAATGGCGTTGACCAGCACGTTGTCCTTGGCCACTTCCAGCGCGAGGGATTTAGTGAAGCCGATCACGCCAGCCTTCGCCGCTGAATAGTGCGTCAACTCGGCGCCGCCCTTGATCCCCAGTTGCGAGGCGACATTGATAATGCGCCCCCAGCGCTGGCCAATCATATGGGGCAAGGCGCGCTGGCTGGCGACGAAAACGCTGGTGAGGTCGACCCGCAGCATGTCGTTCCACATGTCCATGGTCAGGTCGACGCACCGGGCCTGGGTCAGCATGCCGGCGTTGTTGACCAGGATATCGATACCACCGTAGTGGGTGACGCAGGCATCGACGCTGGCCTGGGCGCCGTCGACGGTGCCGACGTCGGCCACGCATTCGAGGACTTCGGCGCCGAGGTTACGGCAAGTGATGGCGGTTTCGGCGAGGGTGGCGGCGTCGCGGTCGGCCAGCAACAGGCGCGCGCCTTCGACGGCGTAGGCACGGGCGATGGCGGCGCCGATGCCGCTGCCGGCACCGGTGATCACGGCACGGCGGTTAGAGAGTTGGGGCATGGTGAACTCCTCAAATAATCAAACGGCGAACGCGGTAAAAAATGTGGGAGCGGGCTTGCTCGCGAAAGCGGAGTGCCAGCCAATACATGCGGAACTGATCCACCGCATTCGCGAGCAAGCCCGCTCCCACATTTGGAGCGAGTCCGGCTTAAAACTGGGGGTTAGTCCGGCCAGCGCACGGTCAAGCCACCATCAATCACAATGCTCTGCCCGGTCAGGTAGCTCGATTCCTCACTGGTCAAAAACCGCACCAGAGACGCCACTTCATCCGCCCGCCCTACCCGGCCCAGCGGAATCGCCCGCGCCGCTTTCGCCAGCCCTTCCGGCCCCAGGGAGTTCTTCGCGTCCAGCGACTGGGGCGTCTCGATCAACCCCGGAATCACCGCGTTGCAACGAATCCCCAACGGCGCCAATTCCACCGCCAGCGACCGACACAACCCCGGCACGCCGGCCTTCGCCGCCGCGTAGTGCGCGTGCTCCTGCCAGCCATACACGCCACCGGCAATCGACGAAATCGCCACCAGCGCACCGCCTTCATGCATGTGCCGGGTTGCCGCCCGGAAGGTGCGCATCACCCCGGTCAGGTCGACGTTGAGCATCTCGTTCCACAGCTCGTCGGTCATTTCCAGCAGTGGCGCACGGCGTAACAAACCGGCGTTGGCCACCGCGTAATCGAGGCGACCGAAGTGCTGGACCGCCTGCGCCGCCAGGTTATCCACAGAGGTTGTATCGCCCACGTCCAGCGGCAACATCAGGCATTCACCGCCCGCCTCTTCCACCAGCGCAACCGTGTGATGCGGGTCATGGGGATCGGCCGGGTAATACCCACCCACCACCGCCACGCCGCTGCGGGCGTACGCCACCGCGAGGGCCTGGCCGATGCCGCTGGCGGCACCGGTAATCAATGCAACTTTACGACTCATCGAATCAACTCCTTACTGGACGGTTTCCGGACGCACATGGCGCGCGGCAAACATCAACGCACCGGAGAGGAAGCACGGCACTGCGCCAAACCACAGCGCAGCGGTCTGCCAGTCACTCCCGGCCGACAACACCTGGGTCGCGCCGAACCCGGCGACCACCGCACCAATCGGCCCCATGGCATGGATGATCGCGCCACCGGTAGCCCGGATGCTGGTGGGGAAACTTTCACTGATGAAAAACAGCGCCGCCGAGTACGGCCCGATCAGGAAGAACAGGCCCAGGCTGTACAGCCCCACCACCATCGCCATGTTGCTCGGGCCAAACAGCATCCCGGCAAACGACAGCCCGCCGAGCATCCAGCCCAGGCCGATGACATTGCGCCGGCCGATCTTGTCGCCCATCCAGCCGTGGCTGAGGTAGCCGCAGTAGCCCACCAGGTTCGACAGCACGAGGATGATCAGCGAGTTCTCGAACGAGATGTGGTGCACGCTGACGATCACCGACGTACCCAGCACGCTGAACACCTGGATCGCCGCCCAGTTGAGCAGCAGCGCCGCACCGATCACCAGGGTTGCACGGCGGGCCGGGCCACGGAATGCGGCCTTGAGGCCGGCCTTGCTGTGTTCGTCATAGTCCACGCCGTAGGTCACGGCGACGTTTTGCGCTTCCTTCACCGCGCCGCTTTTACGCAGCTCGCTGATACGCTGGTGAATCTGGAACTGCGGGCTTTCCTTGAGCTTGCGCGCCATGACCGCGATCACAATCGCCGGGATCGCCGCAAACACGAAGCACCCCTGCCAGCCAATCACCGGCAGCAACAGCGCGGTCAAACCCGCCGCGATCAACGCGCCCACCGGCCAGCCGCCCTGCACCAGGCTGTAGATAAAGCCGCGACGCTTGGCCAGTTTCGGATCATCCGAGGCGGCGTACAGTTCGCTCAGGTAAGTCGCGTTGACGGTTTCCTCGGCATAACCCAGGCCGCCCAGCGAACGGATCAGGATCAACGACGACTTGCCCCACGCGCCACCAATGGCGGTGAGCGCCGAGCAGATCGCCGAACCGGCCACGGTGAAAATAATCCCTTTGCGCCGACCCAGTTTGTCCACGATCGGACCGATGGCCAGCGCGACCACGGCGGTGCCTACCGCCACCCATGTCGCAATCTCCGCCTGCTCCACTTCACCCCAGTTAAAGTGCCGCCCGATTTCCGGCAGCAAGGTGCCGAAAAGGATGAAGTCATACACCGCAAACACCCAGGCGAAAAACGCGATCCAGGTGGCGAAACGCACTTCCTTGGGCGTCAGTTGCCGGGGTTTCCAGCCAGTCAGATCAAGCTTGTTGTAGATAGACATGAATCGCGCCTCGGGAGGTTGGCCAGGGTTTAGGTACGGGTGTCAGGTACGTGGTTGGCGGCGGATAAAGTCATCGGCGATTTCGTCGAAGGTGACGAAGCGCACGCCGGCATGGCTCTGGATGTGTTCGATCAGCCGCTCAAGCATCAGCAGCACTTGCGGGCGGCCGGACACGTCGGGGTGGATAGTCATGGTGAACACCGCGTGTTCGTGCTCGCGGTAGACCCAGTCGAACTGGTCGCGCCACATTTCTTCGAGGTGACGCGGGTTGACGAAGCCATGGCTGTTGGGGGCTTTCTTGATGAACATCATCGGCGGCAGGTCGTCGAGGTACCAGTTGGCCGGAATCTCCACCAGGTCGGTTTCTTCGCCGCGCACCAGGGGTTTCATCCAGGTGTCGGGGTGCTGGCTGTAGTCGATCTTGGTCCAGGTGTCGCCCTTGCGCACGTAGTACGGGTGGAAGTCGTTGTGCATCAGACTGTGGTCGTACTTGATGCCTTTTTTCAGCAGCAGTTCGTTGGTGACCTTGCTGAATTCCCACCACGGCGCGACGTAGCCGGTGGGGCGTTTGCCGGTGACCTGGGTGATCAGCTCGATGGACTTGTCGAGGACGATTTCTTCCTGCTCGGCCGTCATCGCAATCGGGTTTTCGTGGCTGTAGCCGTGCACACCGATTTCGTGACCGGCGTCGGCCACCGCCTTCATCTGCTCGGGGAAGGTTTCCATCGAGTGGCCGGGAATAAACCAGGTGGTGCGCAGGCCGTAGCGTTCGAACAATTTGAGCAGGCGTGGCGCACCGATTTCACCGGCGAACAGGCCACGGGAAATGTCGTCCGGGGAATCTTCGCCGCCATAGGAACCGAGCCAGCCGGCGACCGCGTCGACGTCGACGCCAAATGCACAGAGGATGTCTTTAGCCATGATGTGTCTCCTTAAAAAGTGAGTGCGGTTTCTACTGACACCGCGGCCCGAAGCAGGCGCGCGTCTTCGCCGCTGGGGGCGCTGAGCAACAGGCCGATGGGCAGGCCCAGGGCATCGCGGCCGCTGGGCAGGCTGACGCCGGGCATGTCCAGCAGGCTGCCGGGCATGGTCAGGCGCAGGGTGGCGAGGTTGGTGCTGACGAACAGCTCAAAGTCGGCTTCCAACGGCGCCAGGGCCGGGGCCACATGGGCCACGGTGGGGGTGATGAGGATCGCGCCGTCGAGTTCGTCGACAAGCTGCTGTTGCAGACGGCGACGGGCGTCGTACAGCGCCAGCAGTTGGCTGGCCGGCAGTGTGCGGGCCGCTTCAAGGCGACGGCGAACGCGGGGGTCGAGTTGCTCGGCATCAGGGCTGTCGAGCAAGGCTTCGTGGAGGGCGAAGGCTTCGAAGGCGCCGAGCCAGCCCTGGTGCTGGATCAGGTCGAGGGTGGCCTGGAAAGTCTTCGAGGGGCGCACGTCAATCAGCGCGCCGTGCGCCTTCAATCGGTCCACACAACGTTGCAGGTTGTCGCGCACCGCAGGTTCAACCCGTGCGTCTTCCAGCACACTTTGCTCGACCCAGAACCGCTGGCCATTGAGGCTGCGGGCCGGGCGTGGCGGGCGCTGCTCGCGACCATTGAGCAGGTCGTCGATGGCCAGTGCATCGCGCACGCTGCGGGTCAGCGGGCCGAGGCTGTCGAGGGTGTGAGCCAGCGGGAAAACGCCGTCGCGGCTGTAGCGCCGGCAACTGCTGCGATAACCGACCACGCCATTCAGCGCAGCCGGAATACGGATGGAGCCGGCGGTGTCGGTACCCATGGCGATCGGCACGATGCCGGCTGCCACGGCGACCGCCGAGCCCGACGACGAGCCGCCGGGAATCCGCGGTTGATCGACGCTGGCCGGGTTGTGCGGCGTGCCGAAATGCGGGTTCAGGCCCAGGCCGGAATAGGCCAGTTCGCTGAGGTTGGTCTTGCCGACGCTGACCATTCCGGCGCGGCACAACAGGCCCACACTTGGCGCGTCCAGCAAGGCGGCCGGCGCATTACGGCGATAGGCCGCGCCCGCCGTGGTAATGCTGCCGGCCACATCGAACAGATCTTTCCAGGCCAGTGGCACCCCGTCGAACACGCTCAACGGCTGGCCGGCACGCCAACGGGCGGCCGACGCTTCGGCCTCACGGCGAGCGCGCTCGGCGGTCAGGGAGATGAACACGCCGGGGGCCATGCTCGCATGGGCAAGTGCCTGTTCCAGGACCTGCACCGGGTCGCTGCGACCGCTGGCGAAATCCTCGGCCATTGAAGTGGCGTCTGACATGGGAATGACCTTTGTAAAATGTACATATTAATAAAATGTACATTTTACAAAGGCAGCTTTCGTGCCAGTCTTGTGGACAGCTCGGTTGCCACACCTGGCACTTTGGAGCAGATCCACGGGCTAGATGGGTTTCAGGCATTAAAAGAAATATCGGCTGGAGTTTAAGGCTCGCCTGGAATGAAATAATGTATCTTTTATTAATAAATACATTTTGGTGCAGAAAAGTAACATCAGCCCTCTGAAGGCCCCAAAAAAGTGCCACCGACGTGGCGCAGAGTGACAGGCACAACTATGAGAGAATCCCCGGCCACCGACCCGTTTGCTCCAGAGAACCCGATGAAAGCAGTGTCAGCCTCGGCTTCCCGTTACGCGATGATTCACCAGGTTCTGCGCGACGCCATCACCCACGGCACCGCCCGCCATGGCCTGGTGTTGCTGGAAGCGCCGCTGGCCGAATTGTTCGGCACCAGCCGGGTGCCGGTGCGCAAGGCGCTGAACCTGTTGCATGACGAAGGACTGATCTGCCGCTTTGATGGCCGGGGTTACCTGATCAACCCCGACGGCCTGGACATGGAGCCGCTGCGCCTGCCCCTGAGCCATGCGCACCTGGGCCTCAACGGTGAAGATGAATTGGTGGACACCCGGCCACTGGGGGAGCGCATCGTCGAGGAAATCGGCGCGGCGCTCTCGACCTGTATCGCCTTCGGGCATTATCGCCTCGATGAACAGGCCGCCGCCGAGCACTACAACGTCAGCCGCGCGGTGGTGCGTGAAGCGCTGATGCGCCTGCGGGACCGTGGCCTGGTGGAAAAGGAACCCTATTCCCAATGGCTGGCCGGGCCACTGACTGCCCGGGAAGTCACCGAAGACTACGAACTGCGCGCCTGCCTGGAGCCCGAAGCCCTGCGCCAGAGCGCGCCGAACCTCGACCGCGACCTGCTGCACGCCATGTTGCAGCGCGTGCTCGATGCGCAAAACAGCGCCCATTGCAGCCTGGAAGAGATCGAGCAGATCGAGGAAGACCTGCACCAGCACTGCCTCGCCGGCCTGCAAAATCGCAAGATCGCCGCGCTGATTCGCCAGGGGCAAAGCCCGATGATCATCAGCCGGATTTTCTACCGGCTGCTGGGCATCGGTGCCGATCCGGCGATGCTGGCCGAGCACCGGCTGATCCTGGAGTTGCTGTTGCATGGCGCCTTCGACGCCGCCGCGCTGAACCTGCGCGAGCACCTGCAACGGGCCCGGCAGCGGATGTTGCAGCGGTTGAAAGTGCTGTCGGTGCTGCCTGAACAACCTTTACCGGCCTACTTGCACAAACTCAGCTGACGAAATGCAATCGAAAATGTGGGAGCGGGCTTGCTCGCGAAGGCGGCGCATCAGTCACAGATGCATCGACTGACAGACCGCCTTCGCGAGCAAGCCCGCTCCCACATTTGTTCAGCGGTGCTTTTGAAAATATTGTGCAATATGTTGCTATCTCACCCCACCCATTGAAACCACTGCCGACCCGCCCCATCTAACTTGCATACTTCCTTATGCAGGTGCCCCATGAGCGACCAGCAAGAATTCCCGGACATCGACCTCAACGACTACGCCGACCCGGAAAACGCTGAACACACTTCCGCCAACACTGGCTTGGCCCTCCCAGGGCAAAACCTGCCCGACAAGGTCTACATCATCCCGATCCACAACCGGCCTTTCTTCCCGGCGCAAGTGTTGCCGGTGATCGTCAATGAAGAGCCGTGGGCCGAAACCCTGGAGCTGGTGAGCAAGTCCGACCACCACTCCCTTGCCCTGTTCTTCATGGAAACCCCGCCCGAAGATCCGCGCCACTTCGACACCTCCAGCCTGCCGCTGTACGGCACCCTGGTGAAGGTGCACCACGCCAGCCGCGAAAACGGCAAGCTGCAATTCGTCGCCCAGGGCCTGACCCGCGTGCGGATCAAGACCTGGCTCAAGCACCACCGCCCACCGTACCTGGTGGAAGTCGAATACCCGCACCAGCCAACCCAGCCGACCGACGAGGTCAAGGCCTACGGCATGGCGCTGATCAATGCGATCAAGGAACTGCTGCCGCTCAACCCGCTGTACAGCGAAGAACTGAAGAACTACCTCAACCGCTTCAGCCCCAACGATCCGTCGCCGCTGACGGACTTTGCCGCCGCCCTTACCTCGGCCACCGGCACTGAACTGCAGCAAGTGCTGGACTGCGTGCCCATGCTCAAGCGCATGGAAAAAGTCCTGCCGATGCTGCGCAAGGAAGTCGAAGTCGCGCGCCTGCAAAAAGAAATCTCCGCCGAAGTGAACCGCAAGATCGGCGAACACCAGCGCGAGTTCTTCCTCAAGGAACAACTCAAGGTCATCCAGCAAGAGCTGGGGCTGACCAAGGACGATCGCAGCGCCGACGTCGAGCAATTCGAACAACGCCTGGTGGACAAGGTCCTGCCGACCCAGGCGCAGAAACGCATCAGCGAAGAAATGAACAAGCTGTCGATCCTGGAAACCGGTTCGCCGGAGTACGCGGTCACCCGCAACTACCTGGACTGGGCCACCTCGGTGCCGTGGGGCGTGTATGGCGAGGACAAACTCGACCTCAAGCACGCCCGCAAGGTGCTCGACAAACACCACGCCGGCCTGGACGACATCAAGAGTCGGATCCTCGAGTTCCTCGCCGTGGGCGCCTATAAGGGCGAAGTCGCCGGCTCCATCGTGTTGCTGGTGGGCCCGCCAGGCGTGGGCAAGACCAGTGTCGGCAAATCGATTGCCGAATCCCTCGGCCGGCCGTTCTACCGCTTCAGCGTCGGCGGCATGCGTGACGAGGCCGAGATCAAGGGCCATCGCCGCACCTACATCGGTGCTATGCCGGGCAAGCTGGTGCAAGCCCTCAAAGATGTCGAAGTGATGAACCCGGTGATCATGCTCGACGAGATCGACAAGATGGGCCAGAGCTACCAGGGCGACCCGGCCTCGGCCCTGCTCGAAACCCTCGACCCGGAACAGAACGTCGAATTCCTCGACCACTACCTGGACCTGCGCCTGGACCTGTCCAAAGTGCTGTTCGTGTGCACCGCCAACACCCTGGATTCGATCCCCGGCCCGTTGTTGGACCGGATGGAAGTGATTCGGCTGTCGGGCTACATCACCGAAGAAAAGGTCGCGATTGCCAAGCGTCACCTGTGGCCAAAGCAGCTGGAAAAAGCCGGCGTGTCGAAAAACAGCCTGTCCATCAGCGACGGCGCCCTGCGCGCGCTGATCGATGGTTACGCTCGCGAAGCCGGGGTGCGTCAGTTGGAGAAACAGCTGGGCAAACTGGTGCGCAAGGCGGTGGTCAAGCTGCTGGATGAGCCGGACTCGGTGATCAAGATCGGCAACAAGGACCTGGAAGCCTCCCTGGGCATGCCGGTGTTCCGTAACGAGCAAGTGCTGTCGGGCACCGGTGTGATCACCGGCCTGGCCTGGACCAGCATGGGCGGCGCGACCCTGCCGATCGAGGCGACGCGCATCCACACGCTGAACCGTGGCTTCAAGCTCACCGGGCAACTGGGTGAAGTGATGAAGGAGTCGGCCGAGATTGCCTACAGCTACATCAGCTCGAACCTGAAGTCGTTTGGCGGTGACCCGAAGTTCTTCGATGAAGCCTTCGTGCACCTGCACGTGCCGGAAGGCGCCACACCGAAAGACGGCCCGAGCGCGGGCGTGACCATGGCCAGTGCGCTGCTGTCCCTGGCGCGTAACCAGCCGCCGAAAAAAGGCGTGGCCATGACCGGTGAACTGACGTTGACCGGGCATGTGCTGCCGATTGGCGGGGTGCGCGAGAAGGTGATTGCGGCGCGGCGCCAGAAAATTCACGAGTTGATCTTGCCGGAGCCTAACCGGGGGAGCTTTGAAGAGCTGCCGGAGTACCTGAAGGAAGGGATGACGGTGCACTTTGCCAAGCGCTTTGCGGATGTGGCGAAGGTGTTGTTCTGATAGTTATGTAGCGCCTGAGCTGGCCTCTTCGCGAGCAAGCCCGCTCCCACACTTGACCGAGTCCATGCTTTGGAATGCGGTCGAATGTGGGAGCGGGCTTGCTCGCGAAGAGGCCGGTGCAGCCAACACAACGCCATCTGTCACACCTTGTCTCATCTTCGGTTATGCTCGCCCTTCGTCGCCAAACAACGGAGCCCCCATGACCGCTGCCCGTCTGCTTCTCCCCCTGAGCCTTTGCCTGCTCGCCGCCTGCGCCAGTGCGCCGAAGCAAAACGTCACCGTGGAAAAACAGAGCGCCTGCCCGCTGCAACTCAAGACCGGGCAAAACCTGATCCTGACCCTGCCCAGCAATCCCACCACCGGTTACCGCTGGGCCATCCAGGACTCGGCCGGCGGCGTGCTGCGCAGCCTGAGCCCCGAGGTCTACAGCAACACCGACGACACCGGCGTGGTCGGCAGTGGCGGCCAATCCACCTGGCGCTTCCAGGCCTTCAACGCCGGCCAGGGCCGTTTGCGCCTCACCTCACAACAACCCTGGGAGCCGGAAGCTGAACCGGCCGAAACCTTCGACTGCGCCATTACGGTGAACTGATATGCCATGGATGATCCTTGCGTTGATGGGGGCGGTAACCTTTATCTACGGCCTGAGCACCCACGCCACCCTGCTCTGCCTGTTGGTAAAGCCATTGCCGGTACTGGCGCTGCTGGGCTGGCTGCATGATGCGCCGCCCACTGACTATCGACGCTGGATCAGCCTGGGGCTGATTTTTTCCCTGGTGGGCGATGTGCTGCTGGCCTGGCCCGGCGACCTGTTCATCTTCGGCCTCGGTGCGTTTTTGTTCGCGCACCTGGCGTACCTGAAAGCCTACTTGAGCGACTGCCGCCGCCCGGCGATTTTGCCGCTGGTGCTGGCGCTGGTCGTCGGCGCGATCTTGCTGAGTATCCTGATTTCCCACGGCCTTGGCCCATTGCTGGTACCGGTGGTGGTTTACGCGCTGGTGATCAGCGCGATGCTGTGGCGAGCGTTGGCGCGCTTGGGCAGCGAAGTGCCCAAGCGCTCGGCCTACCTGGCGGCGGCAGGCGCGGCATCGTTCGTGTTCTCCGACACGCTGATCGGGATCAATCGGTTTGTGGTGGCGTTTGAAGCGGCGCCGTATTTGCTGATCGTCAGCTACTGGCTGGGGCAATGGGGAATTACCGCATCGGCGTTCCATCAGACAACCCGCGCATCCGAAGACCAACTTGGCTAAAATGCCCGGCTTTCCCCCTTCGTCGCCGGAACAGCCGTGAGCAAAGAACCCGATCGCCTATTCGCCCAGCCCCTGCCCCAGGTGCCGGACTTCGCCTTCAACGAAGACGTGGTGCGGGTTTTCCCGGACATGATCAAGCGCTCGGTGCCCGGCTACCCGACCATCGTCGAGAACCTCGGCGTACTCGCGGCGCAGTTTGCCCAACCCAATAGCGTGCTCTACGACCTCGGTTCATCCCTCGGCGCGGTGACCCAAGCCCTGCGCCGTCACGTGCGCACCGACGGTTGCCGGGTGATCGCTGTGGATAACTCGGCGGCGATGGTCGAGCGATGCCGCGAATACCTCAACGGCCAGGACTCGATGTTCCAGGAGTTGCTGCCGGTGGAGGTGATCGAGGGCGATATCCTCGCCCTGCAATTCCAGCCGGCGTCGGTGGTGGCGCTGAACTTCACCCTGCAATTCATCGCCCCCGAACAACGCTTGGCCTTGCTCTCGCGCATTCGCCAATCGCTGCTGCCGGGCGGCGCGCTGATCCTTTCGGAAAAGCTGCGCTTCAATGACCCGGAAGAACATGCGCTGCTCACCGACTTGCACATCGCCTTCAAGCGCGCCAACGGCTACAGCGAACTGGAAATCGCCCAGAAGCGCAGCGCCATCGAAAACGTCATGAAGCCCGACAGCCTCGAAGAACACCGCGAACGCCTGCTGGCGGCCGGGTTCTCGAAAGTCGTGCCGTGGTTCCAGTGTCTTAACTTTGCCTCGTTGATTGCCTTGCCATGATTGATCTGTCTCCCCTCGCCCGCCACCTGGTCGGCACTCCCCTGGCCGTCTGGGCCCAGGGCCTGCAAGCGCAACTCGATGCGAAGATGGAAAAAGGCCATGGCGACCTGGAACGCTGGCAGAGCGCGCTGGATGCGCTGCCGAAGATCATGCCCAGTGAAATCGACCTGCTGAACGGCCTGGTGCTGGATACCGACTGCGACGACGACACCCGTGCGCAAATGCGTACTGCGCTGATGGGCCTTTGCCCGTGGCGCAAGGGCCCGTTCGATCTGTTCGGCGTGCACGTGGACACCGAATGGCGCTCGGACTGGAAGTGGTCACGGGTCGCGCCACACCTGGACCTCAAGGGCAAACGCATCCTCGATGTGGGCTGCGGCAACGGCTATTACATGTGGCGCATGCTCGGCGCCGGCGCCGACAGTGTGATTGGCGTCGACCCGAACTGGTTGTTCTTCTGCCAGTTCCAGGCGGTGCAGCGTTATCTGCCGACGCCCAAGGCCTGGCACCTGCCGTTCCCGTTTGAAGACCTGCCGTCGAACATGGAAGGCTTCGACACGGTATTTTCCATGGGCGTGTTCTACCATCGCCGCTCGCCCATCGAGCATTTGCTGGCGCTGAAGGATTGCCTGGTCAAGGGTGGGGAGCTGGTGCTGGAGACGCTGGTGGTTGAAGGCGATCAGCAGCAAGTGCTGGTGCCGGAAGACCGCTACGCGCAGATGCGCAACGTTTGGTTTCTGCCGTCGGTGCCGGCGCTGATGCTGTGGCTGCGACGTGCGGGCTTCAGTGAGGTGCGCTGTGTGGACGTGAGCGTGACCACGGTCGAGGAACAGCGCGGCACGGAGTGGATGAAGTATCAGTCCCTCAGCGACTTCCTGGACCCTGAAGATCACAGCAAGACCATCGAAGGGCTGCCGGCGCCGATGCGGGCGGTGATTGTCGCGAAGAAATAAGACTGCTGTTGTGTTGAAGAAATAAGACTGCTGTTGTGGCGAGGGAGCTTGCTCCCGCTGGAGTGCGCAGCGCTCCCCGGATTTTGGGGCCGCTACGCAGCCCAGCGGGAGCAAGCTCCCTCGCCACAGGGCATCGTGTCAGCCTTTGGCTCTTCGCGCCTTGAAGAACTCGCTCAACACCGTCCCGCACTCCTCGGCCAACACCCCGCCTTCATACAGCACCCGATGGTTGAGAAAGCCCTGGGTAAAAAACTGTCCCTGGCTTTGCACAATCCCGGCTTTCGGCTCCAGCGCGCCGTACACCACCCGGGCAATCCGTGAATGCACGATCAGCCCGGCGCACATGCTGCACGGCTCCAGCGTGACGTACAGCGTACTGCCCGGCAGCCGGTAATTACTGACAGCCTGAGCGGCGGCCCGGATCGCGACCATCTCGGCATGCGCACTGGGGTCGTTGCCGCTGATGGGGCAGTTGAAGCCGCGCCCGATTACTTCGCCATCCTGCACCAGCACCGCGCCCACCGGCACTTCGCCCAGCGCGGCACCCTGGGCAGCCAGGGCCAGCGCTTCACGCATGAAGTCCTGGTCGCGGCTGCGGTCGATAATCGCCGTGGGGCGAAACTGGCGCATCACGCCACCTCGATGGCGGCCATCAGGCCGGTTTCCATGTGGTCGATCACATGGCAGTGGAACATCCAGACACCCGGGTTATCCGCCACCAGCGCCACGCGGGCACGCTCGTTCTTGCCCAGCAGGTAGGTGTCGGTGAAGTACGGAATCACCTTGTGGCGGTTCGAGGCGATGACCTTGAAACTCATGCCGTGCAGGTGGATCGGGTGTTGGTACTGGGTCATGTTCTTCAATTCGAAAATGTAGCTCTTGCCCTTTGCAAGCTTGGCAATCGGGCGGTCGGCGCAGGTCTTGTCGGTGATGTCCCAGGCCTGGCCGTTGATCTGCCACAGGCTCGGTGGCTTATTGTCCACGTTCACCGAGACCGATCCAACCCATTCGAAATTGAAGTTGAGTTTCTCGGCATTGGCCAGGTCCGGCTCGGCAATCGGGTTCGCCGGCAACGCAGGCGGCCATTCGGTCGCCGTGTCGGTGCTGGCCACCGAGCGGAAGGTGCCCAGGCGTACCGGGCCGTTGCGGATCGACAACTCTTCACCGGCGGGCGGCGCCTTGATCGCCAGGCAGATGCGCATGCCAGGGCCGAGCCAGTATTCCTTGCCCAGCGGGCGCGGTTCGATGGGGTTGCCGTCCAGGGCATAGATCTGCGCTTCAACGTCGGGGATGTTGATGCGATAGGTCAGGGTGTTATCGAGGTTGAGCAGGCGCACACGGGTGATCTGCCCGGCCGGCAAATCGATCACCGCCTGGGACACGCCATTGATGGTCGACAGGCGTCCGGCGGTGCCGCCCCGGGCCGCTTCGCGGGGAATGCTGAAGGCGACAAAGGCGCCCTCTTCGTCCACGTGCCAGCTTTTCAGGCTCAGGGTGCGTTCGTGCTTGAAACCGGTGGGTTCGCGCTCCTCGATGATCAGCGGGCCCACCAGGCCACGGCCCAGTTCTTCGCTGCTGTTCACGTGGGGGTGATACCAATAGCTGCCGGCATCGGGCACGCGGAATTTGTAGTCGAAGTATTCGCCCGGCAGTACCGGCAATTGCGAGACATACGGCACGCCGTCCATTTCCAGCGGCAGGCGTATGCCATGCCAGTGGATGGTGGTGGCGACCGGCAGGTGGTTGATAAAGCGTACCCGCAGCCATTCACCCTGGCGCACTCGCAACTCGGTGCCCGGCGCCGAAGGGCCGAAGGCCCAGGCCTGGGTCTTGTGCCCCGGCACCAGCTCCACGTCCAGCGGCGCGGCGATCAGCTCGTAATCGTGCCCCGCCTCGGCCTCGGCCACCTTCCCGAGCCAGTAGCGATAGGCGCCACCGGCACCGACGCCCACCACCGCGAGACCGGCAAGACCACCCAGGATTTGTCGACGGGAAAACGATTGGGACACAACAACCTCACGTATCTGCCGCGGGTCCGAGACCCGCAAAGGGCAGATACCATACACCGGCATCACCTAAACAGTAAGGGTTCGCATTGCCACATGTGGGAGCGGGCTTGTGTGGGAGCGGGCTTGCTCGCGAAAGCGGCGTGTCAGACGATGCATGAGTAACAGACCCACCGCCTTCGCGAGCAAGCCCGCTCCCACATTGGATCTTCAGCGCTCTTTTAATGTTTGGCGGCGGCCAGAATCAAGGCTTTCATCTCGGCGACGGCACCTTTGAAGCCGACGAACAGCGCATGAGCCACCAGTGCATGGCCGATGTTCAGCTCGTTGATGCCCTTGATCGCAGCCACGGCTTCGACGTTATGGTAGTGCAGGCCGTGGCCGGCGTTGACGATCAGGCCTTCGCCCAGGCCGCAGTTGACGCCGTCGGTGATGCGCTGTAATTCGTCGGCAACTTCGGTCGGCGTGGTCGCGTCGGCATAACGGCCCGTGTGCAGTTCGATGGCCGGGGCACCGACACGGCGCGAAGCTTCGATCTGGCGCTCGTCGGCGTCGATGAACAGCGAGACTTCACTGCCGATCTTCGACAGGCGCTCCACGGCGGCCTTGATCCGCGCTTCCTGGCCAGCCACATCGAGGCCGCCTTCGGTGGTCAGTTCCTGGCGGGTTTCCGGCACCAGGCAGATATGCGCCGGGCGAATGCGCTCGGCGAACGCCATCATTTCCTCGGTGACGCCCATTTCGAAGTTCATGCGGGTTTGCAGCACGTCCTTGAGCAGCAGCACGTCGCGCTCCTGGATGTGGCGCCGGTCTTCGCGCAGGTGCACGGTGATGCCGTCGGCGCCCGCTTCTTCGGCGTCCAGCGCGGCCTTGACCGGGTCCGGGTAACGGGTGCCCCGGGCCTGGCGCAGGGTGGCTACGTGGTCGATGTTCACGCCGAGAAGAATGCGATTGCTGGTGGTCACGAAAAGCGCTCCTGAAGAGGGAAGGAATCGCTGCACAGCATACACGGGGATGTCAGGGCTTTCGAAACAACTCGCGGCTGACCAGTGGCCGCCCCCCCAGATGCACGGCCAGGGCTTGGCGCATCAGGCGCTTGGCGGCAGACAGGGCGCCGGGGGCGGTCCAGTCGGCTTCGCTCATGGCGAGCAATTCGGTGCCTTGGAACAGGCCGGGTTGCAGCAGGTAGACCCGCTCCAGGCCTGCGTCCACTTGCAGGCGGTACATGCCGTCGGCGGCGATGGGCTCGCCGTGCAGGTCGTTGCTCAGTTCGAAGCCGTAGCCCAAGTCATCCAGCAGGCGCCATTCGAATGCGCGCAGCAGCGGCTCCAGGGGACGGCCTTCGGCGAGGGCGAGCAAGGTGGCGGCATAATGATCGAAGACGCCGGGGTGCGGGTCTTCGGCGGGGAGCAGGCGGATCAGCAATTCGTTGAGGTAAAGGCCGCTGAACAGCGCCTCACCGTTGAGCCAGTTGGAGGCGCCGGCAGCTTCCATGCGGCCGACGTTCTTCAGCTCGCCGCGTCCACGAAACTCCACTTCCAGGGCCACGAAGGGCCGCGCCAGGGTGCCGGCCTTGCCGCGTGCACTGCGCAAGACCGCGCGCAGGCGGCCTTGGGGCGTGAGGAAGTCCACCAGGGCGCTGGTCTCGCGGTAGGCGCGGCTGTGCAAGACGTAGGCGGGTTGGCCGGTGGGTGGGGTTTGAGACATGGGGTTCTCGCTGCGGGAACACGGTCTGGAAAACAACGACTATCCAATGTGGGAGCGGGCTTGCTCGCGAATGCGGGGTGTCAGTCAACACATCTGGTGACTGACACCCTGCATTCGCGAGCAAGCCCGCTCCCACATTTGTCCTGCGGTGTTCCGGAGACCTGTTACAGGTCGCCGTAACCCAACGAACGCAACGCGCGCTCATCATCGGACCAACCACCCTTAACCTTCACCCACAGGTTGAGCATGATCTTGGAATCAAACAGCAATTCCATGTCCTTGCGCGCTTCGGTGCCGATGCGCTTGATGCGCTCGCCCTTGTCGCCAATGATGATTTTCTTCTGGCCGTCACGCTCGACGAGGATCAACGCATGGATATGCAGGGTCTTGCCCTGCTGCTTGAACTCTTCGATTTCGACGGTGATCTGGTACGGCAGCTCGGCACCCATCTGGCGCATGATTTTCTCGCGTACCAGTTCGGCGGCGAGGAAACGGCTGCTGCGGTCGGTGATCTGGTCTTCCGGGAAGAAGTGTTCGTTCTCCGGCAGGTAGCCAGCAATCACACGTTCCAGGGCTTCAAGGTTGTGCCCGTGCTGGGCCGAGATCGGCATAATCTGGGCGTTCGGCAGTTGTTCCTGCAGCCAGCTCAGGTGCGGCATCAGCTCGGCCTTGTCTTCGATGCGGTCAGTCTTGTTCAACGCGACGATCAACGGGCCGGTGACGTACTGCACGCGCTCCAGAACCATCTGGTCTTCGTCGGTCCACTTGGTGCGGTCGACCACGAAGATCACCACGTCGACGTCTTTCAACGCTGCCGAAGCGGTTTTGTTCATGTAGCGGTTGAGGGCCTTTTCGCCGCCTTTGTGCATGCCCGGGGTATCAACGTAGACAGCCTGTACGGCGCCTTCGGTCTTGATGCCCAGCATGTTGTGGCGGGTGGTCTGGGGCTTGCGCGAGGTGATCGCCAGCTTCTGTCCCAGGATGTGGTTCAGCAACGTGGACTTGCCCACGTTCGGACGGCCGACGATGGCAACATAGCCACAGCGAGTTGCGGTTGAATCAGTCATGGCCATTCTCCACGCCCAGGGCAATCAGTGCTGCAGCGGCCGCTACCTGTTCGGCAATACGACGGCTCACACCCTGACCTCGGCTTTTTTCATTCAGTAAGGTGATTTCGCATTCGACGAAGAAGACTCGGCAATGCGGTTCACCCTGGATATCCACCACTTCGTAACGCGGCAGGTCGCAACCACGGGACTGCAGGAATTCCTGCAGGCGGGTCTTTGGATCTTTGTTGGTGTCTACCAGCGTCAGGCTTTCGATTTCGGTCGACAGCCAGGCGACGACGCGCTCTTTGGCCGCTTCCATGCCCGCGTCGAGGTAGATCGCGCCGATCAGTGCCTCAAGGGCGTCGGCCAGGATCGACTCGCGACGGAAACCGCCGCTCTTCAGCTCGCCGGAGCCCAGGCGCAGGTAATCACCCAGGTCGAAACCACGGGCCAGTACAGCCAGGGTCTCGCCTTTCACCAGGCGCGCACGCAAGCGCGACAACTGGCCTTCGCGGGCCAGCGGGAAGCGATTGAACAGGGCTTCGCCGGCGACGAAATTGAGGATGGCATCACCGAGGAATTCCAGGCGCTCGTTGTTACGCCCGGCAAAACTGCGGTGTGTGAGGGCAAGGATCATCAATTCCTGATCCTTGAAGGTGTAGCCGAGCTGGCGCTCGAGACGGCTTAGAGAAACGCTCACGGTTTACCCACATTCAGTTCGAGGCACCGGTGGCCTGCGACGATTAACGCTGTGTTCAAATTCAAATCCTGGTGGTTGCTGCATGGGGCCTGGTTTTGTCCAAGCCCCAGAAAAGCATTCGGCGCTGTGTTCACAGCGCCGCATGGATTACTTGATCAGCCCGACCCGCGAGAAGTTCGGCAGGTGGCTGAGCTTGGGTTCCGGCCAACTCATCCAGACCGCGAAGGCCTTGCCGACGATATTCTGGTCGGGGACCATGCCCAGCAGGTCCTTGGGAATATTCGGGTCATCCCAGTAGCGGCTGTCGTTGGAGTTGTCGCGGTTGTCGCCCATCATGAAGTAGTGCCCGGCAGGCACTGTCCACTGGTTGTCAGGCGGCGAACGGTAGCGGCTCATCTCCTTGCGGATTTCGTGCTCTACCGCCCCGAGTTTTTCCTGGTACAGCTCGGCGCTGCCCAGGGTGTTCGGCTCGGAACCGATCAGTTTTTCTGCCACCGACTCGCCGTTGACGAACAGGCGCTTGTCGCTGGTGTAGCGAATCACGTCACCCGGCAGGCCCACTACACGCTTGATGTAGTTGACGTTCGGGTCGCTTGGGTAGCGAAACACCATCACATCGCCGCGCTGCGGGTCACCGATCTCGATCACTTTCTTGTCGATCACCGGCAAGCGGATCCCGTAGGAAAACTTGTTCACCAGGATGAAGTCGCCCACGTCCAGGGTAGGTTTCATCGAGCCCGAAGGGATCTGAAACGGTTCCACCAGGAACGAACGCAGCACCAGCACGATGAACAACACCGGGAAGAACGACTTGCCGTATTCAACCAGCATCGGCTCTTTGTTCAGTTTCTCGATCACCGCCACATCGGGCTGGCTGACGCTGCCCTGATAGGACGCGATGGCTGCCCGGCGACGCGGGGCGAAGAACACCAGATCGAGCAACGCCAATAGACCGCAAACGGCAACGGCGATGACCAGCAACAGCGGGAAATTTAGTGACATAGGACCTAACTATCCAACCTGAGCACCGCAAGGAAGGCTTCTTGTGGAATTTCCACGTTACCCACTTGCTTCATGCGTTTTTTACCGGCCTTTTGCTTCTCGAGCAGCTTGCGCTTACGGCTGACGTCGCCGCCATAGCATTTGGCCAGTACGTTCTTTCTGAGTGCCTTGACGGAAGTCCGTGCAATGATCTGCCCGCCAATGGCGGCCTGGATCGCAACGTCGAACATCTGGCGCGGAATCAGTTCTTTCATCTTCTCGGTCAACTGGCGACCTTTGTAGTGCGCGTTGTCCTTGTGCACGATCAGCGCCAGGGCATCCACCTTGTCGCCGTTGATCAGCACATCCAGCTTCACCAGATTAGCTGATTGGTAACGGTCAAAATGGTAATCCAGCGAAGCATAGCCCCGGCTGGTGGATTTGAGACGGTCGAAGAAGTCCAGGACCACTTCGTTCATCGGCAAATCGTAGGTCACTTGCACCTGGGTACCGAGGAACAGCATGTCGTGCTGTACGCCACGCTTTTCGATACACAGGGTAATGACGTTGCCCAGATGCTCTTGCGGCACAAGAATATTGGCCCGCACGATCGGTTCGCGCATGTCTTCGATGGAAGACAGATCCGGAAGCTTGGACGGGTTGTCGACGTAAATCGTTTCACCGGTTTTCAGCGCCAGTTCAAAAATAACCGTCGGCGCGGTGGTGATCAGGTCCAGGTCGTATTCGCGCTCGAGGCGCTCCTGGATGATTTCCATGTGCAGCATGCCCAGGAACCCGCAGCGGAAGCCGAACCCGAGGGCGTCGGAGCTTTCCGGGGTGTACTGCAACGACGAGTCGTTGAGGGTCAGCTTCTGCAGGGCTTCGCGGAAGTCCTCGAAGTCGTCGGAGCTGACCGGGAACAGGCCGGCGTAAACCTGCGGCTGGATGCGTTTGAAGCCCGGCAGCACGTCGACGTCAGGGGTGGAACTCAAGGTCAGGGTGTCACCTACCGGTGCACCGTGGATGTCCTTGATACCGGCGATGATGAAGCCTACTTCGCCGGCTTTCAGATCAGTGGTAGCCGTGTGCTTCGGGTTGAATACACCGACGCTGTCCACCAGGTGGATCTTGCCGGTGGACTTGACCAGGATCTTGTCGCCCTTCTTCACACGGCCGTGGCGTACGCGTACCAGGGAAACAACGCCCAGGTAGTTGTCGAACCAGGAGTCGATGATCAACGCTTGCAGCGGATCTTCGTAGTTGCCGGTGGGGGCTGGAATGGTCTTGACCAGGCGCTCGAGCACCTCGTCGACGCCCAGGCCGGTCTTGGCGCTGCACTCGACGGCGTCGGTGGCGTCAATGCCGATGATCTTCTCGATCTCTTCCTTGACGCGGTCCGGATCGGCCTGTGGCAGGTCGATCTTGTTCAGCACCGGCATCACCTCCAGGCCTTGCTCGATGGCGGTGTAGCAGTTGGCCACGGACTGGGCTTCAACGCCCTGGCCCGCGTCCACTACCAGCAACGCACCTTCGCAGGCCGCCAGGGAACGGCTGACTTCATAGGTGAAGTCGACGTGACCCGGGGTGTCAATGAAGTTGAGCTGGTACTTGATACCGTCTTTGGCGGTGTAGTACAGGGTTACGCTGTGGGCCTTGATGGTGATCCCGCGCTCGCGCTCGAGGTCCATGGAGTCCAGCACCTGGGCTTCCATTTCACGCTCGGCAAGGCCGCCGCACATCTGGATGAATCGATCGGCCAGCGTCGACTTGCCATGGTCAATGTGGGCGATGATGGAGAAATTGCGGATATGACTCAAATCACTCACGGATCAACACTCAAAAAGGCTGCAGGCAGACTGCCCGCTGAAAAATAGCCGGGAATTGTACCTGATGCGCAGACCAGACGTCATCCATGGCGACCAAGAACAAAAATGCCCCGGTCGTTCGAACGGGGCATTTTTTGTTCATAAGCGCGGGCTCAACCGGCCCGACGCAACAGCCAGAAGCCGGCCACGGCGCAGATGGCGGTCGGCACCAGCACCGCAAACAGCGGCGAGAAACCGAATACCAGGCTGGACGGCCCCAGCAGGTCCTGGGCGATACGGAAGGTGAAACCCACCAGTACGCCGGTAAACACGCGCTGGCCGAGGGTCACGGAACGCAACGGGCCAAAGATGAACGAGATCGCCATCAGCACCAGCGCAGCCGTCACCACCGGCTGCAACACCTTGACCCAAAACGCCAGCCAGTAACGGCCGTTGTTCAAGCCCTGGTCCTTGAGGTAATGGATATACCCCCACAGGCCGGAGATAGGCAGGCTTTCCGGGATCATCACCACGGTATTCAGCAATTCGGGCTTGAGGGAAATATCCCACTGCTCCGTCGGCACATTGATCACTTCGGTGGTCGATGCCGCACCCTTGCCGATATCACGGAAATAGGTGGTGGTCACATCGCTCAGTTGCCACTTTTCGTCGGCGTACTGTGCACGTTTGGCGAAGCTCGACGACAGCAGGTGACGTTCCTTGTCGAAGTGGTAGCGGGTGACACCCACCAGCAAGCCACCCGGCTGCACGGCGTTGATGTGGATAAACTCCTCACCCTGGCGGTGCCACAGGCCATGCTTGGAGCTCTGGGCATCGCCCGAACCCTGGGCCAGGGCACGATTGGCCTGGGCCGTGGACTCGGCTGGAGGCGCCACGTATTCACCGATCAGCACGCTGACCACCATCAGCAACAGCATGGGCTTCATGACCGCCCACACGATGCGACCGATGGAAACACCCGCCGCGCGCATGATGGTCAGCTCGCTGTTGCTGGCCAGGCTGCCCAGGCCGATCAGGCAGCCGATCAGCGCAGCCATCGGCATCATGTCGTACAGGCGACGGGGCGCCGTCAGCGCCACGTAGCTCAGGACGTCGGTAACGGTGTAGGTATCGCTGACGTTGCCGACTTCATCAATGAAGGCGAACAACGAGGCCAGCCCCAGAATAATGCCCAATACCGCAAGGATTGCGACCAGGACGCTGCTACCAATGTAGCGGTCGAGCTTAACCACGGGCCATCTCCTTCACGCTGCGACGACTCCGCATCTTCAACCGCATCGGTTCCCAATAAAGCAGCCCCAGGCCAATGGCCAGGAAGACCCCGTGGACCCACCACAACCCGAGGGCCGGCGGCAGTTTGCCCTTCTCCAGGGAGCCGCGGGCGGAAATCAGGATGGTCAGGTACGCCATATAAAGCAGGATCGCCGGCAGCAGCTTGAGGAAGCGGCCCTGGCGCGGGTTGACCCGGGACAGCGGCACGGCCATCAAGGTCACGATAAACACCAGCAACGGCAGGGAAATTCGCCATTGCAGCTCGGCGATCGAACGCAGTTCCTTGCTGCCGATCAGGTCGGGGGTCGGGATCGCGTCGCGGTCGGTGACCTCATCGCTGACATCCGGCCGGGCCAGCATCACGCCATAGGTGTCGTACTTGATTGCGCGGTAATCGGCCTGACCGGGGCTGCCGTCATAGCGATAGCCATCTTCCAGGATCAGGTAACGGCTGCCATCCGGACGCACTTCCTGACGCCCCTTATCGGCCACCAGAATCGAAATACCACGGTCTTTCTGGTTCTGGCCGAGGTTTTTCTGGGAGATGAACACACCACCCAGGTTGGCACGGTCATCCGACATTTGCTCGGTATAGGTCACTCGGGTGCCGTCGTTGAGCGCTTGGAAGCGGCCCGGCTCCAGGGTGTCGAATTCGGTCATGGCGTCCTGTTTGTTCAGCACCAGCTGGAACTGCAGGGCGCCCTGGGGTGCCAGGCTCAAGCTCAGCCAGGCCACCACCAGCGCGATACCGGTGGCCGGAACCATGGTCATGGCCAGCAAACGTTGCTGGCTCATGCCGGTGGCCGACAACACGGTCATTTCGCTTTCAAGGTACAAGCGGCCGTAGGCCAGCAGAATCCCGAGAAACAGGCCCAATGGCAGGATCAACTGCAGGAAGCCCGGCAGGCGAAAGCCCATGATCAGGAACAGCGAACCCGGATCCAGGGCACCCGAGGCAGCCTGGGCGAGGTATTTGACGAAGCGACCACTCATGATGATGACCAGCAATACCGCACTCACGGCACTCAGGGTCAACAGGACTTCGCGGGATAGATAACGGAAGACGATCAAACCAGACACTCCAGGGTTGTCAGGCTAAGGCGGCCAAACAAGCAAGCATACCGAGTCGACCCATTGCTGCAGGCCGGCTAAAAAGATGGCGCATTATCCTGTGATTGACCGCACCTGTCACGGAGCTTGCTCATACGCGTGCACAAAGCTGCCCGCAAGGGTTGTCAGGCTCGGGCGGCGAGGTTCAAACTGCGGCCTTTGTCGCGGGCGGCCTACAGGCTGCCAAGCTTACAAGCCGGAGTACAGACTCCTGGCTCACTGACCTTTATAAGGGACCCGAAAATGGAACTGGTTGTAAAAAGCGTTAGCCCCGAAACGTTGAAAACCGCCACCCTCGTGGTCGCTGTCGGCGAAGGCCGCAAGCTGGGCGTTGCCGCCAAGCAACTGGACGAACTGAGCGGCGGCGCCATCAGCGCAGTCCTCAAGCGCGGCGACCTGGCCGGCAAGGTCGGCCAAAGCCTGCTGCTGCAAAGCCTGCCTAACCTTAAAGCCGACCGTGTATTGCTGGTGGGCGTTGGTAAAGACGCCGAACTGGGCGACCGTCCGTTCCGCAAGATCATCGCCGGCATCCTCAACACCCTCAAGGGCCTGGGCGGCACCGACGCGGCCCTGGCGCTGGACGAAGTCGTGGTCAAGGGCCGCGACAGCTACGGCAAGACCCGCCTGCTGGCCGAAAGCCTGCTGGACGGCGGCTACGTCTTCGACCAGTTCAAGAGCACCAAGGCCGAACCCCGCGCCCTGAAGAAAGTCACCCTGCTGACCATCAAGGCGGCCCAGGCTGAAGTCGAACGCGCCGTGACCCACGCCCAGGCCATCGCCGGCGGCATGGCGTTCACCCGTGACCTGGGCAACCTGCCACCGAACATCTGCCACCCAACCTACCTGGGCGAGCAAGCCAAGGCGCTGGGCAAGGAATTCAAGGGCCTGAAAGTCGAAGTCCTGGATGAGAAGAAGATCAAGGAACTGGGCATGGGCTCGTTCTATGCCGTGGGCCAGGGCAGCGACCAGCCGCCACGCCTGATCGTGATGCAATACAACGGCGGCAAGAAGTCCGAGAAGCCATTTGCCCTGGTCGGCAAAGGCATCACCTTCGACACCGGCGGCATCAGCCTCAAGCCGGGCCTGGGCATGGACGAGATGAAGTACGACATGGGCGGCGCCGCCAGCGTGTTCGGCACCCTGCGTGCCGTGCTGGAACTCAAGCTGCCGATCAACCTGGTGTGCATCCTGGCCTGCGCCGAGAACATGCCGAGCGGCGGCGCGACCCGTCCGGGCGACATCGTCACCACCCTCAGCGGCCAGACCGTGGAAATCCTCAACACTGACGCCGAAGGCCGCCTGGTGCTGTGCGACGCACTCACCTACGCCGAGCGCTTCAAGCCGCAAGCCGTGATCGACATCGCCACCCTGACCGGTGCCTGCGTGGTTGCCCTGGGCGCCCACACGTCGGGCCTGCTGGGCAACAGCGACGAACTGATCGGCCAACTGCTCAGCGCCGGCCAGGCTGCCGACGACCGCGCCTGGCAACTGCCGCTGTTCGATGAGTACCAGGAACAGCTGGACAGCCCGTTTGCCGACATCGCCAACATTGGTGGCCCGAAAGCCGGCACCATCACTGCGGCGTGCTTCCTGTCGCGCTTCGCCAAGAACTTCAACTGGGCCCACCTGGACATCGCCGGCACTGCCTGGACCAGCGGCGGCAAGGACAAGGGCGCCACTGGCCGTCCGGTTCCATTGCTGACCCAGTACCTGCTGGACCGCGCCAAAGCCTGAAAATGAAGATCCCCGGGCGCTTGTAAAGCCGCCCGGGGCTCAGGAACCGCAATGACCCAAGTCGACTTCTATATATTGCCCAGCGCCGATCCTTCCGCGCGCCTGGACTTTGCCTGCAAGCTCACCGAAAAAGCCTGGCGCATGGGCCACCGCATCTACCTGCACTGCAGCGACGCCGCCCAGCGTGATGACCTCGACGCCCGCCTGTGGCGCTTCAAGGGCGAAAGCTTCGTGCCCCACGGTGCCGCCGAATCAGAACCGGAAGGCCTGGTGGTACTGGGTTTGGGCGACAGCTGCGGCGATCACACAGACCTGCTGGTCAACCTTGACCTGAAAGTACCGGCCTTCGCCAAGGGGTTCGCCCGCGTGGCGGAAGTGGTGGTGGAAGACCCGGCTATTCGTCAGGCCGCGCGGGAGAGTTTCCGTTTCTACCGCGAACAGGGCTATTCTCTGCAAGATCACCGGCTACAACGACTTTGAGCACACGATGGACACTCCAAACCCGCTAAAAGACTCTGACCACCTGCTGGACGACCTTGAGTCGATCCGCAAGCTGCTCGGTGATGATGACCTGCAACCGCCATTGCTGACCGATGCGGTCAACGGTGACGTACAAATTCCCCTGCTGTTCGATATGGTGGGTGGCAAGCCGGTTACGCCGGAACCTGTCGAAACGCCCGCGGTACAAGCTGCGCCGGCTGCGGCTGTTGCCGTACCTGCCGCCGAAAAAGCCCCCGACGCCCTGCTGCTGCACCTGGACAACGAACTGCGCGCCGCCGCGCAACTGATCATGCAAGACGTGATCGACGATTTTGCCCCGCATATCGAAACCGAGATCAAGCGCCGGCTGGATGCGCGCATGGAGCGGTTGTTGAGCCAGTACCAGAACTAAGGCTGACACATATCCCCTGTGGGAGCGGGCTTGCTCGCGAAAGCGGTGGTTCAGTCAATACATTGGGTGACTGCTACACCGTCTTCGCGAGCAAGCCCGCTCCCACACAAGCCCGCTCCCACATTTGATCGGCGCCACCGTTGAGCCCGTCTTCAACTCGCCCTCTCCCCTATCCCCCGTTATACTTGTCGGCTTTCCTGAATTAATGCCAACTAGGGTCCCGCCGCGCATGGATAAGACCTACCAGCCGCACGCTATTGAAACTTCCTGGTACCAGACCTGGGAGTCCGAGAATTATTTCGCTCCGCAAGGCGCGGGCGATGCCTACACCATCATGATTCCGCCACCGAACGTCACTGGCAGCCTGCACATGGGCCATGGCTTCAACAATGCGATCATGGATGCCCTGATTCGTTTCCGCCGCATGCAGGGTCGCAACACCCTATGGCAACCAGGTACAGACCACGCCGGTATCGCCACCCAGATGCTGGTGGAGCGCCAACTGGAAGCCACCGGCCAGAACCGTCACGACCTGGGCCGCGAGAAATTCCTCGAGAAAATCTGGGAATGGAAGGATCAGTCCGGCGGCAATATCAGCCGTCAGATTCGTCGCCTGGGCTCGTCCGTCGACTGGAGCCGCGAGCGCTTCACCATGGACGACGGCCTGTCGGAAGCCGTGAAGGAAGCCTTCGTGCGCCTGCATGATGACGGCCTGATCTACCGCGGCAAGCGCCTGGTCAACTGGGACACCAAGCTGCACACGGCGATTTCCGACCTTGAAGTGGAAAACCACGACGAAAAAGGTTTCCTGTGGAACCTCAAGTACCCGCTGGCTGACGGCGCCAAGACCGCCGAAGGCAATGATTACCTGATCGTCGCCACCACCCGTCCGGAAACCATGCTTGGTGATGCCGCCGTCGCGGTTAACCCGAACGACGAACGCTACCAGGCGCTGATCGGCAAGTTCGTCGAGCTGCCGCTGGTTGGCCGTCGCATCCCGATTATCGCGGACGACTACTGCGACCCTGAATTCGGCACCGGCTGCGTGAAAATCACCCCGGCCCACGATTTCAACGACTACGAAGTCGGCAAGCGCCACAACCTGCCGCTGCTGAACATCTTCGACAAGAACGCCGCGGTTCTGCCGGCCTGCCAGGTGTTCAACCTCGACGGCACGCTGAACGAAAGCATCGACGGCAAGATCCCGGCTGAATACGCCGGCCTCGACCGTTTCGAAGCGCGCAAGCAGATCGTTGCCGCCTTCGACGCCGCCGGCCTGCTGGTGAGCGTTGACGACCACGGCCTGAAAGTGCCGAAGGGCGACCGCTCCGGCACCATCATCGAGCCCTGGCTGACCGACCAGTGGTACGTGTCCACCAAGCCTTTGGCTGAGCCGGCGATCGCTGCCGTGGAAGACGGCCGCATCGCGTTCGTGCCGAAACAGTACGAAAACATGTACTTCTCGTGGATGCGTGACATCCAGGATTGGTGCATCAGCCGCCAGCTGTGGTGGGGCCACCGGATTCCGGCCTGGTACGACGAGTCGGGCAAGGTCTACGTGGGCCGCGACGAAGCAGAAGTACGTGCCAAGCACAACCTTGGCGCGGACGTGGCGCTGCAACAGGACAACGACGTACTGGACACCTGGTTCAGCTCGGGCTTGTGGACCTTCTCCACCCTCGGCTGGCCGCAACAGACCGAATTCCTGAAGAAATTCCATTCCACCGACGTGCTGGTGACCGGCTTCGACATCATTTTCTTCTGGGTTGCCCGGATGATCATGCTCACCATGCACTTGGTGAAGAACGAAGACGGCACCCCGCAGGTACCGTTCAAGACCGTGTACGTGCACGGCCTGGTGCGTGATGGCCAGGGCCAGAAGATGTCCAAGTCCAAGGGCAACGTCCTGGACCCGCTGGACATCATCGACGGCATCGACCTGGAAACCCTGGTGCAGAAACGCACCTCGGGCCTGATGCAGCCGAAACTGGCGAAGAAGATCGAGAAGCAGACCCGCGACGAGTTCGCAGACGGCATCGCCAGCTACGGCACCGACGCCCTGCGCTTTACCTTCTGCTCGCTGGCGTCCACCGGTCGCGACATCAAGTTCGACATGGGCCGCGTCGAAGGCTATCGCAACTTCTGCAACAAGATCTGGAATGCCGCGCGCTACGTGCTGGATAAAGGCGAAGACTGCGGCCAGAACGGCGAGGCCATCGAGCTGTCCCTGGCAGACCGCTGGATCATCTCCCAGCTGCAGCGCACCGAAGCCGAAGTGACCCGTCAACTCGACCAGTTCCGCTTTGACCTGGCGGCGCAGGCCCTGTACGAGTTCATCTGGAACCAGTATTGCGACTGGTACCTGGAACTGTCCAAGCCCGTGCTGTGGGACGAGAACTCGCCGATCGAACGTCAGCGCGGCACCCGTCAAACCCTGGTGCGCGTACTGGAAGTGGCGTTGCGCCTGGCGCATCCGTTCATGCCCTTCATCACCGAAGAAATCTGGCAGCGCATCGCGCCGCTGGCCGGCAAAGACGGCAAGACCATCATGCTGCAACCTTGGCCGGTGGCCAACGAAGCCCGCATTGACGAGGCAGCCGAAAGCGATATCGAGTGGCTCAAGACCCTGATGATGGGTACGCGCAACATCCGCGCCGAGATGAACATCGGTCCGGGCAAGCCACTGGCCGTGTTCGTGAAGAATGCCAGCGCCGAAGATCAGCGTCGCCTCACCGAGAACGACGCGCTGCTCAAGAAGCTGGCGAAGCTGGAGTCGATCACCGTATTGGCCGCTGGCGAAGAAGCACCGCTGTCCGCCACCGCACTGGTGGGCGAGATGGAAGTGCTGGTGCCGATGGCCGGCCTGATCGACAAGGGTGCCGAACTGGCGCGCCTGGACAAGGAAATCCTGCGCCTGCAAGGCGAAGTGCAGCGGGTGGGCGGCAAGCTGTCCAACGCGGCGTTCGTCGACAAGGCTCCGGCTGAAGTCATCGAGAAAGAACGCGCCAAACTGGCTGAAGCTGAACAGGCTTTGGGCAAGCTGGCGGAGCAACACGCACGGATCTCCAGCCTGTAAGGGGCAGCCCGTGTGAAAAAAGAGACCTTCGGGTCTCTTTTTTTTGCTTGGAAAAACACCGCTATTTCTCTTTGGAAACCCGATCAATGTGGGAGCTGGCTTGCCTGCGATGGCATCGCCTCGGTCCGGCAGATACACCGAGTCGGCTGCATCGCAGGCAAGCCAGCTCCCACATTTGACCGAGTTCGACCAAGGAATGTGTGACAATACCCGCCACTTTTGAAACAAACGCAGAATCGACGCAGCCCATGACCGCCCCCAGCACACCCAAAGCACCGCGCAAGAAGCCTAAATCCAGTACGCCGGCCAAGCCCGTCGTTCCGCGCAAAGAGGCCACCTTGCACCCGCGTAACCGCCACCAGGGCCGTTACGACTTCCAGGCGCTGATCAAGACCACGCCCGAACTGGCGCAATTCGTGATCATCAACCCGTACGGCAAGGAAAGCATCGACTTCGCCAGCCCCGACGCGGTGCGGGTGTTCAACCGGGCGTTGCTCAAGGCGTTCTACGGCATCAATCACTGGGATATCCCGGCTGACTACCTGTGCCCACCGGTACCGGGGCGTGCCGACTACGTGCACTTCCTCGCCGACCTGCTGGCGAGCGTCAACGAAGGCGTGATCCCCCGTGGCGCGCCGGTGAAGGTGCTGGACATCGGCATGGGCGCCAACTGCGTCTACCCGTTGATTGGCTACAGCGAGTACCGCTGGAATTTCCTCGGCTCGGAAGTCGACCCGACCGCCGTGGCCGCCGCCAAGGCGATCGTGCAGTCCAACGGGCTGAACAAGGCCATCCAGCTGCGCCAGCAAACCAACCCCAAGCAGATCCTGCTGGGCTTGCTGGAGCCAGGCGAGCGGTTTGACCTGACCATGTGCAACCCGCCCTTCCACGCGTCCATGGATGAGGCGACCAAGGGCAGCGAGCGTAAATGGCGCGCACTGGGCAAGGCTGATCCGAAACGCAAGCTGCCGGTGCTGAACTTCGGTGGCCAGTCGGCGGAATTGTGGTGTGAAGGCGGTGAAGCGCGGTTTGTGACGCAGTTGATCGCTGAAAGCGCGCATTTCCAGCACAAGGTGCTGTGGTTCAGCACGCTGGTGTCGAAAGCGTCGAACTTGCCGGCGATCCAGACAGCGCTGAAAAAGGCCGGTGTGCTGGAAAGCCAGGTGGTGGAAATGTCCCAGGGCCAGAAGCAGAGCCGCTTCGTCGCCTGGACGTTCCAGACCCCGAGCGAGCAACAGGTGTGGCGCCAGCGTTGGGCCCGTAAAGACTGATAAATCGCAGGCAACAAAAAACCGTGCCCGGATCGCTCCGGAGCACGGTTTTTTTTGCTGCGTCTTACTTGTTAACAGCGTCGGTCAGGCCTTTGGCCACAACCAGCTTGATAACTTTCTTGGCAGCGATTTCGATGGCAGCGCCAGTCGAAGGGTTACGGCCAGTACGGGCAGGACGCTCGGTCACTTTCAGTTTGCCAACGCCTGGCAGAGTGATTTCGCCGCCGTTTTCCAGCTGATCAGCAACGATCTGGCTCAGTTGGTCCAGCAGAGCACGCACGGTGGTTTTCGGTGCGTCTACAGCTTCAGCCAGATCAGCGATCAGTTGGTCTTTAGTAATAGCCATTGTGGTGTTCCTTCCCTATCAAATTCATTTGGATTGCAGAGTGCAGTGTCAGCCATCGAGCCCTGCCATCAAGGCCTGGCACCCAAGGGCTATAACCACGAAGATCGGGGTTATAGATACCTGAAACCGGGTTTGGTTCGACCTGACAAATGCTGAATGCACGCTTAACGCCCAGACTGCGCGTAAGACGGGGCAAAACTAGCACAGAGACGGGGAAATATCCGCCTCAACATACCCATTTGGTCAGCTTTATCGCTCTAAACCGTGAAAAAAAGGCATATGGCCCGTCGGATGGCGCTCAAAACGCCCTCCGAACAGCGCCATCCCCAGCGGGTGCGGTACACTGGCGACTTTTTCCGGGAGCCCCACCCCTCCCCTTCAACCAGCCGAGAAGCCCATGCCGATCCGTCATTGCATCGTCCACCTGATCGACAAAAAACCCGACGGCACACCCGCAGTTCTCCACGCCCGCGACTCCGAGCTTGCCGAGTCGGCCGCGATCGAGAACATGCTCGCCGACCTCAACGAGAGCTACAACGCCAAACAAGGCAAGGCCTGGGGCTTTTTCCATGCCGAGTCCGGCGCGCACCCGTTCAGCGGCTGGTTGAAGGAGTATTTCGACGGCGGCAAGGATTTCACCGCCTTCAGCCGCATTGCGGTGGAACACCTGCAGAAGCTGATGGAAGAGTCCAACCTCTCCACCGGCGGCCACGTGCTGTTTGCCCACTATCAACAGGGCATGACCGATTACCTGGCGATCGCCCTGCTGCACCACAGTGAAGGCGTGGCCGTGACCGACCAACTGGACGTGACGCCGTCGCGCCACCTCGACCTTGGCCAACTGCACCTCGCCGCGCGCATCAACGTGTCCGAGTGGCAGAACAACAAGCAATCCAAGCAGTACATCTCGTTTATCAAGGGCAAGAACGGCAAGAAGGTCTCGGAGTACTTCCGCGACTTTATCGGCTGCCAGGAAGGCGTCGACGGCCCAGGCGAGACCCGCACCCTGCTCAAGGCCTTCAGCGATTTCGTCGAGAGCGAAGACCTGCCGGACGAATCCGCCCGCGAGAAAACCAAGACCCTGGTGGACTACGCCAGCAGCCAGGCCAAGCTCGGCGAGCCGATGGGCCTGGAAGAGCTGTCCGGGTTAATCGATGAAGATCGGCCAAAAGCCTTCTACGATCACATCCGCAACAAGGACTACGGCCTGTCGCCGGAAATCCCGGCGGATAAACGCACCCTCAACCAGTTCCGCCGTTTCACCGGGCGTGCCGAAGGCTTGTCCATCAGCTTTGAAGCGCACCTGCTGGGCGACAAGATCGAATACGACGAAGCCGCCGGCACCTTGATCATCAAGGGCCTGCCGACCCAGTTGACCGACCAGCTCAAGCGTCGCAACTGATGCTGGGCGGGGTTCTGAAGAAAGTCCTGCTGGTGTTGCTGGTGGTGGTGGTTTTCCAGAACTGGGGCAAGATCGAGCGGCTGTTCAACCCCTCCCAGGTGGTGCCGGAGCAGACACGCGCGGCAGCGCGCGTGGTGCTGTATTCCACCGAGTGGTGCGGCTACTGCAAACAGATCCGGCGCTTTCTGGATTCCAAGGGGATTCCCTACCAGGCGTTCGATATCGAGAAGGACGCCCAGGCGCGCAAGGCGTACGAGGCGTTGGGGGGCGGCGGGATTCCGTTTGTGGACGTGAACGGCACGCTGATTCGCGACTACAACCCGGAAGCGATCATGGCGGCCCTGAAGTAACTCACTCTGTAAAATACCGCAGATCAAATGTGGGAGCGGGCTTGCTCGCGAATGCGCTGGTTCAGTCAATACATCTGGCGACTGATCCACCGCTTTCGCGAGCAAGCCCGCTCCCAAATTGGGTTTGCGTACGCGTTAGAAATTGGCCTCCAGGGAAACCATCGCCGTACGCTCTTCACCCACGTTGTAATACGCCGAGCTGGCCGCCAGGCCATTCACCGGCGCCGAGTTGAACGACACGGTACGCGCCGAGCTCAAGTATTCCTTATCAAACACATTGAGCATCGAGAAGCGCAGCGCGGCCGACTTGAAGACCTTCTTGTCCACCGGCAGGTAGATACCAGCGTTGAGATCAAACACGGTGCGCCCGGAGATTTTCTCGTTGTTGGTCAAATCACCGTAGAACGCCCCGACATACTTGCCGGCAATGTTGCCGTAGTAGCGCTTGTCGTCGTAACCAAACACCAGGTTGAGCATGTTTTCCGGCACGTTGGCCAACTGGTTGCCCTTGGTCGGCAACAACACGTTCTTGCTGACAAAGTCGTCCTGCTGCTCGGACTTGGTATAGGTGTACGACGCGTAGTAGTTGAAGTTGTACGGCAGCAGGCCGCTCCACTCCAACTCCAGGCCTTTGTTGGTCACGTCACCGACGTTGGCCATCACGTAGTCACCGTTCAAGTCGGTGGTCGACAGCTGACGGTCCTTGAAGGTGATGTAGAACAGGGTCGCGCTCAAGGCCATTTTCTCTTCGGTGTAGCGCCAGCCCAGCTCCTGGTTCCAGCTCAGCTCGGGGTTGAGGTTGAGCGAGTCACCCTTGTTGTACAGCACGTAGTTCTGCGGTGTGCGCATGTTGCGAGTGACGTTGTAGAACGCCTGGTTGCTCTCGTCGACCTGGTACTTGGCGCTGAAGTTCGGCAGGAACTGATGGTAGCGGGCGTTACGTTTTTCCGGCTTGTCGTACAGGCTACCGAGGTTGTCGCCGTCACGCTCGACGTACTGGTACGCCAGGCCGCCGACAAAGCTCAGGTCTGGCGTGGCTTGCCAGCTGTCCTGCACCCACAGCTTCTGGGCCGGGGTCACGGTGTATTGATGGCGCCCCTGGACAGTCTTGCCGTTCTTGTCGACCACCTGGCCGCCGCTGTTGTAATCGCCCCAGACGTCGTCCGGTGCACCTTCGCTGTTGATCCCGATATACGGCTGGGTCTGGCGCTGGCGAGCGCGCTCGTACCAGTAGCCGTAATCCAGGCTGTGCTCCTCGTTGATGTCCCATTTCATTTTGACCGTCACGCCAGGGCGCCAGGTTTCGGTCCACGAGGGGCGATAGTAGTTGGCCGACTTGAGGTTGCTCAGGTCGTAGTTGCCACTCTTGTCGGACTTCGGCCCCAGGTTGGTCGCGGTCTGGCCGCTGAAACTGCCGCCGTTGCCCCAGTAGTAGTAAGGCGCAACCGTCAGGGCCAGGTCATCACGCAGGCGCCAGCGCTGGGTGAAGGTGGTCATGACACTTTCAAATGGGTTGCGGTTGAGCTTGTAGGAAGACGACAGCAATCCGTTCTTGTAGACCGGCGTTTCCGCGTAATCCAGGCGGCGGCCCTGTTGCTGGAACTGGCTCTTGCTCAGCGTGTTGTAGTTATAGTTTTCCTGGGTGTTGTACTTCATGGTGAAGTTGCTGGTGTTGCCGTTGTCGTCTTCGAACAGCGTGCTCCACTCCACCTTGTCGCCCCGCAAGGTGCCCTTGCCGCGCCACTTGTCGCCCTCGGTGTGAGAGGCCGACACCCAGGTCTTGAAGCCGCCGAGGTCGCCGGTGTTGATGCGGGCGAAGGACTTTGTCAGGTTGTTCGAACCCATGGATTGCTTGACGAACAGCCCCGGCTCCTTGGTCGGCCGAATGGTGACCATGCCGATGTTGCCGCCGCTGGAACCAATGTGCGGGCCGTCCGCTTCCGAGGAGCCCTGGGTGACAAATACTTCGCCGACGTTTTCCGGGTCGCCCAATTGGTTGGCGTAAACACCGTAGCTGCCGGAGTCGTTGATCGGCACGCCGTCCATGGAAACCCCGACCTGGTCGGAGTTCATGCCGCGCATGGTGAAGCTGGTGCCGCTCATGCCGCTGGCGTCGTCGTTGGAAACGTTGATGCCCGGGGTGTACTTGAGCTTGTCGATGGCGTTGGCCGTCGGGGACATTTCGTCCATGGCTTCCTTGGTCACCGTGGACCGGGCCTTGGCACTTTCTTCCTAAATCATGTGGCCGGTGCCCAGGGTACGTTCGCCGGCGACGTGCACCGAACCGACATCCTGGGAATCGTCTGCCAGAACCAGCGGCGCAAAGCCGCCCAGGCCCGATGCTAAAAGCAGGGCATAGAGTTTGTTGTAGGTCACGAGTAGATCCCTTACATGCATCTATCTGTTGTTATGGGGGAGGTATTGGCGATCTCGGCTGGGTGAACAGCGCCGCCAATCTTCCTGACCACCTGCTCAGGAATCCGAGGATCATCCGTGCATCACGTAACGATTTGGTTACAGGTTTTGGCGATTGCGATGAAGGTTAAATGAAAGGTCCACACACACGGATGTGCCAAGGCATGGGGATTTTCAAGAGAGACAGGTGCAAGTAATGACAGCGCCACGCCATTGCAGCGTAGCGCTCTGTATCTAGCGCAATACGATCATCCGACCGAGCAGCAAGTGTTGTTCAAACCCCAAGACCGCCTGCAACGCATTGAGCACCGCCTGGGGGTCCTTGCTCGGGAAACTGCCGCTGACACGCCGGGCGCCGAGGTCTTCGTTGAGCAGCAGAATACGCCCGGGGTAGTAGCGACCGAGGTCTTGCACCACATCGGCCAGTGGTGCCTTGTAGTAATTGAGCCAACCGTCACGCCAGGCCAGGCGCGACTCGCTGTCGACCGCGTGCAGCTCATCGGCGACACCATCGGCGTAGGCCACTTGTTGGCCGGCCGTCAGAATCTGTTGCTGAGCATACTTCGACGGCGTTACCCCAACCCGACCGGACAACACCGTCACCTGCGCACCTGCCGGTTGCAGGCGCACCTCAAACTGCGTGCCGAGCACCCGTGCTTCGCCGCTGCCGGCCTCGACCACAAAGGATTCGCCAGTGTGGGTCACACTGAAAAAACCGGCGCCACGGCGTAGCTGGATATGGCGCTCGCCATGCTTGAAATCCACTGCGATCGCACTGTCGGCGTCCAGGGTGACCTGGCTTTGATCGGCCAGGGTCACGGTCTTCACCTCACCCGGCGCGGTGACGTAATCCGCGCCGAAGTCATCGACCCAGCGTGACGGCTGCCAGCCGGCGCCCATCGAGATCATCACCAGCAGGCAGGCGGCCATGGCCAGGGCGCCAGACCAGCGCCGCACGCTGGAGCGTTTCGAGGTATTCATCGCGTTCAAGTAACCCTGCAGCGCCAGGGCATCCTCATCCGCCAACGTTCTGGCCGGTACTTCACTCAATTCCCACAGCACCTGGGCCTGGGCATAGGCTTCCACATGCGCAGGATCGGCCCGCAGCCAACGGCTGAACGTGGCCTGGTCGCCACTGCTGGGCTGGTCATGCAACAGGCTCAACCAGGCCAGTGCGGCCTGTTCCTGGTCGGGCGTCGGGGTGACGCTGGCGGTGGGGTTCACGGGGCTTTCCTTGGCGATGGTTCACGAAGGCTGGCCTTGCAGGCTTCGAGGGCACGCATCATATGTTTTTCCACGGCGCTTTGGGACAGGCCCATGGCCTTGGCGATTTCCGCGTACTTGCGGCCATGGATGCGGTTGAGCAGGAAAATCTGCCGGGTACGTTCCGGCAGGCTGCGCAAGGCTGCTTCAACGTGACGCAGATCATTGCCCGCCTCCAGCGCGGCCTGGGGTTCGCAGCCCTGGTTATCCTGTTGTTCCGGCAGCCAGCCTTCGCTGCTGCGCACCCGGGCGCCTTCGCTGCGCAGGTGGTCGATGGCGATATTGCCGGCGCAGCGCAGCAGGTAGGTGCTGAGTTCCTCGACCTGCACCAGCGGCCGGCGCCAGAAGCGCAGGAACAAATCCTGCACCAGGTCCGCCGCCGTCGCACGGCAGCCCACGCGGCGGCTGACCAGCGCTTCCATCTGCGAGCGCTGGGACAGGAACACCTGCAGGAAATGCGCCCGTCCGCCCGCCGCGTCTGCGTGCTGCTCTGGGTGTTCGGGAGGCGTGGTGATCATCAACGGTGGACTCAAAGGGTCGCGAAGGCCGCAACCGGACTGGCCAGCAGGCCGAGGCCCGCCAGGATCAAGGCCAGCCTTGGCCGATACGGCAACAGCAACACCAGCAACAACCCGCTGAGCATCAAGACCGCGCACCACTCCACCAACCCCTGGCTCCACCCGGTCGCGAGCACCGCCGGCCAGATCGAGACAATCAACAGCAGCCAGCCGCCCACGCGCAAACCCAGGCGCCGACGAGGCGAAGGTTTACTGTGCAGCAGTTCGCCATGGTGCCGGTCCATGGACAGGCACAACGCGGTAAACCCTGCGTAACACAGCAATAGCGCCAGGAGCATTCAGTTCACCTCGCCCTTGAGGGTCAATGGCCGGGCACGTTCGGCCTTGGGCTGAGGGACGCGGCGGTGCTGCATTTTCCAGGCAGCCCAGGCGAGGAACACACCGCTGCCCAGGCACGTCAGGTCGAAGCCGGCCATGGCCCAGTCGCCGTTGGCCAGGGTCACACCCAAATGCTGGGTCGTGGTCAGCGCGTTGAGCACCGGCACGCCGATAAACAGCAGCGCGCCCACACTCAATTGCTCAACCCAGCCGCGGCGCCCCTGGCGAACAATCGCGTGCACGACGCTCAAGCCCCAGGCAATAAAGAAGGCTTGTACTTCCCAGTCCGAGCGCCCGGCAAAGCTGGCCGGCAACAGGCGGTTGGCCCAGAAGAATGCAGCGATGGCGATCATCAAGCCGGACATGCTGGCGATGTTCAGCACTTCCACCAGCCGCAGCTCAAAGGGCAGCACACCGGTTTTGGTGTGCTTGAGCTGACGCTTGCCCAGCCACATCACCAGCCCGGTGCCGATCATTGCCGTGCCCGCGAGGCCGCAGATGAAATACAGCCAGCGCAATACCGGGCCGGCGAAATGGCCCATGTGCAAACCGTAGAAGCTGCCACCAATCGCCGCCGGCAGCGACTGCTCGCCGCTCACCCGCAACAGTTCGCCGGTAGTGCCGTTGAATGACACGGTGCTGCCAAAGTCATGCACCACTCGATCCGACCCGGCGCGGAACACATTGACCGAGGCGTTCACATCGCTTGGATTATTCACCACCAGCCGTCCGACATGCCCACCGGCCCATTGCCCGCGCGCCTGCTCGTACATCGGGCCCAGTGGCAGCAATTGCCCCGGCTGGCCGAGGGCCGGCGCATTGTCGGTGGCCGGAAACACATCGTTGAAGAACGCACGGGTGTCGTTGCCGTAGGAAGCGAGGATGCTCGCCGGCATCACCATGCTCATGAAAATCACCAGGCTGCTGTAGGTGATCATCAAGTGGAACGGCAACACCAGCACGCCCACGGCGTTGTGCCCGTCGAGCCAGGAACGCTGGCCCTTGCGCGGGCGGAAGGTGAAGAAGTCCTTGAAGATTTTCTTGTGGGTGATGATCCCGGTGATCAACGCCACGAACATCACCATCGCGGCGATGGTCGACAGCCAGCGCCCCCACGGATAGGGCATTTGCAGCTGGAAGTGGAAACGATAGAAGAATTCGCCGCCCATGCTTTCCCGGGCCTGGACCTGCTGGCCGCTGACGGGATCGAGGAGTTTTTCGACGAAATTGCCGCGTTTGCCCGGGTCGACCTTGTCTTGCCACATCACCGACAGGCCCGGCTCACGGCTGCTCGGCAAGGTGATAAACCAGCGCGCGGCATTGGGCGCCTGGTGTTGCAGATAGGTTTGGGCGGCGGCCAGGCTACGGGCGTCATCGACGGGATGCGCCTGCACTTCGGGCTGCATCCAGTGGGTAATTTCGTCCTTGAAATACGACAGGGTGCCCGTCAGGAAAATCGCAAACAGCAGCCAGCCAAAGATCAACCCGGCCCAGGTGTGCAACCAGGCCATGGCCTGGCGGAAGCCCTCTTTCATGTGCGCGCCATCCAGTACGCCAACCCGGCGAACGTGGCCATTATCGCGCTGGGCAGCAACACGCCAAACCAGGCGCGCCAGGCCGTGCGGCAGGCGAAGCACCAGATGACCGCCAACAGGTAGAACACAAACGAACTCAGCATGCCGCTGATCACCGCATCGGCGCGGCTGGTGGGCAGCCACAGCGTCATGCACACGCTGGCCAGCGAGGCCAGCAGGTAACCGCCGACCACAGCCGCCAGCACCCGCGAAGTCACGGCAAGACGGTAGGAAACGGGAAGTGAAGTTTTGCGTTTCATGCACAAGGCGCCAGGTTCGTCAGTGCGCAATATTAATGATAAAGGTTCTCATAAGCAAAAGAGAACGCATCACTGGCAATTGCCGAACCCGTCTGCGCGCCCTACAATGCGAACAATTCTTGTTCTCTAAAGCATGCCCATGCTGCCGGAGTGTGCGCGTTGCAGCCGTCCAACACCGTCGAAGTCCTGTACCACGACCATCACCACTGGCTTACCGGCTGGTTGCGACGCAAGCTCGGCTGCCCGGAAAGCGCCGCCGACCTGGCCCAGGACACCTTCATCCGCGTGCTCACCGCACGGGAAACACCGACGCTGATCGAACCTCGCGCCTTCCTCACCACCATCGCCAAGCGTGTGCTGTGCAACCATTACCGCCGCCAGGACCTGGAGCGCGCCTACCTCGACGCCCTGGCGCAAATGCCCGAACACGTGGCGCCGTCGGAGGAAGAGCGGGCAATCATCCTGCAAACCCTGATGGAGCTGGACCAGTTGCTGGACGGCTTGGCGCCCCTGGTTAAACGCGCGTTCCTGCTGGCCCAGCTCGACGGCCTGACCTACGCGCAAATCGGCGCGGAACTGGGCATCTCCATCGCCACGGTCAAGCGTCACCTGCATAAAGCGGCGATGCGCTGCTACTTCGCCCTATGAGTTTCTCAACGCAAGTCGCCGAACAAGCGGTGCACTGGCTGATGGAAATGCAGCAGGGCCCGCTCAACCCACGTAAACAGGCGGCCTGGCAACAGTGGCTGGACGCCCACGGCGAACATCAGCGGGCCTGGGAGCACATCCAGCGAGTGAACCAGCGCTTGCGCGGGATGCCATCACCCCTGGCCCATGCCGCCTTGAATGCGCCGAAATCCAGCAGTCGCCGCCAGGCCCTGAAATTGTTGCTGATACTCGGCGCCGGGTCGGCAGCGGCCTGGGGTTTGCGCCAGCAACATATCCTGCCGCCGTTGAGTGCCGACTACCGCAGCCCCATCGGCCAACGGCGCAAGTTCCAGCTGGCGGATGGCAGCCAATTGCAGCTCAACACCGGCAGTGCGGTGGATGTGCATTTTGATGGCCAGCAACGCTTGATCCGCCTGCTCGAAGGCGAAATCCTGCTGACCGCCAAACCCGGCAACGCCCCGCTGCGGATCATCACTTCCCAGGGCCTGCTCAGCGCCCAGGCCGCGCGGCTGAACGTGCGGCAATTCAACGATCACACACAACTGGCGGTGTTTGATGGGCACGTTGACGTGATGCCCAACACCTATAGCGGTTTGCCGCTGACCGTCGAAAAAGCCCATCAAGTCAATTTCACCCGCAAAGGCTGGGACACCGCCCGCCCCACCGACGCCGGCAGCGGCGCCTGGGCCGACGGCATGCTGGTGGCGGCCCACATGCGCCTGGAAGATTTCCTCGCCGAATTGAGCCGTTATCGCCGTGGCCAGCTCAATTGCGACCCGCAGGTGGCCAACCTGCTGATTTCCGGCAGCTACCCGCTGGACGACAGCGAACGAATCCTGGACCTGCTGCAAGTCAGCCTGCCGGTCAGGGTCCGGCGGTTTACCCGCTACTGGGTCACTGTCGAAGCCCGTGCCTGAAATATTTTCAAAACCCGTGAGCCGTTTTCCGCACCTCGCGTGACAGAGAAGGAAAGCCACCTTGATCCTTCCTTCTCAGGACCGCACTTCATGCCCCAGCAACCGACTCGCCTGACGCCACTCGCCCGCACCCTGCGCCACTTGTTGCTGGGGGCCAGCCTCAGTTTCAGCACCGTTCCCTACGTAATGGCGGCCGACGCCAAGCCCTACCGCATCGCCCCTACGTCACTGGAAGCGGCGCTGAATCAATTTGGCCGGGAAGCCGGCGTGCTGATTTCATTTGGCTCGGACGTGACCGCCGGCGTGCAAAGCCACGGCCTGTCGGGCAACTACACCGCTGAAGAAGGCTTGAATGCGTTGCTCAAAGGCACCGGCCTGCAAGCCCGTGCCGAGGGCAACAACGCCTTCAGCCTGCAACCGGCGAATGCTCCGGCCACCCTCGAATTGGGCACCTCCAACGTGGTCGGCGACTGGCTGGGGGACGCGGCGCAAACCAACGTCTTCGAGCACCCGGGCGCCCGGGACGTGATCCGCCGCGAAGAATTCGAACGCCAGGGCGCCACCCAGGCCCGCGACGTGCTCAACCGCATTCCCGGGGTCAACGCCCCGGAAAACAACGGCACCGGCAGCCACGACATGGCGCTGAACTTCGGCATTCGCGGGCTCAACCCACGCCTGGCCTCGCGCTCCACGGTCTTGATGGACGGCATCCCGGTGCCGTTCGCGCCGTATGGCCAGCCGCAGTTGTCGTTCGCGCCCATCAGCATGGGCAACATGGATGCCGTGGACGTGGTACGCGGCGGCGGCGCAGTGCGTTATGGCCCGCAGAACGTCGGCGGCATCGTCAACTTCGTCACGCGCGCGATTCCCGATGCGCCAACGGTGAAAGGCGGCCTGCAAACCGAAACCAGCCCGTCTTCCAGCCACGATGGCTTCAAGACCACCGGCAACCTGCTGGCCGGCGGCACGGCGGACAACGGCCTGGGCGGCGCGATCCTGTATTCCGGCACCCGTGGTGGTGATTGGCGCGAAAACAGCGACACCCGCATCGACGACCTGATCCTCAAGGGCAAATACCAGCTGGACGACGCCAACAGCTTCAACGCCATGGCGCAGTACTACGAAGGCAAAGCCGATATGCCCGGTGGTTTGAGCACTGCGGCCTACAAGGCCGACCCGTATCAGTCCACCCGTCCCTACGACCAGTTCTGGGGCCGGCGTACCATGTTCAACGCGGGCTATCGCTACCAGGAAGATCGCCGGGAATTCACGGTCAACAGCTTCTTCACCACCACCCTGCGCAGCGGTTACCTGGACCAGGGCAACTTCCTCTCCCTGTCGCCCCGCGAGTATTGGGTACGCGGCCTGGAAACCCGTTTCGCCCAAGGCTTCGACCTCGGCCCAACCAGCCACGAAGTCGGCGTGGGCTACCGCTACATCAACGAGGCCGGCCACGAACTGCGCTACCGCACGCCGATTTCCGCCAATCAGCAACTGCCGACCACCGACAGCCGCAACGACCGCGACACCCGGGGCAGCACCGAAGCCAATGCGTTCTTCGTCGACGACCGGATTGATATCGGCAAATGGACCATCACCCCGGGCATCCGCTACGAGATGATCGAGTCCCAGCAGACCAACAACCTCAGCAACGTCAAATACAAAGGCGACTACAACACCGCCCTGCCGGCGCTGAACGTGCTCTACCACCTGACCGACGACTGGAACCTCTATGCCAACACCGAAGGGTCGTTCGGCAGCGTGCAGTACAGCCAGATGCCCAACCGCGTGACCAGTGGCGAAGTGAAGCCGGAAAAAGCCCGCACCTGGGAACTCGGCACACGCTATGACAATGGCACCTTGCGCGCCGAGATCGGCGCGTTCCTGATCAACTTCGACAACCAGTACGACAGCAACCAGACCAACGACACCGTGATCGCCCGCGGCGAAACCCGCCATCAGGGCATCGAGTCCAGCATCAACTACGCCCTCGACGGCTTGAGCCCGGCGCTCGCCGGTTTTGATGTGTACGCCACCTACGCCTACGTCGACGCCACCATCCGCGAAGACGGCCCGAACAAAGGCAACCGCGTACCCTTCTCCTCCAAGCACAAGGGCACGCTGGGTGTGGGTTACACCGAAGGTCGCTGGAAGTTGAACGTGGACAGCAGCTACCAGAGCAGCCAGTTTGCCGACAACGCCAACACTGAAGCAGAAAGTGCTGATGGCAGCACCGGACGCATTCCTGGCTACATGCTGTTCAGCAGCCGCGCGGCGTACGACTTTGGCCCGCAGCTGTCGGATTTGAACGTGGCGGTGGGTGTGAAAAACATCTTCAACAAGCAGTACTACACCCGCTCGTTTGACGATAACAACAAGGGCAAATACGTCGGCGAGCCGCGCACGCTGTATGTGCAGACGTCCATCGCGTTCTGATCAACTGCCCGCCAGGCACGAAGGTGTGCCGGCCACCAACGCGTCGATGGCGCATCGGGTCTTGGCCGGCATGTGCGTCGCCGTGGGCCAGATGACATGGATCGGCATCGGTTGCTCGCGGTGGCCCGGCAGCACCGCCTGCAATTGCCCGCGCAACACGTAGTGGGCGATCAGCCAACTGGGCAACCAGGCCAGGCCGACCCCGGCGATGGCGGCATCGGCCACGGCCTGCAGGTCATCGAGGATCAACGGCGAGGCGACTCGCTCGCGGTGCGGGGCATTGCTGCGATAGGCAATGCCCCGGTGCCCGGCCAGGTCGTCGATGGAGTCAATCCGAGGTGTGCGCTGCAAGTACGCGGGTGACGCCGCCAGGGCAATCGCCTGTTCCCCCAGGCGGCGGGCGCTCAGACGGTCGGTGTCAGGCAGCGCGCCAATGCGTACCGCCAGATCGAAGCCTTCCTGGGCCAGGTCGATCAGTCGGTCGGAAAAGGAAATTTCAATCTCCATTTGCGGAAAACGGTCCATCAGCCCCCACAACGCAGGCGCCGCATAGTGGTGGCCGAATGCCAAAGGCAAGCTGGCCCTTAACCGTCCACGTGGCTGCTGACGGCCACTTTCCAGCACGGATTCGGCGGCTTCCAGTTCCGCCAGCGCACGCAGGCAATGCTCGTAATAGGCCTGCCCGTCCTCGGTCAAACGCTGACGCCGGGTGGAGCGTTGCAACAGCGACGTCCCCAACCGCGCCTCCAGCCGCGCCAGGCCTTTGCCCACCGCCGAGCGCGTGAGGTTCAGCCGTTCGGCGGCCTCCGTCAGATTGCCGCTCTCGACGATCTGCAAAAACAGTTCAACACCATCAAAACGCGGAGTGGCCATGATCGTTTGTCGCCCTATATTCCCTTATCACAGGAAGAAGTATCGCTAATAAAGAATCAGATTCCCGTGAAAATGACATCTTCCCCCATCGAAAGGAAGAGGCCATGCCACCCGACGCCGTTGTATCCGCCATCAACTCACCACGTACCGCCCGGGACGGCCTTGCGCTCACCGCCGTGTGCCTGGTGGCGCTGATGTTCGGGCTGGAGATTTCCAGCGTGCCGGTCATCCTGCCCACCCTTGAGCAGCAACTGGGCACCGGCTTCCAGGACGCCCAATGGATCATGAACGCCTACACCCTGGCCTGCACCAGCGTGCTGATGGCCGCCGGCACATTGGCCGATCGTTTTGGCCGCCGACGCATGCTGGTGCTGTGCCTGTGGGCATTCGGGCTGGCTTCGCTGGCCTGTGGGCTGGCGAACGATGCGTCCACGCTGATCGCGGCGCGTTTTGTCCAGGGCGTGGGAGGCGGGGCGATGATGATCTGCCAGTTCGCGATCCTGTCGCACCAGTTCCGCGAGCCGGCGGCCCGGGCCCGGGCCTTTGCGGTGTGGGGCGTGATCGCCGGGGTGGGCCTGGGTTTCGGGCCGATGGTGGGGGCATTGATCCTGGCGGTGGCGGATTGGCGCTGGGTGTTCCTGGTGCATGTGCCGTTGACCTTGTTCACCCTAGTGTTGCTGCGCATCAGCGTGCAGGAATCCCGTGACCCGGCGGCCCATCGCCTCGATATAGCCGGTATGGCCACCCTCACCCTGGCAGTGTTCGCCCTGGTCTATTTCATCACCCAGGGCACCGAGAGCGGCTTTGCCACCCCGGCCATGCTCGGTTGGGCCGGGTTGTCGGTGGGCAGCCTGTTGTTGTTCGTGGTTGTCGAGCGGCGCAGCCCGCATCCGATGTTCGACTTCTCGGTGTTTCGCATCCCGCGCTTCAACGGCGCACTGATGGGCTCGATCGGCATGAACTTCAGCTTCTGGCCCTTCATGATCTACCTGCCGCTGTATTTCCAGGCCGGCCTGGGCTACGACACCATGCTCACCGGGCTCGCCCTGCTCGCCTATACCCTGCCCACGTTGGTGGTGCCGCCGCTGGCTGAACGCCTGGCCCTGCGCTATGGCGCCGAACGCATCATTCCATTGGGCCTGGGCCTGATGGGCGTGGGGTTTGTGACAATGGCGGCGATCAATCATAGCGGCCAGCCCAGTGTGGTATGGGTCCTGATCGCCTGTGGGATTGCCGGCAGCGGCTTGGCGTTTACCAACTCGCCCACCACCAACACCACCACCGGATCAGTTTCATCCGACCGCGCGGGCATGGCCTCGGGCATCGACTTCAGTGCACGGCTGATCACCCTGGCGCTGAATATCGCGTTGATGGGGTTGGTGTTGATACTCGGGATCGCTCATTACCTGGCTGGCGTATTGCCCGACACCGCGCAACTGGCCACCCTCAGTCAGGACATCGCCGCCGGCAAGCTGGACGTGTTGCCGCAGGGCCCACTGATCGCCCAGGCCGCGCTGCGCAACGGTGCGGGATGGGCCATGTTGTATGCCGGCGTTGGAGCGTGCGCACTGGCGGCCTTGAGCGCCTGTTTTTTCCGGCGCAGCCCGCGCTGACCTTTTGCGCATAAAAAAACGGGCCTGCATCTGCAGGCCCGTTTTCAGTGGGGTTGAAAAAAGTATCAGCTATCAGCCGTTAAGCGCAGCCTGTTCGTTTTCCAGGAATTCCTCTTCTAGCTCGGCCTCGTCGGCCTTGGTATTGGGCAGGCTTTGACCCGCGGCGCGTGGTTTGCCGCGCAGTTTGCCGTACAGATGCTCCAGGGCATGCTCCAGCTTGGTCGCTGCGCCATCGATCGCCTGTTCCAGCGTATCGGCTTTATGGAGGACCGAAAGCGGTTGATGGCCTTTTGGCCGTGCTTCCAGTCGGCAACTCAGATCGTGTGGGCCGGGCTTGTCACCGTTCTCGTCCCGCAGGTAAACCTCGACGCGGGTCAGATCTTCTTCGTAACGTTCGAGCGTGCTCTCAATGGTGGTACGTACCCACTCCTCCAGTCGGATGCTGCTTTCAATATGGTTATCGCTATTGACTTGGATTTGCATAGTTTTCCCTTATTTCAGCTAGCTCGCCGAAGGCCATTCCTGCTTCACCGGATGGGTGAAAACCATGACCTCCTGATTACACAATTGAGCAGACAGAGGAACATTTCAACCCCTTTGCAAAGATAAATCCCACATTACAAATTAACCCTGACTACAACCAAAAACGCTGTTAGGGTGGGGAGTTGGTTACATCTTCTTACCGCCAACTTCCTTACAATTGCCCCTCTCCCAACGGGTGCAATCCGCGAAAAATCTCCGCTTCCTCCACCAGCCAGTCATGCACCGCCCGCACGCCCGGATGGCTCAACGCACCCGGCGCGTACAGCAGCACATAGCGTTTGTGGTTGGGAACGGCGAGGCCGAATGGCACGATCAAGGTGCCGCGTTCCAGTTCGTCATTGAGCAAGGTTCGCCGGGCAATCGCCACGCCCATGCCGGCAATCGCCGCCTCGATGGTCAGGTGGTTGCGGTTGAAGGTATGCCCGCGCCGTACGTCGGCGGCGTCATAGCCGATGGCGTTCAGGTAGAACTCCCACTCTGCATACTCATAACTCCCACGCCAGGCAGTGATGTCGTGCAGCAGCGGGAAATGCACCAGGTCAGCGGGGCCATGCAGTGGCGGTCGCCCCCGCAGCAGGCTCGGTGCGCACACCGGGAAAATCTGCTCGTCCAGCAAGGCTGTGGACAACAAGCCGGGATAGCTGCCGTCGTTAAGGTCGATGGCCAGGTCGAAGTCGCCCTCGTGCAGGGCGACGCTGCTGTCTTCGGCAACCATGCGCAGCTGGATATCCGGGAAGCGCTGCTGCAAACGCGGCAAACGCGGGGTCAGCCATTTGCCGAGAAACGACGGGATCGAACGCAGGCGCAAGGTGCCGCTGATCATCCCGGCGTCCAGCCGCTGCAGCTCGGCATCGATGCTGCCATAGGCCTCGCCCACGGTGATCGCCAACCGCTGGCCCTCTGCGCTCAGCTCAACCCCGCGTGCGCGCCGATGGAACAGGCGAAAGCCCAGGCGCTCCTCCAACTGACGGATTTGCTGGCTGACCGCGCCCGGGGTGATGTGCAGTTCCTCGGCGCAGCGGGTGAACGACAAATGCCGTGCCGCGCAGGAAAAAACGTGCAACCAGACGTAGGTCTGGCCATGAAGCGGGCGAGCCATAGGGTTTAGTCCTGCTAAAGGGTGTCTTAGGATAATTCGTTGGTCAGTGCCGATCCAGAGGCTCAGTATCGCGCCAATTCCGCTTGTCCTACAAAACATGGCAGCGATTCCTACTCCATTGCTTGTAAGGGTTTAGCATGGCTATCAGTGTTTTCGATCTATTCAAAGTGGGCATTGGTCCTTCCAGCTCCCATACCGTCGGCCCGATGCGGGCCGCGGCGACCTTCGTCCAAGCGCTTATCGACCAGCAATTGCTCGACGAAACCCGTCGCGTAGAGGTGCGTTTGTACGGCTCGCTGTCCGCCACCGGTGTCGGCCACGCCACCGACCGCGCCTGTGTGATGGGCCTGATGGGCGAATGGCCAGACAGCATCGACCCCACCAGTATCGGCCCACGCATCCAGCAACTGCGCGAGTCAGGCCAATTGCTGCTCGGCGGCCGCACGTCGATTGCCTTCAACTGGCAACACGACCTCCTGCTGCTGGACGAAAGCCTGCCCTACCACCCCAACGCCATGTCCCTGCATGCCTACGGCGAAAACGGCCTGTTGAGCGAGCAAACGTACTACTCGGTGGGCGGCGGTTTCATCATCGAAGCGGCAGAAGCCGAGTCCGGTATCGCGCCTACCAGCGAAGTGCAATTGCCCTACGACTTTTCGAGCGCCGTCGAACTGCTGGCCTTGTGCAACAAGCACGGCCTGCGGGTTTCCGAGCTGATGATGGCCAACGAGCGGGCCTGGCGCAGCGATGCCGAGATCCGCAGCGGCCTGCTGCATATCTGGTCGGTGATGCGTGAATGCGTCGAACAAGGCCTGCGCCACGAAGGCATCCTACCCGGCGGTCTGGATGTGCCACGGCGCGCGGCGAAACTGCACCGCAGCCTGCTGGAAATCGGCAAACCCAACGTCATCACCTCGACCTTGTCGGCCATGGAATGGGTCAACCTGTTCGCCCTCGCCGTCAACGAAGAAAACGCCGCCGGCGGGCGCATGGTCACCGCGCCGACCAATGGCGCGGCGGGAATCATCCCGGCGGTGCTGCACTACTACATGAAGTTCAACCCGGACGCGTCCGACGATGACGTGGTGAATTTCTTCCTGGCTGCCGCCGCCGTCGGCATCCTCTGCAAGAAAAACGCCTCGATCTCCGGCGCCGAAGTCGGCTGCCAGGGCGAAGTCGGTTCCGCCTGCGCCATGGCCGCTGCCGGCCTTGCAGACGTGCTCGGCGCATCCCCGGAGCAACTGGAAAACGCCGCCGAAATCGGCCTGGAACATAACCTGGGGTTGACCTGCGACCCGGTTGGCGGGTTGGTCCAGGTGCCGTGCATCGAGCGCAACGCCATCGCCGCGGTCAAGGCGATCAACGCCACGCAAATGGCCCTGCGCGGCGACGGCAAACACTTCATCTCCCTGGACCGGGTGATCCGCACCATGCGCGACACCGGCGCCGACATGCACGACAAATACAAAGAAACTTCACGGGGCGGCCTGGCCGTCAGCTGGGTGGAGTGCTGAGGAGCATTCCCTGATCGCCCCAACGTGAGCCCGCGCAAAAATAATAACGAGGCAATAACGATGACCGATGTACGTACACCTGCTGCCGAAAATCCCGCTGTAGACCTGACGCCGACCACCGTTACACAAGGCTGGAACAAACACGACACCACCTGGATGCTCGGCCTCTACGGCACCGCCATCGGTGCCGGCACCTTGTTCCTGCCGATCAACGCTGGCGTGGGCGGCTTCTGGCCGTTGATCGTGCTGGCGCTGCTGGCCTTCCCGATGACCTTCTTCGCCCACCGTGGGCTGACGCGCTTTGTGTTGTCGGGCAAATCCGGCGACATCACCGAAGTGGTGGAAGAACACTTCGGCATCGGCGCCGGCAAGCTGATCACCCTGCTGTACTTCTTCGCGATCTTCCCGATTTTGCTGGTGTACAGCGTGGCGCTGACCAACACCCTGACCAGCTTTATGGAACACCAACTGCACCTGGCTGCACCGCCCCGGGCAATCCTGTCGCTGGTGCTGATCCTCGGCCTGATGGCCATCGTTCGCTGCGGCCAGGGCGTGATCGTCAAGGCCATGAGCGTGCTGGTGTACCCCTTCGTCGCCGCCCTGCTGCTATTGGCGGTGAGCCTGATCCCCAACTGGAACGGTGCATTCTTCGCCTCCGCCAGCGAAGGCATGCCCCTGCCGGCCTTCTTCAAGACCTTGTGGCTGGCGATCCCGGTGATGGTGTTTTCCTTCAACCACTCGCCGATCATCTCCGCCTTCGCCGTCGACCAGAAACGCGTGTACGGCCCGCAGGCCGAGCGCAAAAGCAGCGGCATCCTGGCCATGGCCCACAGCATGATGGTGCTGACGGTGATGTTCTTCTGCTTCAGCTGCGTGCTGGCCCTGTCGCCGGCTGACCTCGCCGCCGCCAAGGCGCAGAACATCTCGATCCTGTCGTACCTGGCGAACCACTTCCAGACCCCGGTCATCGCCTACGCCGCACCGTTGATCGCGCTGGTGGCGATCACCAAATCCTTCCTGGGCCACTACATCGGCGCCAGCGAAGGCTTCCAGGGCCTGATCGTCAAATCCCTGCGCGGGCGCAACCGCAGCATGTCGGCCAAGTGGCTGGAGCGCTGCACCGCGCTGTTCATGGTGCTCACCTGCTGGGCCGTGGCCACCTTCAACCCGAGCATCCTCGGCATGATCGAAACCATGGGCGGGCCGATCATCGCCTGCCTGTTGTTCCTGATGCCGATGTACGCCATCCGCCGAGTGCCATCCCTGCGCAAGTACTCGGGCCAGGCGTCCAACGTGTTTGTGGTGTTGATCGGTTTGATTGCGCTGTCTGCGATCGTTTTTTCGGTCATGCCCTGAAACGGATCACCGAACTCAAAAACACCACCCACCCACTGTGGGAGCGGGCTTGCTCGCGAAAGCGGTCGTTCAGCCGAGTAATCATTGGCTGACACACCGCATTCGCGAGCAAGCCCGCTCCCACAGGGGAAATTTGATGGCAGGCAGATTGCTGTACGGCACGCCCCTTGCTGTACAGCTACTGAGGAAAACGGACCTTGTGAAAACCTCAGCGAGCGAATGGCCGGTGGTCAGGAAACGCGAACTAATCCCGACACCGGTCGTCAATGACTGCATGTTCTTATCAGGCGGTAACGCACCATGGACAACCCTTTTCAGATCATCACCGACACCTTCGCCCCGAAATACCGGGTCAATTTAAGCATCCAGCGGCTGGACGGCAGCATCATGCTGACCCTGTCCGATGAAGACGGCGTCGTGGCCAAACGCATGATCAGCGCCGAACAACGCAACGACCCCCAGCGCCTGAAACGGCTGGTGCAGAGTGTGCAATTCGGGATTGCGATCGAGCAGGGGCATAGCGCGATGGAGATATTGGCGGTGATGACCGATGGGGACAGCCACCAGGTACTGCAGCGGCCGCCGGTCAGCAGGCCGCCGCTCAACGCAGGGTTCTAGAGCTCGCCCTTCTCTGTTTCAAGGCTCGCTTCGCCCTTGCGGCGCGGGCCTTCGACCTTCACCGACGGAAACGCCGACGACGCATACCGCACTACCAGAATCGCGAACGCCAGCAGCAGAATCCCACCGCACAGGTAGATGATGCCGATGTCGGGCGGGTTGTGGTGGGACACGTTGGAAATCAGCAGACGGGTCAGCGCCGTGATCGCCACGTAGATCAGGAAACGCACCGGCATGTGGTTGGTCTTGAAATAAATCCCGACCATCGCCCCCAGTTCCAGGTAGATGAACAGCAGCAAGATGTCATCGATCTTGATGTGCCCCGTCTCCAGCATCCCCAGAAATTCCATCACCGCGGCATAGGCGGTCACCGCACCAATGGCGAACAGTGCCAGGTAGTGGAAGGTCTCGACGAACAGATTTCCCAAGGACTCGGCCAGTTGGTGCACGGTCTTGCGCAGGTTTTCAGCCCAGTTGATTTTCACGATGATGCTTCCTTAGGTCGGCTCGACCGGATAATGCGGGTTGGACGTGACGGTTTCTCTGCATGCAGAAAAAAGGCCAGGGAACAGGAAGTGAGAGGGTGGCGGGGTGATATGAGGCACGTGTGAAGGGCGAGGAGAACAAAAAACACTCCTCATCCCAACCATCAACTGCTCAAGGGTGTTGCTGTCGCGCGTGTAAAACCGCCAGTACCCGAACAGAGTCGGTGACTTGGTAAACCACCAGGTAATTGGGATGCACGACCATTTCTCGTGTGCCGCCAACACGGCCTGTTCGGTAAAGATGAGGTCTGCGGGAGAGGGCCAATACTGAGGCTTCTATTGCTCGGTTCAGCTCAAGAGCAGCATTGGGATTGCGATCGCTGATGTAATCAAGAATTTTCCAGAGTTGCGCCCGCGCAGCGGGTGCCCATTCAATCAGCATCGCCTTTCTTGCGTTTGGATTCGATCAGCGCCTGCATTTCGGCCATCACCTGATCGTGAGGGATGCCGGGACTAGGGTCATCCAAAGCGGCTTGCACCTTGGCACGAAACCAGCGGTCGTAGCTGGCAGCTTGCTCCTCGTTTTCGGTCAGGGGAGTTCGAGGGAAAAAGGAAGTACTCATAGGGGCCTCCGTTGTCGATGAAAAAGGAGTCTAGTCGCTAGACTTTTCACTGTCGTGGCTCAAGCGATGAAGTGAGTAACAGAAAAAGTCGCCGTTTGGACTCAACCACTGAAAAGAACAGGCCTCGCACGAGCGTACTTAGCCTGCCTCCTCCACTTATTTGGAATACCGGTTCAGGTTGGCGCGACCTGATCCAACGCTTGATCGACCAATAACCCACTCATTTCGAGCAGTTGATGGATCGCCAGAAGCAAACTTCGCTGTGGGCCCTCAAGCTCGAAGGCCAGGCTACAGGCCATTTCTCGTGCACTGCTCAACGTTTCGCTGGCGTTGGCGAGTAATGTTTCAGTGTCAGTATTTGGGGTCACAGCGAAAAGCGCGGTAAGAGGCTTTATAGGCGATTCAGTAAAACAGGCAGTCATTTTTACCATGGTGCATTCCTTGGATTTACAAGATGTTTGCTCCTTGAATTCGAGCCGCCAAACTCGTGTACCGCATAATCGAAGCCCGGAGAAGGTAAGCCACTGAATGACGCTCCTGCAACCCCACCAACCTGTGAGAAGTTTCCGATAGGGCAAACCAGCATTTGCCAGCTACATTGAAAAGCCACTACCCAAAGCCCATGGATTGGCTTATGCTTTTAGCTGTATATAAATACAGTAGTCGCAAAAACGCATGGCGACACTCGAACCAAGGGCAACTCCCTTCAATACTGCACCGATGACGAGGCCGAAAAATGGCTGTTGAAACCCTGTATCGCAGTACCCGTGACCTGGAGACTACATTCGTGGATCGCAAACTTGCCGACGCACACGACCAGATGCTTGAACTGGCAGAGTCCCTGATGGAAGTGCTGTTGAAAAACGTCGAAGGCTTGAGCGAGAAGCAGGCAGAAGATGCCGGTATTTTCATGGCCAAGAACCGCGCGGCGTTTGCGGCGGCGTTCAAGAACAATGCGAGTGCATTGGCGGAGATTGGGCAGCCAGCGGCTGAGTGATGCATTGCCTGTAGTGGCGAAAGGGCTTGCTGTGGCGGAGGGGGCTTGCTGTGGCGAGGGAGCTTGCTCCCGCTGGAGTGCGCAGCGCTCCCAAGCTTTTGGGTCTGCTGCGCAGCCCAGCGGGAGCAAGCTCCCTCGCCACAGCAAGCTCCCTCACCACAACAAGCTCCCTCGCCACAGGTTATGCGTTGATGCCTTTCACATGTGTCATGCCTGCCACAAGGTCTTGCCGAAGAACGTCAACGTGCGGTCCCACGCCAGTTGCGACCAGGCGGCATCGTATTGCGTGTCTGCAATCCGACCATCACCAATCGCCGTCTCGTTGGCAAACGCATGGCGCGCCAGGTAGCGATGGAAAGTCGCGTCCACACCCGCAGCATGCAGTTTTGCCTCCAGCTCCGCCACGGTGTCGATATTGAAGAAGGCATCCTGCGTGCCCCAATGCCCGATCAGCGGCGCCTTGATCTTCGAAGCATCCAGATACTCCAGCGGCGGGAAGCCGTACCACACCACGCCCGCAGCCACTTCCGGAATCGCGTTCAACGCCAGCAACGTCAACGCCCCGCCCATGCAGTAACCGGTCACACCAACTTTTTTCGAATCCGCCTGCAAGTACTGCACGGCGCCCTTGATGTCCTGGGAAACCGCGTCACCAAAATCCAGCCCATCCATCAGGTGGTGAGCCTCTTCTTCTTCCACGGTCGACGCGCCGCGATAAAGGTCCGGCACCAACACGCGGTAACCGCATTCGGCCAGTCGATTGGCCACGCCCTTGATCTGATCGTTTACGCCCCACCATTCCTGGATCACCACGATCGCCGGCGCGCCTTCGAGTACCGCCGGGCTGGCCAGGTAGCCGTTGACGTCAGCGCCATCCGGGCGTTTGAAGGTAATCATGCGCCCGCTGGAGCGCCCTGCTGTTTGTTTGGACATGCCAACCTCGTTCTGATGGGTTTGAAAAAATAAGCCGATAACAGAGATATCTGTATTTGCACGTGTCCGCCACTGCGGGTGTATCAGAGTGTGTATGGATGCCCCTGAGATACACACGTACCGGCAATCGCGGCAGCGCGACACACGACAGATACACATCGGCGCTTAAGTGATGAAGCCTGTTCAACATTCAATCACCCAGGGCCCGGAAAATAAAATGAATAACCTCCCATCTGTCGACCGTCTCACCGTCACCTCCTACACCAATGGGCTGCTCGGCCCCAGCCAGAAAATGCTCGGCCCGCTGGCCGACGGTGGCACCTTGATCACCGGCACCCCGCCCGGTTGCTGGGGCCCGATGATCACGCCGGCCTTTGAGGGTGGCCATGAAGTGACCCAGCCCGTGTTCATCGCCGGCGCCGAAATCGGCGACGCGGTGGCGCTGAAGATCAAGCGCATGCGCGTCACCTCCCTGGCCACGTCCTCGGGGGTCATGAGTTTCGTCGAAGGTCGCTACCATGGCGACCCGTTCGTCGCGAAGTTCTGCTCCAACTGCGGGCAAGAGCATCCCGCCAGCCACGTCGAAGGCATTGGCGATGACGCCATTCGTTGCGATGCCTGTGGCGCCGAGGTCAGTGCGTTTCGTTTCAGCAATGGTTACGTGATCGTTCTGGATGCCGAGCATCAGGTGAGCCTGACGGTCAACCAGGCCGTGGCGGATCGCCTGGCCGGCAAGGCATCGGACCTGTCGGCGCTGCCCGAATTGTCTGCCCAGCACTCGATCCTGTCCCTGGCCCGCGCCGATATCCCGGGCCTGGCCGCGCATATGCGCCCATTCCTGGGCAACATCGGCACCACGCCTTCACGGGATCTGCCGGATTCCCACAACTGCGGCGACTTCGGCCAGTACCTGGTGGGCGCGCCCCATCGCTACGGCATGACCCATGATGAACTGCACGCCGCGAAAACCGATGGCCACATGGACACCAATTCCGTGCGCGAAGGCTGCATCCTGATCTGCCCGGTGAAGGTCCCCGGCGCCGGGGTGTACATGGGCGATATGCATGCTCAACAGGGCAATGGCGAAATTGCCGGACATGCCACCGATGTGTCGGGGGAAACCGAACTGACGGTGCAGGTGATCAAGGGCCTGAGCCTGGACGGGCCGATCCTGCTGCAAAACATCGATGACCTGCCGCCCATGGCGCGCCCGATGACCGCGGAACAACGCCTGCGAGTGAAGTCACTGGGGGAGCGCTGGGGCCAGGTGGAGATCGAGGAGAACGCGCCCATCACCTTCATCGGCAGTGGGACCAATCTCAACGTCGCGACAGACAACGGACTGGAACGCGCAGCCGCCGTGACCGGGCTGCCGCTCGACGAAGTGCGCAACCGCGCGACCATCAACGGCTCGATTGAAATCAGCCGCCTGCCGGGAACCGTGCGGGTCACGATCCTGTGCCCGATGCACATCCTTGATCGTATGGGCGTGGGCCAACTGGCCCGGGAGAAATATCAGCTTTGACCCGCCTCAGCGGTACAGCAAGCGCTCCGCCAGCTCATCCGCTACCCGCGCGGGTGAGCGTTTTTCAGCCTGGGCATGGGCGAAGATCTCGGTCAGGCGTGTGCCGATGTTCGACAGGTGCGCGGTGATGGTTTCCAGCTCCGCGCCGCCGTGCTTGAGGGCCACGTAGATCAGCCCACCGGAGTTGATCACGTAGTCCGGCGCGTAAAGAATCCCACGGCCTTCCAACTGATCGGCCACTTGCAGGTTGGTCAACTGCGCACTGGCGGAGCCGGCCACCGCTGCGCATCGCAACTGCGCGACCGTGTAGCGGTTGAACACCGCGCCCACACCGCAGGGCGCAAGGATATCGCATGGGGTGCTGAGCAAGGCTTCGTTGGCAATCGGGTGCGCACCCAGTTGTTCCATGGCCAGTTGCACCTTGCCGTGGTCGATGTCGCTCACCAGCAATTCAGCCCCGGCGGCGTGCAGTTGCTCGGCCAGGGCATAACCGACATTGCCCAGGCCCTGGATCGCCACGCGCAGACCTTCCAGGTTATCGCTGCCCAGGCGAGCCATCGCGGTGGTGCGGATGCCGGCGAACACGCCCATCGCCGCGTGGGGCGAGGGATCGCCGGCCGCCGTGGTGCTGGTGACATAGCGGGTCTGCTGGGCGATGCAATCCATGTCCGCCACCGAGGTGCCGCTGTCGATGGCGGTGATGTAGCGGCCATCCAACTGCTCGATGCAGCGGCCGAAGGCTTCAAACAATGCCGCGCGGCTTTCCACATGGGCGGGGCGGATGATCACCGCATTGCCGCCACCCACCGGCAAACCGGCCAGCGCGGCCTTGTAGCTCATGCCCTGGGCCAGGCGCGCGGCATCCGCCACGGCACTTTCATCGTCGGGGTAAGAGAGATAGCGGCAGCCTCCAAGGGCGGGACCCAGGCGGCTGTTGTGGATGGCAATGACCGCCTTCAACCCGGTGGCCGGGTCAACGCTCAGGTGCAGCGATTCAAGGCGGGTGCTGTGCATGAGCGCAAACATCGTCAAGCTCCCGAATCACTTCTGGTAGGCGCCAAGTATAGGACCGCCAGCGAAACCCTGCTGAAGCGCGCAGGAATAAGACCACCGGTTTTAAAGGGTTTGCGACATAAACAGGTAGGACCTGTCTTAAGGCACTGGACGAAAGTTCACAGCAAGGCTAAAACGAGACATCCGCCGGAGAACCCAATGAAGCCCCGCGACGCCTTTTTTGCCTGCCTGGAACGGTCACCGCCCGCGCTGTTTGAAGCCGCGCTGTGGATGGCGGCCGAGCACGACCCGGCGGTGGACCCCTTGGCCATCCTGCAGGACTTCAAGGTATTGCAGCAATTGGTCAGCCTCAGCATGCCGATGCTGCCGGCGGATGAACTCGGACAACCGTTGTTGCGGCGCATGAACGACCTGGGGTTCGCCCAGGATGACCACACCCCGCTGCGCCCCGCCGCCGCGCTGCTGGACAAGGTGTTGAAGCGTAAACGCGGGCAGCCGCTGGCCTTGGGGCTGATTGCCCTGGAGCTGGCGCGGCGCCTGGACATTCCGCTGGTGGGCGTCAACTTCCCGGGGCACTTCCTGTTGCGGGTGCCGGGCGCCGATCACCTGCTCGACCCCTGCGGCGGCCGACGCCTGTACCCCAACGATTGCCGCGACCTGCTGACCCGCCAATACGGGCCCAATCTCAAGTTGCAGGCCGACCACCTGCACACCGCCGAGCCGCGATCGATCCTGCAACGGCTGTCGCGTAATCTGCGCCAGTTGCACCTGTCCAACGACGACCACCTGGCCGCTCTGGTGGATGCCGAACGCGTGCTGGAGCTGGGCAATGCCAGCGCCGCCGACTACCTGGCCCGGGCCAGTTTGTATCAGCGCCTGGATTGCCCGAACGCCGAGCGTTTTGACCTGGAACACGCATTGATGCTCAGCGAAGACCCGATCCAGCGTCTACGCCTGACCGAACGGCTGGGCCATTTGCCGCCGAACTCTGTGGTGCATTGACTGGCGAGCGCACCTGGATAATCAACAACGCCGCTATCACCGCCGGAATCGCGCAGAAGAAGAAAATCTGCTGCACCGGTATGTGCATCGCCAGCAGCAGGCTGCCGAACAGCGGCCCCAGGATCGACCCGAACCGCCCGACACCCAGCGCCCAGCCGGTACCGGTGGCCCGCACGTGAGCCGGGTAGAAGTTGCTGGCGAATGCATTGAGGGTCAGTTGACCGCCGATGATGCAGAAGCCCGCCGCAAACACGCAGGCCACCAGATAGCGCGGATTGTCGTGATTCAGCCCCAGCAGGATGGTGCACACCGCAGCCGCTGCCAGCACGCCGGACAGTAGGCGCACTTTGCTTTTGAGCCGGTCGGCAAACCAGGCCATGCCGATGGCGCCCAGTGTCCCGGCGAACAGGAACATCGAGGTCACCAGATTGGCTTCGTTCAGGCCCAAACCGCTTTCCAGCAACAGCGAAGGCAGCCAGCTGATCATGAAATACAGCAGGATCAGGCTGACAAAAAACGTCGCCCACAGCAGTAATGTCGGGCGCGCGTAGCCATGGCGGAACAGCTCCACCACCGTCAGTTTGCTGCCTTGCTCCTGGCGGTTTTCAGCCTCGCTCGCTGGCGGCGGTTGCCAGCCTGGCAGCATTCGCGCGGTGACTTTTTGCAGGCGCGCATACGGCGGTGCATCACGCAGCAGGCGTGGCAGGGATTCGGGCAACATCCAGGCAAGAAACGGAAACAACAGCAATGGCGTCACACCACCGGCGAGGAACACCGCCTGCCAGCCGAAACTGTCGATAAACCCGGCCGCGACAAAACCACCGGCCGCACCGCCGAAAGAGAAGCCACAGGCGGCGAGCGTTACCATCAATGTTCGCAGGCGGGGTGGTGAGTATTCCGACATGAGGGCCATGGCGCTGGGCATTGCACCGCCCATGCCGATGCCGCAGATAAAGCGGGCGGCCATCAAGGTATTGAGAGAGTTGGCGAACACCATCAGCACCGTGAGGCTGGCGTAGATCAACACACAGCACAGCAGGATGCGCCGCACCCCGAAGCGATCCGCCAGCGGCGTGACGGCCAGGGAGCCCAGCGTCAGCCCCAGCAAGTTGGCGCTGAACACCGGGCCGAACGCGGCTTTTTCCAGGCCCCAGTCCTTGGCCAGCGCCGGTACAACGTAGCCCAGGACCTGGGCGTCGTAGCCGTCGGTGACCAGCAACAGTGCCAGCAACAGGAGAATCAACCACTGATAGCGCGACACCGGACGGGCGTCGAGTGCCGCACGAAAGCTGGCAATCTGATTGTGCATCGCAAGGGACCTGTATTGTTTTTATAGTGGTGTAGATCGTTCCCACGCTCCGCGTGGGAATGAATCAGGTGACGCTCCGCGTCACGGACGCAGAGCGTCCAGGGCGGCATTCCCACGCAGAGCGTGGGAACGATCAGACTGGTGGGGTATCCGGTTGGTTGGCGGGATGAGCCGCCATGAACGCCGGATGCTGCGCCGCCAACCCCGCCACCCGCTGAATGCGCGGGTACGCCGTCAGCGACACCTTGAACCGCTCGGCCGCATACAACTGTGGAATCAGGAACGTATCCGCCATCCCCGGCTGCTCGCCAAAGCAATAACCCTGATCACCAATCAACTGCTCCACCGCCGCCAGGCCCTGGCTGATCCAGTGCCCGATCCACTCCAGCACCTGCGCTTCATCGTGCCCCCATTGCTTGAGCAGATTCTGGGTACTGGAGTTGTGCAGCGGATGAATGTCGCAACCGATGATCGACGCCACCGCGCGCTCATGGGCACGGGTTGCCAGATCCGTGGAGAGCAACGGCACCTGTGGATAACGTTCCTCCAGGTACTCGATGATTGCCGGCGACTGAATCAACACATCACCCTCATCGGTGCGCAAGGCCGGCACGCGACCTTGCGGGTTGATCGCCAGGTACTCCGGCTGGCGGTTGGCGCCGCCCTTGGGCACCAGCAGGTTGACCGGCACGGCGGTGAAGTCCAGGCCCTTGAGGGCCAGCGCGATCCGTACCCGGTAGGACGAGGTGGAGCGGTAGTAGGTATAGAGTTCCATGGCCCTGCCCTCTCAGCGCGCCGCGACCACGGTACCCCGGCATTCGCCGAAGCCGATGGAGGCAAAACCGTCGCGGGTGCAGCGGGCACGCAGGATGATTTCGTCGCCGTCTTCGAGGAACTTGCGCACTTCGCCGGAGGCCAGTTCGATCGGCTTTTTACCGCCCTCGGTGATTTCCAGCAGGCTGCCGAATTGCCCGGCTTCCGGCCCCGACAAGGTGCCCGAACCAAACAGGTCACCCGCCTGCAACTGGCAGCCATTGACGCTGTGGTGCGCAACCATTTGCGCGACGGTCCAGTACATGTGCTGGGTGTTGCTCAGGGTCAGGCGATGGGCCGGCAGGTTCTGCTCACGCATCGAGGCGGTGGTCAGCAGCACTTCCAGTTCGATATCAAAACCACCGGCAGCCTGGTCGCGCTTGTCCAGCAGGTATGGCAGTGGTTGGGGGTCGCCTTCAGGGCGCGCCGGCTGTGCCTTGCGGAACGGTTCCAGGGCTTCAGCCGTCACCACCCATGGCGAAATGCTGGTGATGAAACTCTTCGACAGGAACGGGCCCAGCGGCTGGTATTCCCAGGCCTGGATATCCCGCGCCGACCAGTCGTTGAGCAGGCAGAACCCGGCGATGTGATCAGCGGCGTCGCCAATGGCAATCGAGTCGCCCATGGCATTGCCCTGGCCGATCCAGATGCCCAGCTCCAGCTCGTAGTCCAGGCGTGCGCAGGGGCCAAAGGTCGGCTCGGTCTGGCCGGCTGGCAGGGTCTGGCCTTTCGGGCGGCGGACCTCGGTGCCCGACGGGCGAATCGTCGACGCGCGGCCGTGGTAGCCGATCGGCACATACTTGTAGTTGGGCAGCAGCGGGTTGTCCGGGCGGAACAGCTTACCGACGTTTTGCGCGTGCTCGATGCCCACGTAGAAGTCGGTGTAGTCGTTGATCCTGGCCGGCAGGTGCATCTGGCAATCGGCAGCCGGGTGCAGCGCAGCTTGCAGTTTGCCTTGCTGGTCGCTGCCTTCGGCCAACAGTTCCAGCAGGCGTTCACGCAGGGCCACGCGCGGGCCACGGCCGAGTTCGAAAAATGCGTTCAGTTGGCCGCCAGCGGTGGCTTCAACGGCCCGGCGGGCTTCGCCTTCAAAGCATTCCAACGCGGCGTGCAGATCAAGAATCTGCTCGCCAATCGCCACGCCACTGCGCGGTGCCGAGCCATTAACGCTGAACACCCCCAACGGCAGGTTTTGCAGCGGGAAATCCCGGTGACCGTTGGCGGAAACCACCCAACTGCGGGTGAGATTAGGCTGAGTCATGGGTTATCTCCGATTCGGGTTGAAGGTTGCAGGGAGCGAGGCCCAGCAAGCGTCGTAGGAAGGTTGCAGTTGCGGGCATTCCAGCGCGAACTGTGTAGGACGCAGCACCTGGCTGGTCTCGAACATGAACGCCATGGTGTTATCAATCTTGTGGGGCTCAAGCGTCGCGTTGATGGCTTTGGTGCAGGTCTCGCCATCCGGGCCGTGGGCGCTCATGCAGCTGTGCAACGACGCACCGCCGGGCACGAAGCCTTCGGCCTTGGCGTCGTAGGCACCCTGGATCAAGCCCATGTATTCGTTCATCAGGTTGCGGTGGAACCACGGCGGCCGGAAGGTGTTTTCGGCGACCATCCAGCGGGGCGGGAAAATCACGAAGTCGAGGTTGGCCAGGCCGTGCACGCTGGTGGGCGAGGTCAATACGGTGAAGATCGACGGGTCCGGGTGATCGAAGCTCACGGTGCCGATGGTGTTGAAACGACGCAGGTCGTATTTGTACGGCACGTTGTTGCCGTGCCACGCCACCACGTTCAGCGGCGAATGGTCGAGCTGGCAGCCCCACAGTTCACCGAGGAATTTCTGCACCAGCGTGGTCGGTTGCTTGAGGTCTTCGTAATGGGCGACGGGTGTGAGGAAATCCCGTGGGTTGGCCAGGCCGTTGCTGCCGATAGGGCCGAGATCCGGCAGGCGCAGTGGCGCGCCATGGTTCTCGGCGACGTAACCGCGGGCCTGGGCATCCAGCAGTTCGACGCGGAATTTCAGGCCCCGGGGCAGCACGACGATTTCCAGTGGCTCGACTTCCAGCACACCCAGTTCGGTCGCAATGCGCAGGCGGCCCTGTTCGGGAACGACCAACAGTTCGCCGTCCGCGTTGAAGAACACGCGGTCCATCGAACGGTTGGCGCGGTAGTTGTAGATGCTGATGCCCGAGGGTTTTTCCGATCCGGAATTGGCGACCATGCCTACAAGGCCATCGATGAAATCTGTCGGCTCACCCGGAATATCCAGCGGGTTCCAGCGCAGGCGGTTGGGCGTCACAGCGCCCAGCGGTCCACCGGCCAATTGCCGCTCCAGCTTGACGAACGCCGGGTGATTGGCCGACGGCTGGATGCGGTACAACCAGGTGCGCCGGGCTTCGCTGCGGGCCATGGTGAAGGCGGTGCCGGAGAAGAGTTCGGTGTACAGCCCGTAGGGCGCTTTTTGCGGGGCGTTCTGGCCGACGGGCAATGCACCGGGCAAGGCTTCAGTGGCAAATTCATTGCCAAAACCCGATTGGTATTCGAGGGTCATGGATCATCCTCTGAGCGGAAGTTGTTTTTATCGTAATCCAGTTACGCATAACGTAATTTGATACCTGTTGACCGTCAAGCTATAAAGACGCCCATTCGCCTTTCGGATTCATGCCCTCCATGGAAAAGCCGCCCGCCCCCCGCGACACCGGTAAACAGAAAGTCCGCTCGGCTGAAGTGGGCACCGACATCCTTAAGGCCCTGGCTGAACTGTCGCCGGCCACCTCGTTGTCGCGCCTGGCCGAGCACGTGCAAATGCCGGCGAGCAAGGTCCACCGCTATTTGCAGGCGCTGATTGCCTCGGGTTTTGCCGAACAGAACACCGCCACCAACCATTACGGCCTGGGCCGCGAAGCCTTGCGCGTGGGACTGGCCGCGCTGGGCAGCATGGACGTGCTGAAAGTCGCCGCCCTGCCCCTGGCGGAACTGCGGGATGAGTTGAATGAAACCTGCTTCCTGGCCGTCTGGGGTAACCAGGGCGCGACGGTGGTGCATATCGAGCCGGCGGTGCGCGCGGTGACGGTGGTCACGCAATTGGGCTCGGTGTTGCCGTTGCTCAGTTCGTCCACCGGGCTGGTGTTCAGCGCGTTCCTGCCGTCGCGGGAAACCGTGGAGTTGCGCGAGCGGGAGATTCAGGCGGGCGTTGCCCATGCGTTGGCGGATGACCAGGAATACGCGACCACCTGTGAGCAGATCCGCCAGCGCGGCTTGCACTTTGTGCATGGTTTGCTGATGCCGGGTGTGGACGCGTTGTCGGCGCCGGTGTTCAACGCGGTCGGGCAAGTGGCGGCGGTGTTGACCGTGGTGGGGCCGACGTCGCTGTTCCATGCCGATGAAGACGGCCCGGCGGCGAAGCGTTTGCTGGCGGCGACCCAGGCGGTGAGTTGGCGCATGGGTTATCAGCCGTAACGCTCAGTATCAGGCACCCAACAGAACAAAATGTGGGAGCGGGCTTGCTCGCGAATGCAGTCTGTCAGTTAAAGCATCAGTGACTGATACACCGCATTCGCGAGCAAGCCCGCTCCCACATTTGATCGTCATTGTTTGACGAATAGTGCATGGCTTCAGGCCATCAAGCCCAGCGTCTTGGCTTTCGCCACTGCCTGGGTGCGCCGCTCCACCCCCAACTTGCTGTGAATCCTCCGCGCATGGGTTTTTACCGTGTGCAGCGAGATAAACAATTGGCTGGCAATTTCCAGATTGGAATTGCCCTGGGCTATCAGTTGCAGCACCTCAAGCTCGCGCTGGCTCAGGGGATTTTCCCCCGCCGCCGCCGGGCATTCCTGCGGCTCCAGCCCCAACGCACTCAACAACCCCGGTTGCCTGAGGCGCAGCTCGCGAATCGCCTGCTGTACCTGGCAACGCCCCGCCAGTTCCAATCCGGCTTCCAGCGAGCGCACGGCCAACGGGCGATCGCCGACTTGCCAGGCCACTTCCCCCAGCACCAAGTGCAACTCCGCTTCCAGGCACAGCATGCCCCGCTGACGGGCGGCCTCCAGTAACGCACTCAGGCGGGCGACGGGCTCTTCGGCGCGATGCAATTTCACTTCGGCCAGCACCTGCAAATATTCAAGCCTGGGGATCAACTCCAGGGTGGCCGGCGGTGCTTGTTTCGCCTTGGGGCCACGGTAGTGCCGCAGCACCCGGGTCACCGCCTCCAGGGTCAGTTCGGCGCGACCCTGTTGCAGCCAGAAATGCCCGCTGAGCAACAGCAATACGGCGCGATAGACGGTGTCGGGCACCTGGCGTTGCTGCATCAGGCGTTCAGCGTCGCGCAACTGGATAAACGCCTGGGCGTAATCGCCCTTGTTGGCGGCCAATAGCGCCAGTCCCAGGTAGCCGTAGAGCACGCGTTTGTCCTGGCTGTGCAGGCACATGCCCAGGCCGGATTCGAAGCATTCGGCGGCCACGGCGTCGTGGCCCTGGCGCAGCGCCAGGTGCCCACGTCGCAAGCAAATCCGTCCCATCAACGGCCCGGCTTTAAGCCGCTGCTGCACCAGCATGCGCTGCACATTTTCCAGCAGGCTCTGGGCCCGATACGGCGCGCCGCGCTGCTCCAGCAACTGCGCATGATCGAGCTCCAACAATGCCTCCAACAGCAGTGAGCCGTGGGAGCGCGCCAGGCACAACGCCTCGCGGTTCAGCGCCTGGGCCACATCCAGCTCGCCACGCAGCAAGGCTTGCTGGGTCAGGCCCGACAGGCACATCAGGCGCGACGTCCAGGCGCTCTCGGGCAAGTCTTGCAGGGCTTCGAGAAAATGCCCCCGGGCCCGTGCGGCTTCGCCGCCCAGATGCAACAGCCAGCCCCATTGCGCCTGCCAGCGGGCCAGCAGATAACGCTGCAGGTGCGCGGTCGGTTGCGGAGTGAAACGCGCCAGTTGGTCAATGCACAACGCCGCCTGGTCGAAACGCCCGGCAAACAGCAACGCCGCCGTTACCAAGCCCACCAGTTGCGCCGAGCCCAGCATCAATTCATCACCATGCTGCTCATGCAGGCGCAACAACAGCACCGCGTTTTGCTGGCGGAACAGGTCTTCAAAACTGAAATGCTGCAACAGGCTTACGGCCACTTCGTACTCTTCGGCCTGCAACGCTTGCTCAAACGCTGCTTGCCAGTCCTCGGCGGCGGTAAACCATTGGCACGCGCGCCGGTGCCAGGAGCGCCTGGCTGGCCAGGGTTCGGCGCGCATCAGTTGGGCCAGTGGCGGGAAGACTTGCAGCCAGTCGGTGGACTCCTCCCAGGGCTCGATAAAGGCGCCCAGCGTCTGCAAGTCTCGCAGGTAGTCGCCACCATCACCAAAGCCGAACAGGTGGTCACACAAGCTCGGGTTGAAGCGTGGCAGGTGCGCGAGCACGCGCCAGGCCTCGGCCAATTCCGGCGCCAGGCCCGTGAACAACTCGTGTTGCAGGTAGTCGAGCAAGGTTTTGTCCGGGTGCCCGTCGCCTTCAAGCAATCCGATACGCACTCCGGCGCACCAGCCGGCGCTGAACTGCAACACCTTGTCGGCACTGGGCCCGGCCAAGTGCTGGATTTCGCTGGGGTCAAACGCCAACTCGGCAGCGCTGCATTCCCACAGTTCATCATCAAGCAACAGCCGGGGCCAGTTGCAGGCCGGCCGCCGCCGCGCGCCGATCCACCAGGTCAAGGCCGGGCTGCTGGCGGCCAGAATGCGGTCAAGCAACCCATCCAGTTCAGGCGCCGGCACGCGGCAGAAGTCATCGAGAAACAACCAGGCCGGCGCTTGCCAGCGGTTCAGGGCCAGCAGCAAGGTGGGCTCATCAACAAAGTCGAGGCCAAGGCTTTGCGCCAGGCGCTGACACAAATCCGAGGCCACGCCATTCAGCGGCAACCAGTACACCTGGCACTGCGAAGGCGCCTGCAACGCGCACTCGGCGAGCAATGCACTCTTGCCACTGCCGGCCGGGGCGCAGAGCAACTTCACCCGTGCCGTGGCGTTGAGCAGCGGCACGGCCAGGCGCGGGCGCAACAGATGATGGGGAGACAAGCGTGGCATGAATCCAGGACGATCCAGACAACGGGTCATGGCGGTCATTACTGCGTCCCTGTTTTTTATTATTAGGCGGCGTGCGCCCTACCCTAGTCCTGTGGCTGGCGGTTGTTGAGGAGTATTCAGCAGGCTGATTGGCGGGCATAAAAAAGCCGGGAGCCAAAAGGCCACCCGGCACTCGTTCTAAAGGTGGAACACCGTAAATGTGGGAGCGGGCTTGCTCGCGAAGGCGGTGTATCAGTCACTGATGCTTTAACTGACAGACCGCCTTCGCGAGCAAGCCCGCTCCCACAGTTTGATCGCATTTCAATCAGGTTTTAGCGCACGCCTTCCGAGCGCAATGCTGCCGGCGTGTAGTCGGCCGCCTTGGCCGCAAAGCCGAACACAAAGCTGCTCTTCTCTTCGTTCTTCATGCCCAGGGCGATGTAGCGCCCGGCGATGATGTCGTACAGGGTTTCGACGGTGTAGGCCGGCACCTGATGGTCGTAGTAGAACTGCGCGTGACCTTCAGCAACACGCCACAGCTGGCCGCGGCCGTCGTAGTGGTCCACCAGCGCCACCTGCCAGCTGTCTTCGTCGATGTACATGTGGCGCTTGGCGTAGATGTGCCGCTCGCTCGGCTTGACCGTGCCGATCACTTCCCAGACCCGGTGCAGTTCGTAGCGGGTCAGGTCCTGGTTGATGTGGCCGGCCTTGATGATGTCATCGTACTTGAGGGTCGGCGAATCGAGCTTGTAGCTGTTGTAGGGAATGTACATCTCCTTCTTGCCCACCAGCTTCCAGTCGTAGCGGTCGGGGGCGCCGGAGAACATGTCGAAGTTATCCGAGGTGCGCAGGCCGTCGGCCGCAGTGCCCGGCCCGTCGTAGGCCACTTGCGGCGCACGGCGTACCCGGCGCTGGCCGGCGTTGTAGACCCAGGCCAGGCGCGGTTCCTTCACCTGGTCGAGCGTCTCATGCACCAACAGTACGTTGCCGGCCAGGCGCGCCGGGGCGGTCACCGATTGTTTGAAGAAGGTCAGTACGTTGGCGCCCTTGACCGGGTCCATGTCCGGGATCAGTTGCGGCACGGCCACTTCTTCCTCGAAACGGATCGGCGTGTAGCTGCCGTTGGTTTGCGGCGTGGCTTGGGTGATGATGCGGCGCAGGTTGCCGCCGTGGTAACGGGTGATGTGGTTCCACAGCACTTCCACGCCATTTTTCGGAATCGGGAAGGCGTAGTAGCGGTTGCCGGTGAAATTTTCCAGGCCATTGCCGTCGTTGATCGCGTGTACGTTGAGCGCGCTGCGCTTGATCGACTCGTAGATCTCCGGCGGCAGGTTGACCGTGCGGTGGGTCGGGTACACCGGAATCTTGTAGGTTTGCGGGTAGCGCTTGAACATCGCCACCTGGCCTTCGGAGAGTTTGTCCTTGTATTTGTCGACCGTGGCGGCGGTGATCACGAACAGCGGCTTTTCATTGGCGAACGGGTCAGCGAGGAAGCCTTTGCTGTCCACCGCCCCGGCGTTTTTCGGGATACCACCGGTCCATGCCGGGATCGAACCATCGGCGTTACCGGCCTTCTCGGCGCCCACCGGGGTCAGGGTAGTGCCGAGCTTGGCCGCTTCTTCCGGCGACACTGCGGCCATCACGTTGGCGGCCAACAGGCTCAGGGCCAACACCCCGCATTGCAGAATCATTTTGCGCATAGTCTCTTGTCCTTACTTAAGCCAAATCAGAAGTTCACGCCAAAGCTGAGGGCGATGAAGTCGCGGTCGGTGAGGGTGTTGTAGTCACCGCCAAAAAAGTCGGTGTAGCTCAGGCTCGCGGTGTAGGTGTTGCGGTAGTCCGCATCCACGCCGACGCTGATGGCCTTGGCGCCTTCGTTGAACAGGCCGTTGGGGCCGTAGCCGCTGACGTCCTGGGACCACGACACGTTGGGCTTGAGGTTGACCCCGGCGAATACGTTGTTGTAATCGAGAATGGCCCGGGCGCGATAACCCCAGGAGTTGGCCGTGACAAACCCATCGGTGTCGCCGCCGAACCCGTACTGGCCGTAGACCGAGTCACGGCCATAACGCAGCTTGGATTTCGCCTCCAGCCCGCCGACGTGCACAAAGGCCGCCTCGCCCACCAGGGTCAGGCGTTCGGCGCCCAGTACCTGGTCGAAGAATTGGGTCATGGTGCTCTGGATCTGGGTGATTTCCTTGCGGCGGTAGCCGGCGTTGTCGGCACCGAAGGAACTGCTGATCGGTGAAGCGGCGTTGCCGGCAATCGGGTTGACCAGGGCCAGCGTCAGGTCGGTGGTGTTGAGTTGTACGGGAGCATTCGGGCGGTAGCTGATTTCGCCGGTCCAGGCGGTGCCGGTGGGCAAGGTGGTGGAGAAGCTGGCACCGAACAGGCGGATGTTTTCCGGGTAGTCGAGGTAATACTGGCCGCGACCGAGCATCGTGCTTTGCGCCAGGCCGGCCCCGGTACCCGGTGCGATCCCGTTGGCCGCGTTGGCAATAGCGCCAATGGTTGCCAGGTTGGTGTTGGCGGTGATGGTACCGACGGTGGGCGTGCGGCTGTGATAGTTCATGAAGTACAGGCCGTACTCGGTGTCATCTCCCAGCCAGCGCAACGCCATGCCGAACTGGCCGCCATCGCGCGCCTCGCGGTCTTTTGCACGTTGCACTACAACGCCTTCGTTGGTGACCTGGAAGCCCTGGCCAAACGCCGCCGCCACCGGCTGCAACGGCGCAATCGCCGGGCTGCCGACGGTGTAGTTGCCGTTACAGCCATGGGCCACCACGTCGTTACCGAAGAAGGTGCCGCAGTTGTCCACCACGGTGTTTTCCCAGTTCAACTGGTAGAAACCTTCCACGCTCAACTGGTTGGTGAGGCTTTGGGAGGCGAACACCATGTTGACCGGAATCAGGCCTTCCTTGATCTCGGCGCCAGGGCGGCGGAACGCGGAAACGTCGATGGGGTTGATGCTGTTGATGGAGTTGCCGATGAACGTACTTTCCCCCCAACTGACCACCTGTTTACCGACGCGCACGTTGCCCGGCAAATCGCCGATGGAATAGTTGTGATAGACAAATGCATCGAGTAATTCATAGCCGGAGGAACGCGCGCCTTCGTCGCGGTGGTTATTGCTGATCTGCTTGAATTCGCGGTCTTCGTCCTGCAGTTCAAAGTCGTACCAGTACTTGCCGCGCACGAACACGCCGCTGTCGCCGTACTTGAGTTCCAGGTCGTGGATGCCCTTGAAGATCTTGGAGAAGGTCTCGCCCTTCTTGAAGTTCAGGCGACCATCATCGCCGGTGGAAGCCTGGCCCGTTCCGCCGTTGGGAATGCCCACCAGCTTCTTGTCGGCATCGCGCATGCCCCAGCTGGCACCGACCGACAGCGAGGAATCGAATTGCCCTTCGATCTCGCCGATGTTGAACGAAACAGCCTGCGCCTGGGCACAGCAACCCAAAGCAACCGCAGCGGCCAGCGCCTGTGGCCTGAAGATGGCGCGCATTGTTGTTTTTGTCATGCGTCTTCCCCGGTGGTGTGACAGAAGGCCCCACCCTACTGCCCGCGATCAGGAGCGATAAGCGCACCAAGGAGGTATTCGTGTTGTCGCTCGAAAGGATGAGAGGGCGCTCTGGCCGGGGTCTTGGAGAGGCCATGGACGAGATGGATGAAGGATTATCAGGAGGATGGATGAGGTGTTATTGCCACTGTTGCGGGTTTGGTAACAGTCCTTGTCTCGAATCGCTATTTTTCATTTTGTAACAAAAGCCTATTCTTGCCTGGCTTTCAGGGCAAACCGCCCGCTTCCAGAACCTGGAAGAACAGCCAGTTTTTTATGGATTGATCAATATTTTCAATCTGTTACCGGTGTTCACTGACGTTGATTTATTGCTCCTTGATCAAACGTCTTACTTCAGCCGCTGCCTTTGCAGCGGCTTTTTTTATGCCTGAAATAAAGCGGGGCGCCATGGCGCCCCGCTTGATTAAAACTTTTTCACGTAATGATCACAGGCTGTACTTCTGCAGGTTGGCCATCATCTCCTTCAAGGCCTCGATGTTGTCCTTGGGGTGAGCGGCCCCGTCGAAGTCACAGATTTGCTGCCAGTGGGCGGCGACATCATCCGGGGAGAACCCGGCTTCAGGGTCGAACCCAACCCCCAGGCTGCGCTCCCAGCGGGTCTTGCCGATCCAGCCGCCGCCCACCTCAAACAGCCCGGAGGTTTCCTGACACGCCTCGCTGCCCAGGTACACCACCAGCGGGCTGATCAATTCCGGCTTGAGGCGTTCGAAGACTTGCGGCGGGATCAGGCCTTCGGTCATGCGTGTACCACCGGTGGGGGCGATGGCGTTGACCAGGATGTTGTTCTTGCGGCCTTCCAGCGCCAGGGTGCGGGTCAGGCCGTACAGGCCGAGCTTGGCCATGCCGTAGTTGGACTGGCCGAAGTTGCCGTAGATACCGGAGGTGGAGGCGGTAAAGATCACCCGGCCGTAGGCTTGTTCACGCAGGTGGGGCCAGGCGGCGCGGGTGACTTTGTAGGCGCCTTCGACGTGTACGCGGTAGACCAGGTCCCAGTCGCTGTCTTCCATTTTGTGGAAGGTTTTGTCCCGCAGGATCCCGGCGTTGTTGACCACGACGTCGATGCGGCCGAAGGCGTCGAGGGCGTTCTGGACGATCTTGTCGCCGTCGGTGACGGAGTCGTGGTTGGCCTCGGCGATGCCGCCGGCTTCGCGGATTTCGGCCACTACGCGGTCGGCCGCCGAGGCGTTGGCGCCTTCGCCCTGGGTTGAGCCTCCAAGATCGTTGACCAGCACTTTGGCGCCGTGTCTGGCGAACAGGAGTGCGTGGGCGCGGCCTAGTCCGCCGCCGGCACCGGTGACGATCACGACCTTGTCTTGGAACTGCACAGGCTCACTCATTGGGGACTCCAGGGGTGGTTAGGGGTGGATGGGTTGAGTGTCAGGCACGGGGCCTGGGGTCACAATAAATACGGCTGGGGGTGAATGGTGCGCGATAAGGCTGGGGGATGATTGGCGTGGCAGGGGGGGTGGGTACATATCCGTTATTTGGGTGATGGCTGATATTGGTTCCGCTCTTACAGCGGCTCACTTTTGAACAGCGCAAAAGTAAGCAAAACGCTCTTGCCCCACCACTCGGC